>JBDTZQ010000100.1:0-10908 GCA_040005035.1 Betaproteobacteria bacterium | reverse complement strand
CGAGCGTAGCCATGCGCAGGACTGCGGCGGCGGGCAGCGCGGCCGCATCGCGCGTCGACGCCTTGGCGAGCAGCGTGGCGTGGCGCGCCTCGCCGAATACGTCGAGGCGGTTGTTGCTGGCCGCGCCATCGCTTCCCAGCGCGACGTTGACGCCGCCGGCCTTGAGCGCAGCGACGGGTGCGATGCCGTTGGCGAGCTTGAGATTCGACGTCGGGCAGTGCACGACGTGACAGCTCTGCGCCGCCAGCAGCTCGATGTCCGCGGCATCGAGCTGCACGCCGTGGATGGCGATGAATCCAGGACCCGTCGCACCGATCCGATCGAGGCGCTGCAGCGGCGACATGCCGTGCGCCGCGAGGCTCCGCGCGCGCTCGTCGCCGGCTTCGAGCAGGTGCGTCTGAATCGGCAGGTCGAGCTGGCTCGCGTACATGACGATCTTGCTCCAGCTTTCGTCGCCGACGGTGTAGGGCGCGTGCGGAGCGAGCGAGAAGCGCAGCCGCGACTCGCCTTTCCACGCATCGCGCGCGGCAAGCCCCGCTCGCAAGCATGAATCGGCGTCGGCCGCGTACGGCGTGGGGAAGTCGACGACCGGCAATCCGAGCATCGCGCGCATTCCGCTGGCGTGGTACGCGGCGGCGGCAGCGTCAGGAAAGAAATACATGTCGTTGCAGCAGGTCACGCCGCCACGCAGCATTTCCGCCGCCGCGATCAGCGTGCCGTCGTGCACGAACTCGGTTCCGAGAAATCGACCCTCGCGCGGCCAGATGTGCTCGCGCAGCCACGGCTCGAGGGCGAGATCGTCGGCGATGCCGCGCATCAGCGTCATCGCGCTGTGGACGTGCGCGTTGACCAAGCCCGGCATCACGACGTGCGATTGCAGCGTGACGTGCTCGCGCGCCTCGTAGTCGCGCTGCGCGTTCGCGGTCGCGCGCACGGCAACGATCCTGCCGGCGTCGATCAGCAGTGAATGATTCGCCAGCGCTCCAGCCGGAACGATGGGAACGATCCAGCGCGCGTCCACGCGCAGATCGACGGCAATGGGCATCATCGTTCGAGGTTGGGGTGTTGGCGCGCTTACGTCAAGCAGGCATCGGGCGATGAGGCGAAACGCGGACGCGGCTCGGTGACGAGTGGCGTTGTGACATCAGCGATCAGCGCGCAAAGAAAAAGCCCCGCACCAGGCGGGGCTTTTTCAGCAACGTAGTACGGCTTAGCGTCTGACCGCCTCGCCCTTGACTTCGACCTCGACGCGACGATCCGGGGCGTAACACGCAATCAGTTCCTTCATGTTCTTCTGATTGCAGGTCAGTCCGGGAATCGGCTGAGTTTTGCCCATGCCGAGCGTCTCGATCTTGTCTCTGGCGACGCCCTTCGACACCAGATAGTCGCGCACGGCGTTGGCACGGCGCTCAGACAACTTCTGGTTGTAGGCCTGCGTGCCGATCGGATCGGTATGGCCAGTCACCAGCACGAGCTCCAACTTGGAGACATCGCGCAGCTTGCTGATCACATCGCGGTCGATCGCAGCCATGCCTTCGGGCTTGAGCACCGCCTTGTCGAAGTCGAACAGCGCCTTGCTGGCCAGCGTGATCTTCTGCACTGCTGCAGCAGGAGGCGGAGGTGCGGGAGCAGGCGCGGGGGCCGGAGCGGGCGGCGTCATCGCCGGGGCCGGAGCGGGCGCTGCGGGCTTCGGTACGAGGTCGGGATCGCACTCGACGATCGCCATCGCCGGAGTCCAGTAACCGGTTCTCCAGCAAAGAGTGTCGTTTACGCCGGGCTTCCCGCCATAGGAACCGCTTCTCCAGATGTTCGCATCCGGCTTCCCATAGCCGAACAGCCAGTAGCCGCTATTTTGCGGGTTGGCCTGGCCGAACGCCGCGGAGCCAAGCATGGCCGCGGTCGTGCCGGTCATGATGGTCGCTATCAGACGAAGTTTATTCACTTTCACCCCTTTGGCTGAGTTGTTGAAGTCTGCCCGTGTAGTTTTTCGACGCGTAACGGCAACTTTTATGGGTCGTCCGGAAACAGCGACTTGCGATCGACTATAGCATAGGGTTTTTGACGCTGCAAAGCGCTATGTCGATTCTCGCAACAGGAAGTTTGATCGTTGTCGCGGCGATACAACGGTCATGTTAAGATTCATCGTTTTCCGTGCTGTCGAGCCTAGCCCCGGGATACGGTCCTTCGGAGCGACTCTGCTGCCCCTGAGCCGGGTGATGCGCCCCGGCCCGCTTTCGATCCTTTAAACCGCCAAAGAGCACCCGCTACGATGGAGCAGTTCGCCAAAGAAACCCTCCCGGTAAGCCTGGAAGCCGAAATGCGCCATTCCTACCTCGATTACGCGATGAGCGTGATCGTGGGAAGGGCGCTGCCGGACGTCAGGGACGGCCTCAAACCCGTGCATCGAAGGGTCCTGTTCGCGATGCACGAGTCGAACACGATCTGGAACCGCCCCTACGTCAAGTGCGCCCGCGTCGTCGGCGACGTGCTCGGCAAGTACCACCCGCACGGCGACTCGGCCACGTACGAGGCGCTGGTGCGCATGGTGCAGGACTTTTCGCTGCGCTACCCGCTGATCGACGGCCAAGGCAATTTCGGCTCGGTCGACGGAGATATGCCGGCCGCGTACCGCTATACCGAATGCAGGCTGCAGCGCATTTCCGCCGAAATGCTCGCCGATATCGACAAGGAAACCGTCGATTTCGTGCCGAATTACGACGGCAAGGAGCTCGAGCCGACCGTTCTCCCGACGCGTATTCCCAACCTGCTGGTGAACGGGTCGTCGGGCATCGCCGTCGGCATGGCGACCAACATCCCGCCGCACAACCTCAACGAGATCGTCGGCGCCTGCCTGGCGCTGCTGGAAAATCCCGAGCTTACCGTCGACGACTTGATCGAGCTGGTTCCGGCGCCGGATTTTCCGACCGCGGGGATCATCTACGGCGTCGAAGGCGTGCGCGAAGGTTATCGAACGGGCCGCGGCCGCGTCGTCATCCGGGCGCGCACGCACGTCGAGGATCTCGACAAGGGCGGGCGCCAGGCGATCATCGTCGACGAGCTTCCGTACCAGGTGAACAAGGCCACGCTGCTCATGCGTATCGGCGAGCTGGTGCGCGAAAAGCGGCTCGAGGGCATCTCCGATCTTCGCGACGAGTCGGACAAGTCCGGCATGCGCGTGGTCATCGAGCTCAAGCGCGGCGAGATCACCGACATCATCCTGAACAACCTGTTCAAGCTCACGCAGCTGCAGGACAGCTTCGGCATGAACATGGTGGCGCTGGTCGACAATCAGCCGCGCCTGCTCAACCTCAAGCAGTTCGTCGAGTTTTTCCTCCAGCACCGACGCGAGATCGTCGTCCGGCGCACGCGCTTCGAGCTGCGCAAGGCTCGCGAACGCGGACACATCCTGGAAGGCCTCGCGGTCGCGCTGTCCAACGTCGACGAGATCATCGCGCTCATCAAGGGCGCAGCGACACCCGCCGAGGCCAAGGTCGCGCTGATGGGAAGGATCTGGCGCTCGCCGCTGGTCGAGGACATGCTGCAGCGCGCCGCCGCGGATGCAGCGCGTCCGCAAGGGTTGGCGCCCGAGTTCGGCTGGCAACCGAAGAGCCAGCCCGCAGGCTACAGGCTGTCGGATTCGCAGGCGCAGGCGATTCTCGAGCTGCGCCTGCAGCGCCTGACCGGCCTCGAGCAGGAAAAGATCACCAGCGAATACCGGGAAGTGATGGAGCAGATCAAGGACCTGCTCGAGATACTGGCGCAGCCGGCGCGCGTGACGGGCATCGTTTCCGGCGAGCTCAAGTCGGTGCGCGATCAGTTCGGCGACAAGCGCCGCTCCGAAATCGTGGCGCAGGGTGTCGACCTTTCGCTCGAGGATCTGATCGCGCCGCAGGACATGGTCGTGACGCTCTCGCACGGCGGCTACATGAAGGCTCAGCCGGTGGCGGAGTACCGAGCGCAACGCCGCGGCGGCCGCGGCAAGCAGGCGACGGGTACTAAGGAAGACGACTTCATCGATCGGCTGTTCCTCGCCAATACGCACGATTTCATCCTCTGCTTCTCGAACCGCGGACGCGTCTACTGGCTCAAGGTCTACAACGTTCCGCAGGGCGGTCGCGCGTCGCGCGGCAAGCCGATCGTCAACCTCGTGCCGCTGCTCGAGCACGAGAAGATCACGGCGATTCTGCCGGTGAAGGAATTCGCGCAGGATCGTTTCGTGTTCATGGCCACCGCACAGGGCACCGTCAAGAAGACGCCGCTCTCTGAATTCTCGCGGCCGCGCCCGTCGGGAATCATCGCGGTGGACCTCGACGACGGCGATTTCCTGGTCGGCGCCGCGCTCACCGACGGCAAGCACGACGTGATGCTGTTCTCATCCGGCGGCAAGGCCGTCCGCTTCGAGGAAACCGACGTGCGGCCGATGGGCCGCAACGCGCACGGCGTGCGCGGCATGCAGCTCGATCGCGGACAGCGCGTCATCTCGATGCTGGTCGCCGAAGACGAGAAGCAGTCGGTGCTGACCGCTACCGAGAACGGTTACGGCAAGCGCACGCCGATCGTTGAGCACACGCGCCACGGCCGCGGCACCAAGGGCATGATCGCGATCCAGCAGACTGCACGCAACGGGAAGGTCGTCGCCGCCGCGCTGGTGCTCGAGACCGACGAGGTCATGCTCATCTCCACCGGGGGCGTGCTCATCCGCACCGAGGTTTCCTCGATTCGCGAGATGAGCCGCTCGACGCAGGGGGTAACGCTGATCAACCTCGGCGAGGGTGAGAAGCTCGCCGGGCTCGAGCGTGTCGCCGAAACCGAGGACGACGTCGAGGAAGCGTGATGGAGATGCGCGCCGCGGGGCCGACCACGCGCGCGAGTCATCCGGAAATGGCTGATCCCCAACGCCCCGTGAAGGAAGACGCGCAAACCGAGCTTGTACGCCGTCGGGACGCCATCGATGCGCTCGATCGAGAGCTGCTCCGGCTGCTCAACGAGCGCGCGCGCGAGGCACAGGCCATCGGCGCGCTCAAGGGCGGCGGCATCGCGTACCGCCCCGAACGCGAGGCGCAGGTGCTGCGCGCGCTCGAGTCGCGCAACACGGGGCCGTTGTCCAACGAGGCGGTGACGGGCGTGTTCCGGCAGGTCATGTCGGCGTGCCTCGCGCTCGAGCAGAAGCTCGCGATCGCGTATCTCGGTCCCGCGGGAACGTTCAGCCATGCGGCGGTGGCGCGTCATTTCGGCGACTTCGTGCACGCCGAGCCGTACGCATCGATCGACGAGGTCTTTCGCGCCGCGGAGTCCGGCCAGACCGACTACGCGGTCGTGCCGGTGGAGAACTCCACCGAAGGCGCGGTGGGTCGCACGCTCGATCTGATGTGCCAGACCGAGCTGACGGTGGTGGGCGAGATCAAGCTGCGCGTCGGCCAGAACCTCTTGTCACGAGTGCGCGAGCTGGGCGAGATCACCCGCGTGTATTCGCATGCGCAGTCGCTGGCGCAGTGTGCGCAGTGGCTGCTGCGGCATTTGCCGTCGGTGCCGCGCGTGCCGGCGTCGAGCAACGCCGAGGCGGCGCGCCTGGCGGCGCTGGCGCCGACGAGCGCGGCGATTGCCGGCGAAACCGCGTCGGTGATCTACGGGTTGCCTTCGCTGGTCGCGCATATCGAGGACGAGCCCAACAACACGACGCGCTTCTGGGTGCTGGGACGGCAGGCGATCGCGCGCTCCGGCCGCGACGAGACGTCGCTGGTCATGTCCGCGCACAATCGCCCGGGCGCGGTGCACGCGCTGCTCGAGCCTTTCGCAAAGCACCATGTCAGCATGACGCGCCTCGAGTCGCGTCCCGCCCGGACCGGTCTGTGGGAATACCTCTTCTTCGTCGATGTCGAGGGACATCGCGACGACGCGCCGGTGGCGGCTGCGCTCGACGAGCTGCGCCAGCGCGCGCCGTTCCTCAAGCTGCTCGGCTCGTATCCCGCCGCCCCGGCTCCCGGGGCAGAGGTGAAGCGATGAGTGCCGCAGGGCCGCCCCAACGCACTCGCCCCCTAGGAGGAACGGCGCGCAGCGACGCTCGGGGGGAACGTACAAGCGCGCGTGAGGTCGACGCTGCGGGAACCGCGGCACCCGAGGCGCCAGAGTACGTGCAGCGGCTGTCGCCGTACACGCCCGGGAAGCCGATCGACGAGCTGGCGCGCGAGTACGGGCTCGCGGAGGACGAGATCATCAAGCTCGCTTCGAACGAGAATCCGCGCGGTCCGAGCGCACGCGTGCGCGACGCTATCGCCGCCGCCGCGATGGGCGTGACACGCTATCCAGACGGCAACGGCTTCGCGCTCAAGAACGCGCTCGCCGCGCGCTACGCCGTGGCGTCCGAGCAGATCGTGCTCGGTAACGGCTCCAACGACATCCTCGAGCTCGCCACGCAGGCGTTTCTGCGTCCGGGAGACGAGGCGATCTATTCGCAGCATGCCTTCGCGGTGTATCCGCTCGCCACGCAAGCGCGCGGCGGCGTCGGCGTCAGCGTGCCGGCGCACGCGCTCGGTCACGACCTCGCCGCGATGCGCGCGGCGATCACACCACGCACGCGCATGGTGTTCGTCGCCAACCCCAACAACCCGACGGGAACGTGGATCGAGCCGCCGGTGCTGCGCGAGTTCATCGCGTCGGTGCCTCCGGGAGTGCTCGTCGTCCTCGACGAGGCCTACAACGAATACCTGGCGCCTGAGCAGCAGTCGGACAGCGCATCGTGGCTGCGCCTGCATCCTCACCTGCTCATCTCGCGCACGTTCTCGAAGGCGTACGGGCTTGCCGGGCTGCGCATCGGTTACGGGCTGAGCAATGCATCGGTCGCGGCGATGCTCAATCGCGTGCGCCAGCCGTTTAACGTGAACTCGGTTGCGCAGGCCGCCGCGATCGCGGCGCTCGCCGACAGCGACTACGTCGTCGAGAGCGCTCGCCTGAATCACGCCGGGCTCGAGCAGCTCGCGCGCGGGCTCTCGTCGATGGGCGTCGCGCACGTCCCGTCGCACGCCAACTTCCTGCTGGTGCATGTCGGCAATGCCGCCGGTGCGGTGTACGAATCGCTGTTGAAGCAAGGCGTGATCGTGCGGCCGGTCGCCAACTACGGTCTGCCCGAGCACCTGCGCGTCTCAGTGGGATTGCCGGCGGAGAACCAGCGCTTCCTGGACGCGCTCAAGGTAGCGCTCGCGCGCTGAAGGCGTGTCCGCTCCATCGCTTTCCAAACTGGTCGTCTTCGGAGTCGGCCTGATCGGCGGCTCGTTCGCGCTGGCGCTGCGCCAGGCGGGCGCGGTGCGCGAAGTGATCGGCATCGGCCGCGATCCATCGAACCTCGAGACGGCACGGAGATCGGGCATCGCCGATCGCACGTATTCGTCGCAGGACAAATGGCAGCGCGAGCTTGCCGACGCCGATCTGGTGCTGGCGGCGGTCCCGGTCGGTCAAATGCGCGGCGTGTTCGCGCAGATCGCGCCTCACCTGGGCGCGCACTCGGTGATCACCGATGCCGGCAGCACCAAGCAGGACGTCATCGCCGCCGCGCGCGCCACGCTCGGAAGCGCGTTTGCTCGCTACGTTCCCGCGCATCCGATCGCCGGAACCGAGCACTCGGGCGCGGCTGCCGCGTTCGACACGCTGTTCGAAGGCAGGAGCGTGTTGCTCACGCCGGTCACCGAGACGGCAGCGCAGGCGATCGCGCTGGTCGAAGCCTGCTGGGTCGCGTGCGGCGCGCGCGTCGCGCGCCTCGACGCGGCGCGCCACGATCAGCTGTTCGCCGCCGTCAGTCACTTGCCGCACGCGCTGGCATTCGGGCTGGTCGGCGCGCTGGCGGGACGTCCGGACCGGGACGAATACTTTCGCCACGCGGCAAGCGGCTTTCGCGACTTCACGCGCCTCGCGTCGAGTCACCCCGAGATGTGGCGCGATATTTTCGTCGCGAACAGGACGGCGCTGCGCGCCGAGCTGGTGGCGTACGGCGCCGAACTCGAGCGCATCGGGCGTCTCCTTGATCAGGACGACGGCGGCGCTGCGCTGGCCGCGTACCTCGCGGCGGCGCGCGACGCGCGCGTCGCGTGGCTTCGGGCGCACGCCGGTGATGATGCGGTCTGACGCGCCCGGCTGGCTCGATATGGCGCCGGTAGCGCGCCTGGCGGGAACGATGCGTCTTCCCGGCTCGAAGAGCATTTCCAACCGCGCGCTTCTACTCGCTGCGCTCAGCCGTGGCGACACGGCGCTCGAACACCTGCTTGAATCCGATGACACCGAGGTGATGCTTGGAGCGCTCTCCGCCCTGGGGGTCGAATGGCACAAGGACGCAGAACACGTGCACCGGGTGAGCGGCTGTGGAGGCGACTTTCCCGTCGAGCGCGCCGACCTCTTCCTTGGCCTGTCGGGGCTTTCGTTGCGCACGCTGGCGGCGGCACTGGCGATGGGTGACGGACACTATCGTCTCGACGGCGTAGCGCGCATGCGCGAGCGTCCGATCCGCGACCTCGTCGATGCGCTTCGCCCGCTCGGCGCGGACATTCGCTACGAGATGCAGGACGGTTATCCGCCGCTGCTGATCGGACCCAAGGTCGATGCCGGCGCAGCTCGCGTGCGCATTCGAGGCGATGTCTCGAGTCAATTTCTCACCGGGCTGCTGCAGGCGTTGCCGTTGCTGCAGCGCGAGGCCGGCGTCGACGTGGACGGCGAGCTGATTTCGGCGCCCTACGTCGACATCACGCTCGATCTGATGCAGCGCTTCGGCGTCGAGGTGGAGCGCGATGGCGCGCGGCTCTTTCGCGTCGGCGCCGGTGCGCGCTACGTCAGCCCCGGGCGCTTTCACGTCGAGGGCGATGCGTCGTCGGCGTCGTATTTCCTGGCGGCGGGCGCGCTGGGCGGTCCGGTGCGCGTCGAAGGCGTCGGCCGGGCGAGCGTGCAGGGGGACGTCGCCTTTGCCGACGTGCTCGCTTCGATGGGCGCGCAGGTGACCCGCGGCGACAACTGGATCGAGACGCGCGCCGGCCAAGCCCTCACCGGCATCGACCTCGATTGCAAGCTGATTCCCGATGCCGCGATGACAGCGGCGGTCATCGCGCTGTTCGCGCGCGGCGACACGACGCTGCGAAACATCGGGAGCTGGCGTGTCAAGGAAACCGATCGCATCGATGCGATGGCGCGCGAGCTGCGCAAACTCGGCGCCGCGGTCGAGGAAGGTCCGGACTGGCTCCGCGTCTCGCCGCCGGACGCGCTTCGCTCGGCGACGATCGACACCTACGGCGACCATCGCATGGCGATGTGCTTCTCGCTGGCGACGCTGGGCGGGGTGGGCGTGCGCATCAACGATCCGGACTGCGTGCGCAAGACTTTCCCCGGCTACTTTGACGAATTCGCGAGGCTGGCGAGCGCGCGGCGCGAAGGAGCCACGTGAGCGCAACCGCATCCCCGCGCGCGGCCGTCATCGCCATCGACGGGCCGGCGGCAAGCGGCAAGGGGACGATAGCAAGCGCGGTGGCGCGCTCGCTCGGCTACCACTACCTCGAAAGCGGCTCGCTCTACCGGCTGGTCGCACTGATGGCACTGCGCCGCGGTCTGGCGCTCGACGACGAAGCGGCGATCGCGGCAGCAGCCCGCGCTCTCGACGCGCAGTTCACCGGCGCGGGCATTTTGGTCGACGGCGCCGACGTGGCACCGCGGCTCCGGGAGGAGGCCGTGGGGGCGACGGCTTCGCGCATTGCGGTCTTCCCCGGAGTGAGGACAGCGCTGATCGAGCGCCAGCGCGCCTTCCGTCGGCCGCCGGGACTGGTGGCCGAGGGCCGGGATATGGGAACGGTCATCTTTCCCGACGCCCGCCTGAAGGCTTTTGTCACCGCGAGCCCCGAGGAGCGGGCCAGACGCCGGCATAACCAGTTGATCGAAAAAGGAAACTCGGTTACCATTGAAAGTCTTTTGCGCGATATTCAGGAACGCGACGCGCGCGACAGCAGCCGGGCAGCAGCGCCGCTGCGGCCCGCCGCCGATGCGTTGCTCCTCGATACGACCGCAATGACCATCGACGAAGCGATCGCGCGCGTGCTGGAAACCTACGCGGCGCTCGGTGCCGGGGGATCGGAAGTAAGGAATTGGAAGTAAAGCAGTTGGACCGCGGCGACGAGGCCTCGGGGCCATCGCTGCAAGGGTCGCCAGCCGGGCAACCGGTCTTGAGCGGATTCATCCACGAACCCGCGATCGCGCCAGCGATTGCGGTTGAACTCCAGGAACTTTAACCAGCCATGCCAACCGCCACCAGCATAGAAGCCAGCCCGCCGCAGGACAACTTCGCCGCCTTGTTCGAGGAATCGCTCGCACGGCAGGAGATGCGACAGGGCGAGCTCATCACCGCCGAGGTCACGCGCGTCGACTACAACATCGTCGTCGTCAACGCCGGACTCAAGTCGGAAAGCTTCATTCCCATCGAGGAATTCAAGAACGACAAGGGCGAAGTCGAAGTCAAGGCCGGCGACTTCGTCACCGTCGCCATCGAGAGCCTGGAAGACGGCTACGGAGAGACGCGACTCTCGCGCGACAAGGCGAAGCGACTCAAGGCGTGGCACGATCTCGAAGCCGCGATGGAGCAGGGCACCATCGTATCCGGCCTTGTCACCGGCAAGGTGAAGGGCGGACTCACCGTGATGGTCAACGGCATCCGCGCCTTCCTGCCCGGATCGCTGGTCGACATACGTCCAGTCAAGGACACCGCGCCCTTCGAAG
Source organism: Betaproteobacteria bacterium (assembly GCA_040005035.1). GTDB lineage: Bacteria > Pseudomonadota > Gammaproteobacteria > Burkholderiales > Casimicrobiaceae > PALSA-1003. The sequence goes on along the minus strand of JBDTZQ010000100.1, from coordinate 171 downwards.
GCAAGGCGCTCGAGTTCAAGGTCATCAAGCTCGACCGCAAGCGCAACAACGTCGTCGTCTCGCGCCGGGCCGTGCTCGAAGCGAGTCTCGGTGCCGAGCGCGAGGAGTTGCTCAAGACGCTGCAGGAAGGCGCGATCGTCAAGGGCATCGTCAAGAACATCACCGACTACG
>JBDTZQ010000099.1:0-10956 GCA_040005035.1 Betaproteobacteria bacterium | reverse complement strand
TGACATTGTCCAGCGATCTGATGAAGCGTCTCCCCCTTCCGCCAGCGCTCCCAGACGAGTGCTTTCTGGCTGGCGTAGTAGCCGATCTCGGTGCTACCCCTGCGCTACCCGAGGTGCAAACAAAAACGGCTCACCCGAAGGCAAGCCGTTGATTCATTTGGTTGCGGGGACAGGATTTGAACCTGTGACCTTCGGGTTATGAGCCCGACGAGCTGCCAGACTGCTCCACCCCGCGATTGAGCATTGCAGTATATCGCGTGCCGCGTTGTGGGTCAATCCGACATGCGGCAGAGCGTGGTCATGGCGCGATCGTCGTCCTAGAATCGCGCTTGCACTTGACCTCAACGCGGATCTTCACGTCGATCTTCGCGCGCGACCACACCGCAATACTGGCAATGTCCAAACCGGGAGCAACCATGTCCGATGATATCCCTCGCTCGCCACCGCGCGTGGAGAGCACGCCTGCGGCATCCTCGCCCGACACGACACGGCGCGAATTCCTCAAGGCCTCCGCCGCCGTCACCGGCGCCGCCCTGCTCCCCGGATGCATGGGCGACGCGTCCGATTCGCCGGCGCAACCGGGTGGCCCGGCGCCGCAGCGATTCGCGCGCCATATGGTCGTGATGTTCGAGAACCGATCGATCGACAACCTCCTGGGTCATCTCTATGCGCCGGGACAGGTTCCGCGCAACCAGACTTACAACGGCATCGCCGGCACGACTTACAGCAATCCCGTCCCGCCCTATATCAACGACGGCCACACCTCGGTTTCGACGCGGATCAGCCCGGGGACCGATGCCGACTACTCGAATCCGAATCCCGATCCGGGCGAGACCTACCCGCACGTCAACACTCAGCTGTTCAACATCGTCAATCCGGCGTCGAACGAGTTTCTGCCGACCGCCAATATGGCCTTTCCCTACAACGCGCCGGCGCCCGGACAGACGCCAACGATGGACGGCTTCGTGCATGACTACTGCAACAACTTCGTCGCCAACAAGCAACGCATGCCGAGCTACGAGGAATATCGCATCATCATGGACGGCTTCAGCTCGAGTCAGTTGCCCGTGCTATCGACGCTGGCAAGCGGGTTCGCCGTGTACGACACGTGGCATTGCGGTGTGCCGTCGCAGACCTTCTGCAACCGCTCCTTCTTCCACGCCTCGTCGTCCTCGGGCGCGCTGGTCAACGAGCCTTACTCGAAGTGGCTCGGCAATACCGCGCCGACGATCTTCAACCGGCTCGAGGACGCCAAAATCCCCTGGAAAGTCTATTTCGATTCGACGCAGCTCATCTCGCTGACAGGACTCATTCACGCTCCGCAGCTCTTCACCTACTGGAAGACGCGGTTTGCCACGATGGATACCTTCTACAGCGACCTCGCCAACAACACGCTGCCCGCGTATTCGTTCATCGAGCCGCGCATGCTGTGGCTGCACAACGATATGCATCCGCCGGCAGCGACGTTCGTCATCGACAAGATCCCCATCGGCGGCACCTCCGACGTCCGCGCGGGCGACCTGCTGCTGCATAATATCTACACCGCGTTCAAGGCGAGCCAGGCCGCCGATGACACGCTCATGCTGGTGACCTTCGACGAGCACGGCGGGACCTTCGATCATGTCGCGCCGCCGGCAGGAACGCCGCCGTACAACCCGCAGCCGTCGGGCGAATTCAATTTCCTGTTCGACCGTCTGGGCGTGCGCGTGCCCGCGATCGCGATCTCGGCGCATACCCAGTCCGGCACGGTCTTTCACCGGGCGATCAATCACGCGGCGATGATTCGAACCCTGTGCCTCAAGTACACGCTCGAACACCTGACCGAGCGCGACCGAAACGCCGCCGACCTTTCCGATGCGTTCAACCTCGCGGATGCCCGCGCGCCTTCGACATGGCCCACGACCGTGCCCTTGGCGGTGCCGGCGGCGTCGCTCGAGACCGACCCGCTCTCGCCCGGCAGCGCGCCACAGCCGATCAACGACTTGAGCCGCAACATCCTGGGACTGGCCATGGCGTACTTCCTCGGTCGCGAGCCCGCGGCGGAGGAGATTCCTACGACCGTCGGCGCGGGCTACACGCTGCTCGCGCAGATCGCCAGAGGCGCCTTCGGGCCGGGCTGAGCGTGCTCGTTCCGCTACTAGCACGCCGCCAGACGCTTCGGAAAAAAATGCAGGTTCGATTGCATCCTTGAGCCCGGCGACGGAAAGATCCGTCTCTGCCGCTGAACACAAGCTGTAGTCCGCAATCCGAGACGAGCGCACACGTTTATTACGCCAGCTACGACTGACTGCGACACCGCTTTCAGATCGGCCATCACCTCGAGTGCGCCCTACGCGCGGCTCATCATCGATGCGATGAGCACGCGCCTGCCGTCCTTTGGTTCAGCTCATGGCAAACGATTTGACTTGAAAACAGCCGACGGGCCCGAGCGTGTGCACCACAAAGCAGCTTGTATAATTTGCATCGTCGTCGTGCAACCGTTGAGCTCTGAAATTCGTATCGTATGGAATACGGTCACTAGCATTGCCGCGAGTGTCGCATCGCGCTAGCATGGACTCGCTATTTTCCTGGGCATAGTTGCTGCTCAAATTAACCTGTCGCCATTCGATGTCCAAGTCGCCGCCTCTAAGCTGTCTCTTCTGCGATCATCGGAACCTGGGCAGCGCCAAGTTTTGCAATGACTGTGCCTCACCGTTGCATCTGCAACCATGCAAACACTGCGGTGCGGTCGACGGGCGAACTGCGAAAAGCTGTTACAAGTGCGGCGCGCAATTCGCCGTAGCGGCAGGACGCAAGCTTGCGTCCGCGCCCGCGCCCGCGGTAACCGAACCGGCGCGCCCGACGCAGCTCGTACCGCCGCGACTTCTCCCTGAAAATCAAGTTGCGCAGCCCGGATCCAGCGTTGGCGGAGTCGCCATCGAGCGCGCCTTCCTGTCGGAGTCGCCAGCGCACGTGGCCAGCCTATTCCGGCAAGGATCGAAACGCCAAGCGACCAAAACGGCAGGCCCGATTGCCGCAGTCGCCGAGCGGGAGACTACGGACCTGCCTCCGGCGCCCCTCGCCGTCGAACCGCCGCCAATGGATCACACGGTCGCACCCGGCGATATTCCGCTGCCTGATCCGGTACGTTCCGCCGTCGAGCCGGCGTCCATGCATCAAACGGTCTCAGCTGACGATGTTCCACATCCTGATCCGACCCATTCCAGCGTCGAGCTGCCGTCGATGGATCCAACGGTCTCAGCCGACGACGTTCCACATCCTGATCCGATCCATTCCGCCGTCGCGCCACGGGAGGTCGATCAAACGACCCAAGTCGACACTGCGGTAACGTCGACGCGTTTGCGACGCAGGCCGCGCATCGCGGTGCTGGCATCGCTGCTGGCGGCGACTGCGATCGTGGCTTACTTCTATTACGATCGATCGTCGCCGCAGATCGCTGCGAAGAACAGTGCGGCGCCACCGGCCGCAAGCGTTGCTGACAGCGCGGTTGCAAAGAGCGCCACGCCGACCGTGGCGAGTCAAGTTGACGCGGCATCTGCGCAGAACGGCACCGCGCCACCGTCGGGGATCGTCCCTGGCGAAGCTGAACAGGCGCCATCACGCGGTGCGTCCGTCGCGGAAAGACCCCGGACCGACCCGGAGCCGGTGCGTGCCGATCCGGTCGTCTCCGACCTTCCATCGGTCAGTCGCCCGGCCGCGCTGCCGCCCGCCGATGGCATCGCAACGAACGCGCGGCAGTCGTCGGCAACGAGGCCTGGAATGAAGACCCGTCCCGCTTCGCCCATCTCGAAAGAATGCACTGAAGCCGTCGCAACGCTCGGGTTCTGCGGTCCCGGCGATACGCAAGGAGAGAAATAGCGTGAAAGTTCTGAGATTCGGCATGCTGATAGCGATAGTGACGTGTCACGGCGCCGCGGCGCTCGCCGCGTCGGAATACAAGATCGTGACCGCTTCCGATCGCGGGACCTACATCAAGATCGGGCGTGATCTCGCGCAGTTCGTCGCCCCCATGGCAAATATCGACCTCGACGCGCTGCCGTCGGCCGGATCGGCGGAAAATGTTCGACGACTCCGCTACGAAGAAGGAGTGAAATTTGCGTTGGTGCAATCGGACGTCTACCAGGCTTTTCTCGACATGGCCGCGAGCGGGAACGCCGAAGCCGGCGACATAATCCGGCCGCTGCGAGTCATCATGCCGCTCTACAACGAAGAGATCTATTTCATCGTGCGCGCCGACTCGGAACGTAACTACGTCCACGAGATCAGGAATGCGAGGATCAATGCCGGCGAGCTGGGCAGTGGCACGGCGCTCACCTCGGCGACGTTGTATCGCCTGATGTTCGGCGAGCCCCTACCGGACGCAAGCGCGACCTACCTGTCGAACGAGGACGCCCTGGTCAAGCTGATCACGGACAAGACCGTCGACGTCGTGGCCATCGTCGCGGGCCAGCCCGCGAAACTCCTCGCCGACATGAAGCCGGAGGCGCGACAGCACATCAAGCTCTTGAAATTCGATCCCAACCAGTCATCGAGCAAGGCGGCGCTCAAGAGCTATTTTCCGGCCACCGTACGTGCCGCGAGCTACCCGAATTTGCTCACGGAGGACCTTTCCGGACTGGCGGTCAAAGCGTTCCTCGTTACTTACGACTATCGTTTGCGAGGCACAGCGAACAACATGCGGCAGTTCGCGCGCTCGCTGTGCAAGAACTTCTCGACGCTACAGGAAAAGGGACACCCGAAGTGGCGCGAAGTCCAGTTGGCCCTGCCGGATCTCGGTCGCGGATGGTTCTACTTCGCCCCGACTTCGCAAGAGATCCGCTCCTGCATTGCCGGAGCGCCGAAGGAAATAGCGCGGCCGGCGAAGGCGTGCACGCAGCAAGAACGAATACTGGGCTTGTGCCAGTAGGTCTAGCCGTTTGATACGCTTTCCGCTGTCCAGCTGTTGACCGTACGGAAGCTGAGGATTGCTCGAGTCGAAGCGGCGGGGTCTGGTCCCGCCGCGGTCTCTACAGCGCTTCGGTTTCCGCTGTCCCCGGCCGCCACACCAATAGCCGGTTCTCGATCCGGGTGACCACGAAGTCGAGGATCAGCGCGAAGACGGTCAGCACGAGGATGCCGGCGAGCACCGTGTCGATGTCGAACACCCCTTCGGCCTGGTGGATCAGATAACCTACCCCGCGCGCGGATCCCAAGTATTCGCCGACCACTGCGCCGACAAACGCCAACCCCACCGACGTATGCAGGCTGGAGAACACCCAGCTCGTCGCTGACGGCAGATAGACAAAGCGCAGCAGTTGCGCGCGTGACGCGCCGAGCATGCGCGCATTCGCGAGCACTACAGGGCTCACTTCCTTCACGCCCTGGTAGACGTTGAAAAAGACGATGAAGAACACGAGCGTCACGCCGAACACCACCTTCGACGTGATCCCGAGGCCGAACCAGACGGCAAAGATCGGCGCCAGGATCACGCGCGGCATCGCGTTCATCGCCTTGATATAGGGATCGGCGATCGTCGAGGCTGACGGCGACAGCGCCAGCCACAATCCGAAGAGCAGGCCGAGCAGCGTGCCGACGGCGAACGCGAGCACGGTCTCGAGCAAAGTCACGCCCAGATGCAGGTAGATGCTGCCGCCGGCGAACCAGTTCCAGATGCGCTTCGCCACCTCGATCGGCTGGCCGAAGAAGAACTTGGCGCGTGTCGGATCGTCGAAGTAGAACGGCGGTATGAGCCCCGGCTCGGTCATTGCGTACCAGAACAGGAAGATGCCGCCCAGCAGAAGCGCGTGATACATGGTGAGCTTGAGCGGCTGCGAGCGCAGGCTGCGCGACTCCGCGCGACGCCCGCGCACGGGTGTCACCGAGACGCCGCCGGCACCCGTCGCGGGCGCGCCATCTGCGGGCGAAGCGCCCGCCGCCGAGCTATTTTCGCCGGGACTGCGCATAGCCTTTCAGCACCTCGTCCTTCATCGCGTGCCAGATCTTCGTGTGCAGCTCGACGAAGCGCGGCGTCAACCGGATCTCGTTGACGTCGCGCGGCCGCGGCAGATCGATCGCGAACTCGCCGATCGGATGCGTCGCCGGTCCCGCCGACAGCACCACCACGCGATCGGACAGCGCGATCGCTTCCTCCAGGTCGTGGGTGATGAACAATACCGACTTGCGGTCCGCGGACCACAGCTCGAGCAGCTCGTTCTCCATCATCTGCCGGGTCTGGATGTCGAGTGCCGAGAACGGCTCGTCCATCAGCAGGATGGTCGGGTCCATGATCAGGATCTGCGCCAGCGCGACGCGCTTGCGCATACCTCCTGACAGCTCGTGCGGATAGCGATGCTCGAAGCCAGCGAGGCCCACGCGCGCCAGCCACTCGCGCGCGCGCGGCTCGGATCGCGCGCGCGGCTCGCCTGCAAATTCGAGCCCGGCGAGCACATTGTCGAGCGCGTTTCGCCATGGCATCAGCGACTCGGCCTGGAACATGTAGCCAGCGTGGCGATTGAGGCCGGAGAGCGGCGATCCCAGCACATCGACCGCTCCGGCGGAGGGCTGCAGCAACCCCGCGGCGACGTTGAGCAGCGTCGACTTGCCGCAGCCGGTCGGGCCGACGACGGATACGAACTCGCCGTGCGCCACGGTGAGCGTGGCGTCCTTGACCGCGACGTAGCTTTCCCCCGCGCGCTCGCGCGATGCGAACGAGCAGGTGATGCGCTCGAGCGCGAGCGCGCTGCGACCCGGGATCGTCGCGACCGTCGGCATGACGAGGCTTACTTCCTGTACTTCGCCAGTGCCTTCTGCACGTAGCTGTTGTCGTAGGTCTGCGCGAGCTTGATGTCGGTGGGCTTGACCGCGGGATTGAACGCGGCGAGGTACTTGAGCGTGTTCTGCGCGCCTGCCTCGGTGAACATGCCGTCCGGCGAGAACGCGTCCTTCACCTTGTTGTAGCTGGCGAGGTAGGCATCCTTGTTTCCGAGCAGGTACTCGGGAGGCACCGTCGCCAGCACCTGGTCGGGCGTCGCCTTCTGCAGCCAGAGCAGCGCGCGCACCATCGCGTTGGTCAGCGCCTGCACGGTATTGGGGTTTTTCTGGATGAAGCTGATGGGCGCATAAAGCGCCGCTGCCGGCATGTCCGCGGAGCCGAACACCGTCTCGGTGCCCTTCGCGGTGCGCGTGTCGGCGACGATGACCACCGCGCCCATTGTTTCCAGCGTTGTCATCACGGGGTCGATGTTCGAGATCGCGTCGAGCTGGCCACTGGTGGCCGCGGCCACGGCGCCTGCCGCGGTGCCCACCCCGATGAACGAGGCTTCGTCCGGCTTGAGCCCTGCTTTCGCCATCAGATGCCACACCATTCTATTCGTGCTTGACCCGGGCGCGCTGACGCCGATTTTCATGCCCTTCAAGTCTTTCGCGGAAATGTAGCCTGCGGCCTTCGACTTCACCACGCCGACCGAGATCGCGGGATAGCGCCCCATCAAAGCGAAGCCCTGCATCGCCAAGCCCTTGGGCTGCTGGTCGATGGTGTTTTCCCACGCGCCGGCCACGACATCGGCGCTGCCGCCGACCATGGCCTGCAGCGCTTTCGAGCCGCCGTCGAAATCGCTGATCTCGACGTCGAGCCCTTCATCCTTGAAATAGCCGAGCCGCTCAGCGATCGTCAATGGAAGGTAGTAGAAGCCCGCCTTGCCACCGACCGAAAGACTGATCTTGGACTTTTCGGGTTTGCCCTGAGCCTGCGTGGTCAAGGGCAGCGCACATGCCAGCAATGCGCACGCCGCGACGATCGAATTGCGAAACGAATTCATCGACTCCTCCAGTTGCGGTTGGGTACGACCACGGCTCTTTGGACCGAGGCTGCATTCTAGCAAGCGCGACAGCGCCCTCCCCGCCGCGCTAGATCGTGCTCTTGGTCCGGCGCGAGCGCAGCGCGGTCTCGAGGCTGGTCAGCTTGGCAGCCATCTCGCCGCCGACGTAGATCTGCGGGTCGGATGGGGGCGTCTGACCCTCGGCCTTCTCGCGCTCGGCGATCCGTGCCTTGGCGACCTCGAAGGCTTTCTCGAACGAGTCCTCGAAGCGCAGCGCGTGCTGGAACAGTGCGTCGCCGAAGTACGTGGCGTTGCTGTCGTTGCCGCAGCCGAACGACGTGCGGTCGGCCGCCGAAGCGGTCATCACCAGCGTGTGCTCGTCCTTGAGCGCGTCGATGAAGCCGCCCGAGTAGCACGCCGACAGCACGATGATGCGCCACTTGATCTTGGATTCGTCGAGCATGTCGCGCAGCATGCGCGGCGTCAGCGAATCGAGCTGGAGCGGCCAGTATTCGACGGCCAAGTGGTGGTCTTTCGTGCCGTGGCTCTCGAGGTACAGCATCACGACGTCGTCGTCGGTGTCGATGGCGCCGCCGATTTCCTTGAGCGTGGTGCGAAGGTTGCTCACCGTCGCCAACGGCTCGTCGAGCACCGTGCGCGGGTTGTTGATGAGCACGATCGAGCGGCCGTCGGTGTCGAAGCGATCGTCGAACAGGTCGTGCGCCACAACCATGTCCTTGCGGAACACATCTTCGCCGGCATAAGGCGCGAAGCCGACGAAGTAGAGGTCGGTGACGTTCGGCCGCTCGTCGTCGAGGTCTTCGAGTGCCTCGGTGAGCAGCGTCTGCTGCGCGGCGAGCGCGGCCTCGGAGACCGGGCTCACGTACGCCGGATCCGCGGTCTGCACCGGCACGTCGGCGTACCACCACGACTGGTACGCCCACATCGAGAGCGGTATCGCCAGGAGCAGCAACACCGCGCCGGCGAGCGAGCGCGACCAGAAACGCGGCCTGCGCGGCATCAGCGCGGTCGCGACGACGCGCCAGTAGATGAACGCGGCCCACAGCGAGATCACCGCGAAGCCGATTAGCTGCAGCGGGTAGCCCAGCATCGAGGTGCGCGTGCCGGGTAACGTCAACAACACGCTGAGCACGCTCAGGATCGGCTCGCTGGCGAGCGTCATCACGGGAATCGCGAGCCGCAGGTGCGGCTGCCTGAATGCGGCGGCGAGCGTCAGCGCGAACAGCAGGAGCATCGAGATGATGAAGCCTTCGTACACCAGCGCGTGCGGCGAGAAGCGCGCGTCCGCGCCGGCACGCAGCCAGTCGACGAAGATACTGATCGCGATGTCGACGACGATCAGAGCCACGAGCTGGCGCACGTTGACGCGAAACGAAAGCGGCCGCATCGGCAAGCCCGTCGCAAGTCGGACACCGCTCGCCAGGTTCCGGCGAAGATCGGGAACGATGTGCTTCATCGTCGGAGTGCAGGACGGCGTTGGCGCATGCGCATGCAATGCGGACGCATCAGGCCGGAGCGTGCTGGGCGATGTACGCCTTGACCAAGTCGGCGCCGGCGGGCATCGTCACCAAGCGCTGCGGCAGCGCTTCGAGCCCCACGAACTGCGCAGGTCGGGGGGGATCGCGGTTCAGCGCTTCACGAATGGTCGCCGCGAATTTCGCGGGAAGCGCGGTTTCGACGCACACCAGTGGAATACCCGCTTCGCGGTGGGACAGCCCCACCTTGATGCCGTCGGCGGTGTGTGGGTCCACGATCCGGCCGAAGCGTTGCTCCACGTCGCGGATGGTCTCGATGCGATCGGCGTGCGTGCTGCGTCCGGACACGATTCCGGCGCTGCGCAGCCGCGCGGCAAGTGGCGTCGCCGCGAGATCGAAGCCGCCGGCACTTTCGACCTGCTGCCACAGTGCGCGCACCGTGGCGGCGTCTCGCGCGGCGAGGTCGAATGCGAAGCGCTCGAAGTTCGACGCCTTGGAAATGTCCATCGACGGGCTGGACGTCGAGCGCGTTTCGCCCGCGGAGCGAACGCGGTAGCGCCCCGACTTAAAGAACTCGTCGAGCACGTCGTTCTCGTTGGTCGCGAGAATCAGCTTGTGGACGGGCAGCCCCATCTCGCGCGCCACGTGGCCGGCGAGGATGTTGCCGAAGTTGCCCGAGGGCACCGAGAACGCGACCTTCTCCGAGTCGGCGAAGGTGGCGCCGAAGTACCCCTTGAAGTAGTAGACGACCTGCGCCGCCACGCGCGCCCAGTTGATCGAGTTGACCGCACCCAGCCGGTAGCGGCGCTTGAACGCGGCGTCTGCGTTGATCGCCTTGACCAGGTCCTGGCAATCGTCGAACACGCCTTCCACCGCGATGTTGAAGATGTTGGCGTCGAGCAGCGCATACATCTGCGCCGCCTGGAACGGGCTCATGCGGCGGTGCGGGGAAAGCATGAACACCGACACGCCGCGCTTGCCGCGCATCGCGTATTCGGCGGAAGGGCCGGTGTCCCCCGAGGTCGCGCCGAGAACATTGAGGGTCTCGCGGCGTTCGCCGAGCACGTGCTCGAACAGGTTTCCCAGGAGCTGCAGCGCGATGTCCTTGAACGCCAGCGTCGGACCGTGCGATGCGCGCAGCAGGAACAGTCCCGGCTCGAGATCGACCACCGGCGTGATCTCGTCGCTGCCGAACACCTCCGCGGTATAGGTGCGCGCGATGATCTGACGCAGGTCGGCCGAGCCGATGTCGTCCATGTAGCGCGACAGGATCTCGAAGGCGAGCTCGCGATAGCCCATCGGCCGCATGCGCGCCAGATCCGCTGTTGTGAATCGAGGATAGCTTTCCGGCACCGCCAGACCGCCATCCGGCGCCAGTCCCTGCAGCAGGATCGAAGTGAACGATTGCGGCTGCATGCCGCCGCGGGTGCTGACGTAGCGCATTAGGCAAGCTCTTCGAGCCGGATACGCACGACCTTGCCGCTGACCGTCGGCAGCGCTTCGATCGCAGCGATGGCGGCGACGGCGTTTTTCTCGATGGTGATGTGGGTGAGCAGGATGATGTCGGTGCGGTCCTCGCCTTCCGGAGGCTCCTTCTGGATCATCGCGTCGATCGAGATCTCGCGGTCGGCGAGGATGCGCGTGATGTCGGCGAGCACGCCGGG
>JBDTZQ010000015.1:0-34073 GCA_040005035.1 Betaproteobacteria bacterium | reverse complement strand
TGCGAGCTGTGCCGCGTTCAGCTCGCGCCGGCCGGCGCCCAGCGTGCGCAGGATCGCCGCATCGTAGCGTCGCTCGTCCTGCGTCACCGCGATCGCAGCCTCAAGGACCAGCACTCCGCCGAGCAAAGTGAACAGAAAGACGAACTCGACCGCGCGCGCGACCTGCTCGATGATGGTTTGCACCTGTCGCATGACCTCGCCGACGTCGATCACCAGCACGTTGGGAAAATCGCGCAGCAGCGGCGTGAGCCACCCCGGCTTGCCTTCGGCCACGCGCACCGCCGAGATGTAGGTGGTCGGCATGGCGTCGAGCACGCCCGGAGGAAAAAGCGCGAAGAAATTCACGCGAAAGCTGTCCCACGCCACCTTGCGAAGACTGGTGACGCGCGCATCGAGCCGCGTTCCCACGAAGTCCCAGGTCAGTTGGTCGCCGAGCTTGATGCCGAGTGTCGTCGCGATGCCGTCCTCGAGCGACATGCCGTTCGCCTCACTTGCCGCATTTGTCTTGGCTGCCTTTGCGTCCGGCTTCCACCACGCGCCGGAGACGATCTTGTTGCTCGGCGGCAAGTCCGCCACCGATGAAAGGTTGAACTCGCGCTCGCCCAGCCGCCGGGCGCGCTCGTCGAGCTTGGCTGTGTCGAAGGGCACGCCGTTGATCGCGACGAGCCTGCCGCGCACCATCGGATACGACACCGCGTCGACGCCGAGCTCGCGCTTGAGCAGCGCGCGAACGCCCTCGGCCTGGTGGGGAAGCACATTGATCAGGAACGCGGTCGGCGCATCGGCGGGCAGGCTGGCGCGCCAGTTCGCCATGAGATCTCCGCGCACCAGCGTCAGCAAGAGCAGCGCCATCAGCCCGAGCGCCAGCGATCCGATCTGCATGCTCGCGGCGAAAGGGCGCCGACGCACGTTGGCCAATCCGTAGCGCCAGCTGTATCCGCGCTGGGGAAGGAATCGAAGCGCGAAGACCAGCAGCCGCGCGGCCAGCGCGGCGGTGAGCAGCAGCGCCGCGACGCCGCCGATCATGATCGACGCCATGCGCGCGTCGGGGGCTTGCGCACTGATCAGCGCGGCGACGGTAAGCGCGCCGAGCGCATAGCCGAGCAGGCCGCCGGCGCGCGGCATGCCCAAATCGCGCCGCAGCACGCGCAACGGCGCAACGCGCGATAGCGAGACCAGCGGCGGCAGCGCGAATCCGAGCAGCAGCAGGATGCCGGTGGCGATCGCGATGAGCGCCGGCAGCGCCGCCGGCGGCGGCAGATCGGCGCTGACCATCGAGGCGAGGATCGACACCAGCACCTGCTGGCCGCCGAAGGCCAGCACGCATCCGACGAGACTGGCGACGACACCGAGGGTCAGGAACTGCAAGAGGAACAGCGCCAGCGTCTGGCGCTGACTCGAGCCGAGGCATCGCATCATCGCCGCGGCGTCGAGGTGTCGGCGCAGGTAGCGCGCCGCCGCCAGCGCCACCGCGGCGGCGGCGAGGATCGCGGCGACCAGCGCCGCGAGGCCGAGCAGCTGCTCGGCGCGCTCGAGCGTCTGCCGGACTTCGGGTCGAAGGTCGCGAATCGATTCCAGGCGCTGACCACGCTCGAGCCGCGGCTTGGCCCAGTCGCGGTACGCTTCGCTGCCGGCACCGGCGACCAGGAGCCGCCAGGTCGCGCGGTTGCCCGGCTGCAGCAGCCGCGTGGCCGGCACGTCGTCGATGTTGATCAGCATTTTCGGACCGAGGGTGAACAGTCCTCCGGTAACTTCCGGATCCTGCTGCACGATCGCGGAGAGGGTCAGCGTCGCATCGCCGACGCCGAGCGCATCACCGAGCTTGGCGTCGAGCCGCGCCGCCAGCCGTGTGTCGATCCACGCTTCGCCGCGTGCCGGAATGCTTCGTGCCACGCGACCCGCGGGATCGTCGGGGTCGAGCAGCGTGATCGATCCGCGCAGCGGGTAGCCTGCGCCCACCGCCTTGACGTCGGCGAGCACGGCGTTGCCGCCGTCGGCGCGCGCAGCGGCCTGCACCATGCTGTTGAAGCGGATCGCGGGCACGACGGCGAGCCCGCGCGCGCGCGCCTCGGTCGAGAGCGCATCCGGCAGCGGCCGATCGGCGGACACCAGCAGGTCGGCACCGAGCAGCACGTTCGCCTGGCGCGTGAGCGCGCCCTTGACCCGGTCGGCGAACAATCCGACCGTCCCTACGCTCGCCACTGCGAGCACCAGCGCGGCGAACAGCACCGACAGCTCCCCAGCGCGCCAATCGCGGCGCAGCATGACCCAAGCGAGCCGCAGCGTATTCATGCCAGTGCCTTCATGCGAGCGCCTCGTCTGCGCGCTGGTCGGCGACCAGCTTGCCGTCGGCGAGCGACAGGCGTCGCGCGCAGCGCGTCGCAAGCGACATCTCGTGCGTCACCAGAATCAACGTCGTCCCGCGCTCGCGATTGAGCGCGAACATCAGATCCGCCACCTCGCCGCCGGTGTGGCCGTCCAGATTGCCGGTGGGCTCGTCGGCCATCAGGACCTTGGGCTCACCGGAGAAAGCGCGCGCGATCGCGACCCGCTGCTGCTCGCCGCCCGAGAGCTGCTTCGGATAGTGCGAGCTTCGTGACGACAGGCCGACGCGCGAGAGCCAGTCGCGCGCGCGCCTGGTCGCATCGCTCGCGCCCGCCAGCTCGAGAGGAAGCATCACGTTCTCCAGCGCGGTGAGCGCAGGCAAGAGTTGAAAGGACTGGAACACGAAGCCCAGCCAGCGCTGCCGCAACGCCGCGCAGGCGTCCTCGGACAAGCCATTTAACGCCGTGCTGCCGAGCCATACCTCGCCCGATGTCGCGCGATCGAGCCCCGCGAGCAGCCCGAGCAGCGTCGTCTTGCCCGATCCCGAAGCGCCGACGATCGCCACCGACTCGCCGGCGACGACGTCGAAGCTCACCGTGTCGAGGATGGTCAGCGGAGCGTCACCGCTGCGCACGGTCTTGGTGACATCGCGCGCCCGGATGACAACGCTGGAATCGGATGAGGAAGAGTCTGGAACCATGAGAGAGCGGAGAGGCGGCGCGAGGCGGGCCAGGCAGCAATGCCTCATTGTACCGGGCGCGCCATTGCGCCTCTGGCGGGGCTTTGCGCTGCGAGGCTAGGAACCTCTAGAATGGATCGCCTCTCCAATGTCGATCATGCGATTTCTCTCGTCACCCTTGCTTTGGGGCGCGCTGCTCACCGTCGCGTGCATCGCTGCCGCAGCGCCGGCGGCCTCCCCCGCGCCACCGGTGATCCTGATCGTCGGCGACAGCATATCGGCGGGCTACGGACTGCCCGCGGACGCATCGTGGCCGACGCTCTTGCAGCGGCGCCTCAAGGCCGACAACTATCCGCACCAGGTAGTCAACGCCAGCATCAGCGGCGACACCACCGCGGGTGGACGCGCCCGGCTCGATGCACTGCTGGCGCGCCATCATCCGTCGATCACGGTCATCGAGCTCGGTGGCAACGACGGACTGCGCGGCAACAGCGTCGACGCGATGCGCGATAACCTGGACACGATGGTGCAGTCCGCGCAAAAATCCGGATCGAAGGTGCTGATGGTCGGGATGCGCATGCCGCCCAACTACGGCCCGACGTACGTCGCGCGCTTCGACGGCACGTTCGCCGAAGTTTCGAAGACGCGCAAGACCGCGCTGGTGCCATTCTTCTTCGAGGGCCTGGTCAGCGACGACGCTATGTTCCAGCCCGACCGCGTGCATCCCGTCGCGAGCGCGCAGCCGAAGCTGCTCGACAACGTCTGGCCGGCGCTCAAGCCCTTGCTCGACGCGACCGGAAAGCCTCGATGAGCGAGCGCCACGCAGGCGCATTGCGCGTGGGTATCGACGCGATTGCCGGATTCGCCGATCGCATCGACGTGCGCAGCCCCGCGGAATTCGCGCTCGACCACGTGCCCGGCGCGGTCAGTCATCCGGTGCTCGACGATGAACAGCGCGCGCGGATCGGAACCTTGTATGCGGCCTCGCCCTTCGACGCGCGCCGCCTTGGAGCGGCGCTGGTCGCGCGCAACATCGCGAGCATGCTCGACCGTGCGTTCGCCGACAAGCCGCGCGACTGGCGTCCCCTCGTGTACTGCTGGCGCGGCGGCCAGCGCAGTCGGGCGCTGGCGCACGTGCTCAACGAGATCGGCTGGCGCGCGATGCAGCTCGACGGCGGCTATCGAGCGTATCGCCGCGAAGTAACGGCGCAGCTTCGGGTCGTGCCGGCGCGGCTAGACTTCGTCGTCGTCGGAGGTCTTACCGGATCGGGCAAGAGTCGCCTCATCGTCGCGCTCGACGCGGCGCGTGCGCAGGCGCTCGACCTCGAGAAGCTCGCGGCGCACCGCGGGTCGCTGCTCGGCGACTTGCCCGACGCGCCGCAGCCGTCGCAAAAAGCGTTCGAAAGCGCGCTGCTCGAGCGGCTGCAGCGATTCGATCCGTCGCGTCCCGTGTTCGTCGAAGCCGAGAGCCGTCGTGTGGGAACCCTGCAGCTTCCCGACGCGCTGCTCGAGCGCATGCGCGCCGGGCGCGGCATCGCGCTCGCCACCGCGCAGCCGCTGCGCGTGGCGCTGCTCAAGGAGGACTATCCCCACTTCCTCGCCGACGCCGACGCGCTCGGGCAGCGATTGCAGCGGCTCGTCGCGCTTCACGGCAAGACAACGCTGGCGCATTGGACCGAGCTCGCGTCGGCCGGCGAGTGGGACGCGCTCATCGGCGAGCTGCTGTCGCGCCACTACGACCCCGCCTACGCGCGCTCGCACTCGGCGCACTATGCACCGGCGCAGCCCACGCACCGGGTCGATGTCGACGACGTCTCGCCTCGGGGCTTCGCCGCGCTCGCACAGCGTCTCGCTGTCCGGTTCGCGCCTCGCAACGCCGTTGCGGCGCACTGAAAACCGCCGCCGTGCGCGAGTATCGGTTCCGCATCGTCAACGTGTTCGCCGAGGAGCGCCTCGGTGGGAATCCGCTCGCCGTAGTCGAGGCAGCCGACGATCTCGACGCCGTGACCATGCAAGCGATCGCGCTGCAGTTCAACCTGTCCGAGACGACGTTCATCCTGCGCTCGAGCGCGGCGAGCGCGCGCGTGCGCATTTTCACGCCAACCTTCGAGATGCCGTTCGCGGGACACCCTACGCTCGGCACGGCGCACATCGTCCGGGAACTCGCCGCGGCCGGTGATGCGCTCACGCTGGAGATGCCCGCGGAAATCATTCCGGTGAGCGCCGACGGCGATCGCTGGACGCTGCAGGCCAACGCGCCGCGCACGCGCGAGGTCGCTGCGTCGCGTGGCGAGCTGGCGGCGATGCTCGGTCTCGGCGAATCCGATCTTGAAGGCACGCCGCTGTGGGTCGACACCGGCAGCGAGCAGCTGGTCATCCGGGTCAGCAGCGCCGATGCGGTGCGGCGCGCCCATCCCGACCCGACGCTGCTCGCGCGACACGGTGGCATCACGCTCGCCGGCGGGACGACGCGCGCGATGGCTTACGTCTGGTCGCTCGACGGCGCGGGACGCGTGCTGTGCCGTTTTTTCTTTTCCAAGCACGGCGCGGTGATCGAGGATCCCGGGACCGGTTCCGCGTGCGCCAACCTCGGCGGTTGGCTGGTCGCGACCGGTGCCGCCCTGCCGCAGACGCTGGCGCTGTGCCAGGGCGAGGCGGTCGGGCGGTTGTGCCATATCGGGCTCACCGTCGATGCCGACCGACGAATCTTCGTGTCCGGGCGCGTCATCGAGCTCGGTCGTGGTGTGCTGCGACTGGATTAGCGCCGCGAGCGACCCGGCGAGGGGCCCCGCGCGAAGCGCGGGGATCGACGGCCCGCGAGTCGACGCAGGCGGGCGACAGGACACTATGGCAAGTCCGCGCGGTTGCCCGGAAGCCCGTGGACCGCGACTTGAAGCAACACCCGGTTACAGTCGGCTTCACCGGTCGGGTCAACAGCCCGCTAGACTTTTGCGTTGTTGGCATTGTCGGAACGCGCGGTAACGCGAACCTCGTGACACTTGCCATCCATCAGCTCATCCTGCTCCGCCGCCTCCTCTGCCTAGCGGCAGCCGCCTGCATGATGTTGGCGGCCGCTCAGAGCCGGGCGGCTCCCGGCGCGGCCCACGCACCCCTCGGCTACGACGACGCGCGGCACCTGCTCAATCGCGTGGGCTTCGGGGCGACACAGGCGGAGATCCTGCGCTTCGCCCCGCTTTCCCGAGGGCAGGCGGTGAACGCCCTGCTCGGCGACGCGCGCGCCGCCGCGACGACACCGCCCCCGGCGTGGGCTGCCGGGACCGAGCCGTTGCGCTATCCGCGCGCCGGGCAAAAGGCGACCGACGCCGAGAAAAAGATGTTCCAGCAGGAGCAGGTGCGCGAGGGACTCGAGCTTCGCGGCTGGTGGGTCGGCGAGATGCTGGCCACGCCTTCGCCGCTGACCGAGCGCATGACGCTCTTCTGGCACAACCACTTCGTGTCGAGCCAGCAGAAGGTGAAGCTGGCGGAGCTCATGTACCGGCAGAACGTCACGCTGCGCGCCCATGCGCTGGGCAATTTCGGCGTGCTGCTCCACGCCATGGCGCGCGATCCCGCGATGGTGATCTATCTCGACAGCGTGCAGAACCGCAAGGGAACGCCGAACGAGAATTTCGCGCGCGAGGTCATGGAGCTGTTCACGTTGGGCGAAGGCCACTACGGCGAGCAGGACGTCAAGGAAGCCGCGCGCGCGTTCACCGGCTGGAGTCTCGATCGAAGCACGGGGCAGTTCGTGTTCAGGCCGTTGCTGCACGACTACGGCGGGAAGACCGTGCTCGCCAGCACCGGCAATTTCGACGGCGACGAGGTGCTCGACATCCTGCTCGCGCAGCCGCAGACCGCCGAGTTCATCACGCGCAAGTTATGGCGCGAATTCGTCTCGTCCGAGCCCGATCCGGCCGAGGTGAAGCGAGTCGCGCGGGTCTTTCGCGATTCCGGCTACGACATCAAGGTCGCGCTGCACGCGCTGCTCGTGTCGGAGGCGTTCTACGCCGCAGACAACCGCGCGACGCTGGTCAAGTCGCCGGTCGACCTGGTCGTCGGCACGCTTCGCCAGTTCGATATGAAGCCCGGACAAACATTGCCGTTTGCCGTCGCTGCTGCAGGGATGGGCCAGAATCTGTTCTCGCCGCCCAACGTCAAGGGCTGGCCTGGACAGAATGCCTGGATCAACTCGAGCACGCTGCTCGCGCGCAAGCAGTTCCTCGACCGCCTCGTCCGCGCCGACGACGGCGTGCCGCCCCGCGAGGAACCCGCTGCCCGCATGCAGCCTGTCGCGGTCGACGCGATGACGCCGGCGCCGAAGCAGGCGATCCTGCCGACGGGTGCGCAGGATCCGGACAAGATCCGCGAGATCGTATTCCGCCGCAACATGGAGCGCGCACTCGACCGGGTCGCGTTCGACAGCGCGAGCTGGTTTGCGCAGCTCGGCGTGACGCCGCAGTCGAATGCGCGCAGCCAGGCCGCGACGCGCATGCTGCTCGCCACCGCGCCGCAGATCGCGCCCGACCCCGACATCGCCTCGGCAGCGCTGGTGCGAGCGCTCGTGCTCGACGTGTCCTACCAGCTCAAATGAATCCGGCGCGCATGCATCGCCGCGATTTTCTCAAGCTGGCCGCCGCCACGGCGCTGGCGGGAGGATCGGGAGCGCTTGGCGCGCGCATCGCGTGGGCCGCAGCGCCCGCCGCAAACTATCGCAACCTGCTCGTGCTCATCGAGCTCAAGGGCGGCAACGACGGCCTTAACACGGTGATCCCGTACGCCGATCCCACCTACTACGCTCTGCGCCCGAAGCTCGCGATCGCGAAAGACCAGGTGATCGCGCTCAGCGACCGCGTCGCGCTGCATCCCGCGCTCGAGCCGTTGATGCCGCTCTGGAGAAACCGCGAGCTCGCGGTGCTGCAGGGCGTCGGCTATCCGGAGCCCAATCTCTCCCACTTCCGCTCGATCGAGATCTGGGACACCGCGTCACGCAGCGACCAGTATCTGCAGGATGGATGGCTGTCGCGAACCTTCGCCGCCGCGCCGACGCCGTCCGGCTTCGCCGCCGACGGCGTGATCATCGGCTCGCCCGATCTGGGCCCGCTCGCTGGCGGCGGCACGCGCGCGCTCGCGCTGTCCAACACCGAGCAATTCGTCCGCCAGGCGCGCCTCGCATCGCTGGAAGGACAGGCGCGCAGCAACAAGGCGCTGCAGCACATGCTCAAGGTCGAGGGCGACATCCTCCAGGCGGCATCGCATCTTTCGGCAAATCGCGCCTTCGCGACGCAGTTTCCGAACAACGGATTCGGCAATGCGATGCGCACCGCGGCACAGGTGATCGCCAACCAGGCCGGCGTCGCCGTGGTCCGCGTGACCTTGTCGGGCTTCGACACGCACAGCGGCCAGCCGGGAACCCAGGCTAGCCTGCTCGGCGAGCTCGCCGCCGGCATCGTCTCGCTGAAAGGCGCGCTCGACGAGATGGGCAAATGGAACGACACGCTCGTCCTCACCTACGCCGAATTCGGCCGGCGGCCCAAGGAGAATCTGTCCAACGGCACCGACCACGGCACGTCGAGCGCGCACTTCGCGCTGGGCGGTCGCGTCGCGGGGGGACTCTATGGCGAGCAGCCGTCGCTGGATCGGCTGTCCGGCGACGGCAACCCGGCGTTCGCGATCGACTTCAGGAGCGTCTACGCGACCGTACTCGAGCGCTGGTGGAGCGTGTCGTCGACGACACCGCTCGGCGGCCGCTACGCCACCGTTCCCATCGTGCGAGCGTAGCCCCGCTGGCGCACCGCCCGGAGCTACGCCGGCTCTATCCCGGCGACCAGGTGGCCCCTCGTCTAGACCGCATTGGCGTCCCACGCGCTGACGAATTCCTGCCAGTGCGGCAGGCCGGTGGCGATAATCTTCTCGCGCGCGAACGACACTTCGGACGCGTATTCCCCCGCCGACAGCACGCCGCGCACGAGCAGGAAGCGCAGATACAGCAGGTAAGTGTTCATCGCGTCGGTCTCGCAATAGTCGCGGATACGCCCGATTTCCCCCGCGGCATGCGCGGCATGCACCTGGCTGCCATCGATCCCGAGCTTGCCGGGGAATCCGCACAAGCGCGCCATCGCATGGAGCCCGGCTGACGCGCGCGGCTGGTACATCGCCAGCACGTCCATCAGATCGACATGGCGCGTGTGATACCGGGCCAGATAGTTGTTGAACTTGAATTCACGGTCATCGTCGCCCCAGTCCCAGAATTTCGCGGCGATGACGCCATGGATCATGGCACGGTGGTTGAGCACCGGAAGATCGAAGCCGCCGCCGT
The DNA here is from genome assembly GCA_040005035.1 of Betaproteobacteria bacterium. Lineage (GTDB taxonomy): Bacteria > Pseudomonadota > Gammaproteobacteria > Burkholderiales > Casimicrobiaceae > PALSA-1003. Next base: position 24,753 of record JBDTZQ010000015.1, on the reverse strand, counting down.
TCCACGACACGAGCTGCGGCGTGAAGCGATCGATCCCGTCGAAGAATCGGCGGATGAGCTCGGGCTCCGCGTCGGTCGGCTCGCCGAGCGACCAGACGCGAAACGAATTGCCTTCGCGCATCGCGCAGGCGATCGCGACTACGCGCTGCAGGTGCAGCGCAACGAAGTCGTTGCCGGTCGCGGCGCGCCGCTGCTGCAAACCCCAGGTGAGCACGTCACCGTCGGAAAGCGTCGCCGGCAGCTGGTGCCAACGACGCATTCCATCGACGTCGGGAATCGTCTCGATGTCGAAAACAAGGGTGGGAGTCATCGCGAATCCGCGGCGTTGGCGCCGCGACGTTCAGCCGGGAAATACCCCGGTCGAGAGGTAACGATCGCCGCGATCGCAGGCGATGAACACGATCGTGGCGTCGGAAACCTGCTGCGATATGCGCAGCGCGACCGCGCACGCGCCTCCGGAGGAAATGCCGGCGAAAATGCCTTCTTCGCTGGCGAGCCTCCGCGCGTACTCCTCCGCGTCGGCCTGCGAGACCGACTCGACGCGGTCGACACGCTTGGCGTCGTAGATCTTCGGCAGGTACGCCTCGGGCCATTTGCGGATGCCGGGAATCTGCGATCCCTCGTCCGGCTGGCAGCCGACGATTGCGATCGACGGGTTCTTTTCCTTGAGGAAGCGCCCTGCGCCCATGATCGTGCCGGTGGTGCCCATGCTCGAGACGAAATGCGTGATGCCGCCGTCGGTGTCGCGCCAGATCTCGGGACCGGTGGTGCGATAGTGCGCGAGCGGATTGTCGGGATTGGCGAACTGGTCGAGGATGCGACCTCTGCCTTCGGCCTGCATTTTCTCGGCGACATCGCGCGCCGTCTCCATGCCGCCGGCCTTGGGTGTGAGCACGATTTCCGCGCCGAACGCGCGCATCGTCTGGCGCCGCTCGACGGAAAGGTGCTCGGGCATCACCAGCACCATGCGATAGCCGCGCATCGCCGCAGCCATCGCCAGCGCGATGCCGGTGTTACCGGAGGTGGCCTCGATCAACGTATCGCCGCGCTTGATCTGCCCGCGCTTTTCGGCCTCGACCACCATCGACAGCGCGGGCCGATCCTTGACCGATCCCGCCGGGTTGTTACCCTCGAGCTTGGCCAGCACGACGTTGGACGTGTTGCCTGGAAGGCGCTGCAGCAGGACCAGCGGAGTATTTCCGACCGTGTCCTCGATGGTCTTGTACATGGGCGCGAAGGGGCTCGGGATGCGAGCCCGATTGTAACCGACGCGACGCCCACGCCCGGCGACGGCTCCCGTGCGAGAACGGCCCCCGGGCCGCCCTCGGGAAAGACAAACCCCGCCAAAGGGACGGGGTCTGGATCAGCGAGAATACGGACGGCGCGCTCAAACCATCGCACGCGCGGCAGAACTTGCTACTGCACGCGTTACTTCTTGGCGTCGGCGGTGCTCTTGTCGTCCTTGGCCTTGGTGCTCTTCTCCGCGGTGGTGGATTTCGCCGCCTTGGCGTCGGTCGCAGCCTTCGCGTCGGGCGCCGCCTTGTCTGCTTTGGCCGACGTCGCTTTGGTCGAATCCGTCTTGGTTGCCTTGGCATCCTTGGCCGCCTTGTCGGCGTCCGCCTTGGCGTCCTTCCTGGCCTTGGCGTCGGCGGCTTTCGCGTCCTTCTTCGCTTTCGCTTCCTTGGCGGCGTCTTCCTTCGCCTTGGCCTTCGCTTCCTTGTCGGCCTTGGCTTTCTCGGCCTTGGTCATTTCCTTGGGCGCGGCCGGGGCAGGCGCGCTGGGCGCAGCGGACTTGGCAGCAGACTTCGCGTCGGCCTTCGCATCGCCCTTGGCTTCGCCCTTGGCATCGACCTTCGCGGCGGACTTTGCATCGGCCTTGGCGTCAGCCTTGGCATCGGCCTTGGGCGTGCTCGGCGCGCTGGCTGCGGGCGCGGGCGTCGGCGCGGCTGCAGGTGCGGCGGCGGGCGTGCTCGCCGGAGCCGCGGTCTTGGCCGCAGGCATCGGCGCGGGCGCAGCCGCAGCGGGAGGTGCGGGCGCAGGCGCCGGGGCGGCGGCCTTGGCATCGGCCTTCGCGGGTGCGGCCACTACCGGCGTCGTCGCGCCGCTCACGCTGATCATTCCCTTGAGCTTGGCGTACGTTCCTTCCTTGATCCCGCTCACCTTCATGATGTCTTCGGGCGTCTTGAACCGACCGTTCTTGGCACGGTAGTCGAGGATCGCCTGCGCCTTGACCGGACCGATCTCCGGCAGCGCGTCGAGCTCCTCCTTGCTTGCCGTGTTGATGTTGACCGCGGCGAGCGCGAACGCCGAGAACAACAGTGTGATGAGCAACAGCAGGAATCGTTTCATGGGGCCCCCCAGACAAGACATGGATGTCGCCGCAGCGCTTGCGCGCCATGGCACACGAGGCGCCGGTCGCCGCCGGATCGCCCTGGTACAAACGCCGGCGCGATGTTAAGCGTTGACCTGCGATTGGGCAAGCAGCGCATGAACGCAACGCGCCACGCCCTCGTCGACGGCCAGGAATGGCGCGGCATACCCCGCCTGCCGGAGCCGCGAGACGTCGGCCCGGGTGAAGCTCTGGTACTTGTCCGCGAGCCCCGCCGGAAACGCGATGTACTCCACCGCTCCAGCGCGATGAAGGTCGAGGAACGGCATGGGCGCCGCGCCCTCCGCAGCGCGGCAGGCGTTGACGGTCGCCTCGGCCACCGCGTTGAAGGTCGCCGCGCTGCCCGTGCCGAGATTGAATATGCCCGAGCGCTCGCCGTGATCCAGGAAATCCAGGTTGACCGCGACGACGTCATCGACGCTGACGAAATCGCGCTGCTGCTCGCCGGCGGCGAATCCTCCCGAGCCCTGGAAGAGCTGCACCTTGCCCGTCGAGCGGTACTGATTAAAAAAGTGCCAGACGACCGACGCCATACGGCCCTTGTGCGCTTCGCGCGGCCCGTAGACGTTGAAATAGCGCAAGCCCGAGATCGGCGCGGTCCGCTCGGGCAGGATGCGGCGCACGTACTGGTCGAAGAGAAGCTTCGAGTAGCCGTACACGTTGAGCGGCGCTTCGCACTCGCGCTCCTCGCGAAATTCGCGACTGGCCCCGTACACGGCCGCCGACGACGCATAGAGCATGGGGATGTCGTTGTCCTGGCAGTGCTCGAGCAGACTCACCGAGTAGCGATAGTTGTTGTCGAGCATGTAGCGGCCGTCGGTTTCCATCGTGTCCGAGCACGCGCCCTGGTGCAGAACCGCGGAGATGTCGTCGTCGAAATCGCCTTCGGTCAGCCGGCGCAGGAATTCGTCCTGGTCGAAGTAATCCGCGATGTCGCAATCGACGAGATTCCTGAACTTGTCGGCCTGCGCGAGATTGTCGACCGCGATGATGCGCCGCTCGCCGCGGCCATTCAGGCCCTTGAGGAGGTTCGATCCGATGAAGCCGGCGGCGCCGGTGACGACGATGTACACGCGGCTCGCCTAGCGCAGTGACAGTGCGGTCATAGCTCGATGTCGACCTTGCCGATTTCGGTGGTCACGCAGGCAACGCGCGGCGCGACCGCGCACAGCAGCTCGTAGCCTACCGTGCTCGCGGCGGCCGCGACGTCGTCCACAGAAAGTCCCTCACCCCAGAGCACGACCGGACTCCCGACCGCGGCCTCGGGCACGTCGGTCAGGTCCACGGTCATCATGTCCATCGACACGCGCCCGGCGGTTCGCACTTTCCTGCCGCACACCAGCACCGGCGTGCCGTTGGGCGCGTGACGCGGGTAGCCGTCGGCGTAGCCGCAAGCGATGACGCCGACGCGATGCGCGCGCGCCGCGGTGTAGCCACCGCCGTAGCCGACGGTGGCATTCGCCTTGATCTCCTGGATGGCGATGAGCTCGCTGCGCAGCGTCATCACCGGCGCTAAACGCAGCGCTTCGGCGGTGTCGTAAGGAAACGGTGACGAGCCATAAAGCATGATGCCCGGGCGCACGTAGTCTCCGCCGACTTCGGCGAAGCGGAGCACTCCGGCAGAATTGGCCACCGAGCGCGGATACGGCAGCCCCTTACAGGCGCTGTCGAACATCTGCAGCTGCTCCTGAAGCCCATCGTCCTCGTCGGCCCGCGCGAGGTGCGTCATCAGCCGAAGCGCAGCGACGCTCGCAGCGCCGGACAGGCGTTGCGCGACCGGCTCGACCTCGTCTTGCTTAAAACCCAGGCGGTTCATGCCGGAGTTGACCTTGATGAAGACCTCCAGCGGTTTGGGCAATGTTGCCGTCTCCAGCATGCGCACCTGATCCATGTGGTGCACAACTACGGCCAACCGGCGCGCCGCGATTTCCGTCAACTCGTCGCCGCGGAAGAATCCCTCGAGCAGGAGGATCCGGCGCGCATAGTGTTTTTCTCGCAATGCGATAGCCGCGTCGAGCTCCAGCAATGCGAGCCCGTCGGCATCGGCGAGCGCCGGCAGCACGCGCAGGAGCCCGTGACCATAGGCGTTGGCTTTGACGACGGCGAGGAGTTGCGCGCCTGGGGCGCGTTCGCGCGCGATCGAGAGATTGGCGCGCATTGCCGCCAAATTGATCTGCGCGAGTATCGGTCGAGTCATGGCGGCGCGGATCGATGTCGAACCTTGGCCAGCCGGTTTGGTCTGAGGTATTGAAACGTGGTATAAGGCGCGAGCCGCAAGCGCCCGCAGTTACAATTATACACAAGCAGAGCGCACGCCCCCCGGCTCGCGACGCCGGGCAGAGAGCACGTTCGAGCGTTTGCGCATTCGAGGACAATGAAGGCCGGCTTCTACACCATCATGGCGGCGCAGTTTTTTTCGTCGCTCGCCGACAACGCGCTGCTTGTCGCCGCCATCCAGATGCTGCGCGATCTCGATTCGCCGAGCTGGATGACTCCGGCCCTGAAGCAATGCTTCGTCATCTCCTACGTAGTGCTCGCCCCGCTGGTGGGCGCGTTGGCGGACTCGATGCCCAAGGGCCGCGTGATGCTCATCACCAACGGCATCAAGATCGTCGGCTGCTCGCTGATGCTGTTCACGCTTCACCCGCTCGCCGCGTACGCGCTGGTCGGCCTGGGCGCGGCCGCGTACTCGCCCGCCAAGTACGGCATACTCACCGAGCTCCTGCCGTCGCGGCAGCTGGTGGTCGCCAACGGCTGGATCGAGGGGACGACCGTGGCGTCGATCATCCTCGGCTACGTACTGGGCGGCTTACTGATCAGCGGGCCGATCTCCGGCACGCTGCTCGCCATCGATGTCCCCCGAATCGACACCGGCATCAACACGCCGCCGCAGGCTGCCATAGCGGTCATCATGATCTGCTACGCGGTAGCGGCGATCTTCAACTGGTATATCCCCGACACCGGCGTGGCGCACCGCGCACCGAGCAAAAACCCGCTGTTCCTGATACGCGAATTCAGCCACTGTTGCGCGCTGCTGTGGCGCGACAAGCTGGGCCAGATCTCGCTGGCGACGACGACGCTGTTCTGGGGCGCCGGCGCGACGCTGCAGTTCATCGTCATCGACTGGGCGGCATCGCACCTTTGCTACGACCTCTCGCGCGCAGCGTTCATGCAGGGCGTCGTCGCCATCGGCATCGCGCTCGGCGCGGTCCTCGCCGCCAAGTTCGTCGCGCTGCGCAACGCGGTCAAGGTCCTGCCGCTGGGTGTGCTGATGGGGATCGGCGTCATCTCGATGACGTACGTGTACTCGCTGCAGCCCGCGGTGCTGATCATGACGCTGATCGGCGCATTCGCGGGATTCTTCGTCGTGCCGATGAATGCGTTGCTGCAGCATCGCGGCCATGTGCTCATGGGTGCCGGGCACTCGATCGCGGTGCAGAATTTCAACGAGAACATCGGCGTGCTGGTGATGCTGACTCTTTACGGGCTGCTGCTCTTCTTCGGAGCGTCGACCAACACCGTCATCGTGCTTTTCGGCCTGTTCGTCGCCGGGACGATGCTACTGGTGATGTGGCGTCACCGCATCAACCTGGCCGCAGGCGACCTCACCCACCTCATCTCCGGCGAGCGCGCCGAGCCCACGCCGGGACACTAGGCGCGACGCGGCTAGAGCACGACTGGCTGGTCAGGAAGTTCGTTGGCACCCGCGCCGGTGCGCGGAAAATGGTGCGCGAGCAACGCGTTGACGGCGTCGATCCCGTCGATCGCGCCCTCCGCGAAGCGCTTCTCGCGGAACGCGGCTTCCATGCCTCGGCAGATCGCCTGCCAGGCGTCATTGCCCACCTTCCCGTGAATGCCGCGGTCGGCGACGATCTCGACATCGCGGTCGGCCATCAGCAGATAAATGAGCACGCCGCAGTTCTCCTCGGTATCCCAGACCCGCAGGCGGCTGAATACCTCGAGAGCGCGCTCACGCGGAGACTCGCCGCGCACCAGCTGCACCATCGGCAGCGAGCCTTCGACGACGAAGCGAAGCTGGCCCGCGTGCATCAACTCGCCCGACGTTATCGCGGCGCCGATGCGCTGCATCACCATGGGCGGAAACGCTCGGCGCGCCGAGCGGTGATCGGTGACCAGATGCCGTCCGAAGCGGAATGGTTTGCGCTCAGCCATGATCGTCTTCGGTGTGCTCTGTCAATTCCATCCGCCTGAGGCGCCGCCGCCGCCGAAGCCGCCGCCACCCCCCGAGAATCCGCCGCCTCCGCCGCCTCCGAAGCCGCCCCCTCCACCTCCGCCGCCCATCGGAATCCAGCCGCCACGTCCGCCGAGGATCGAGAACAGAATGATGAAGAACGCGACCACGCCGGCGATGCCGGCGATCAGCATCGAGCCGGCGACGAACCACGCCGCGACTCCGGCGATTCCGCCGCCCGCGAGCGAGCCCGCGACGTTGCCGAGCATCGAGCGCAGGATGCCGCCGACGACCGGCACCGCGACCAGCAGCACGATGAAGAGCGTACCGAAATCGATGTTGCCCGAGCGCGGCTTGCGCGCGGCCTTACCCGGCGGTGGCAAGGGCTTGCCGTCGTCGACCACGGTGATGATACGGTCGACGCCAGCGTCTATCCCGGCCGCGAACTTCCCCTGCGAGAACAGCGGCGCCACATTTTCGGCGATGATGCGTCGTGAAGTCACGTCGGTGAGTACGCCTTCGAAGCCGTAGCCGACCTCGATGCGCAGGCGCTTGTCGTCCTTCGCCACAATGATGATCGCGCCGTTGTCCTCGCCCTTCTGCCCGATTTTCCAGGCTTCGCCGACGCGGATCCCGAACTCGTCGATCGATTCGGGCGCGGTGGTCGGGACGACGATGACCGCGAGCTGATTGGTGGTGCGCGCCTCCCACGCAGCGAGCTTGGACTCAAGCGACTGACGCTCGCTGGCGGAGAGCGTGTTGGTGAGATCGACGACACGACCGGTCAGCGGCGGGATCGGACGCAATCCATCCTTGCCGGGTTCCCACGTCACGGCGAACGACGCCGTTGGAAAACCCAGCAGCGCGCCGCCGACAACGCCGACCGCAGCCATGGCCAGCGCAGCGGCTGCCGTGCACAGCAGCCGGCGCACGGCGGTCACGGCGCAGACCTGGTCGTCGCGCTCGAAGCGCTTGGCGGCAGCCGGCGCGAGGCGCGCCCCATTACCACCTCACTTACCTTACCACCACACTACTTGGTCGCAGGCGCGGGCGCCGCGGGCGGGGCCGAAGGCTTGGTGAAATCGACGGTCGGCGGAGCGGCCATCGCTTTCTCGTTGTCGACGGTAAAGTTGGGCTTGATGTCCATCTTGAACAGCATGGCCGTCAGGTTGGTCGGGAATGAGCGCACGATGACGTTGAAATCCTGGACGGCCTTGATGAACCGGTTGCGCGCCACGGCGATGCGATTCTCGGTGCCCTCGAGCTGCGATTGAAGGTCGCGGAAATTCTGGTCGGACTTGAGGTTGGGATAGTTCTCCGCGACGACGAGCAGCCGCGACAGCGCTGACTGCAGCTGATTCTGCGCCGCCTGGAACTTGGCGAACGCCGCGGGATCGTTAATGAGCTCCGGCGTCGCCTGGATGCTACCGACGCTGGCGCGCGCGTTGGTGACTTCGGTGAGGACACGCTCTTCCTGCGCAGCGTATCCCTTGACCGTCGCAACGAGGTTGGGAACGAGATCCGCGCGGCGCTGGTACTGGTTGAGCACTTCCGACCACGCGGACTTGACCTGCTCATCCTGGCGCTGGAGGTCGTTGTAGCCGCAACCGGACAGCGAGAGCGTGACCGCGATCGCGGCGATTGCCGCCGCCGCCGAACCGAACATCTTGCGCATCGTCGAACCTCCTTGGGTGCCAGCGCGGGCAATGCCCCGCCTGACCTCAGTTTGGGGCCGGTTGCGCGCTGTGCAAGTCCTTTGCTTCGACCTGCAAGGTGCGCATGGTGGCCCGGGCAAGACATAAATCTTCCCACGCTTTCGCCTTCTCGGGCAAGCTGCGAAGCAGATACGCAGGATGGTACGTCACGATCAGCGGCACGCTTGCGTACCGATGGACGCGCCCGCGCATGCTGGCGATGCTGGCGTCAGCGGCCAGCAGCGTGTTCGCCGCGCTCCTGCCCATCGCGATGATGAGCTTGGGCCGGATCAGCTCGATCTGGCGATCGAGGTAGAGACGGCACGCCTGCGTCTCCGCGGACGTCGGCGTGCGATTGTCGGGCGGGCGGCATTTGAGCACGTTGGCGATGTACACATTGCGGTCGCGCCGCATGCCCAGCGCGAGCAACATGTTGTCGAGCAGTCGCCCCGCCTGCCCGACGAAAGGCTCGCCGCGCGCGTCCTCGTCGGCGCCCGGTGCCTCGCCGATGAACAACCAGTCGGCGCGGGTGTCGCCGACGCCGGGCACCGATCGCCGTCGCGTCTTGCACAGGCCGCATGCGGTGCAAGCCTCCACGTCGGCGGCGAAATCCGCCCACGACAACGCCGCGATGCGATTGCCGCGTCCCGCGTCCGGTCGCGCCGCGTCGAACGTCGCGGCGACAGCGGCATCGCGCATCACCGATTCGACCACCGGCTCCGGCGCTTGCGTCTCGGGCACGCGAGCGCGAAGTCTCCAAAGCGGTCGAAGCCCGAGCTCCTGCAAAACGTCGTCGCGATTCATCGCTCGCCCGCCAACTCGCGCAGGGCGAGTCGCAGCACCAGCGCGTCCTCGCGCTCCGCGCCGGGATGCGCCGGCGGGTAGTAGCTGGCGCGCCTCGCCACCGGGACGAATCCCTCCCGCGCGTACAGCGAAGTGGCCGCGATGTTCGAAACGCGAACTTCGAGGAAGCACTGGTCGGCGCCGCGATCGAGCGCGTCGTCGACGAATCGCCGCAGCAGCAGGCGACCGATGCCGCGGCGCCGCGAACGCGGCACCACGGTCAGATTGAGCAGTTGCGCCTCGCCCGGTGCGAGCATCATCACGCCGTACGCGACGATCGCGTCGTCCTCCTCGGCGACGATCGACGCATAGCCGGCGCAGAGCGCGTCGCGGAAATTGCCTTCGGTCCACGGTGCGATATGCGCCTCGGCCTCGATCGCGGCAACGGTGGCGAGATCGGCGTCGCGCATCGGCCGCCAGCACAGGGCCGAGTCCAAGGTCGCCGCACGCGCCAGCGACTCGCTCAAGACGCGCTCACCAAAAGCGCGCCCGCCGCGCGCTCGGCGCTGGTCAGGGCGACGCGGTGCCGGACGTACAGCGGCGCGGCATCGCCCGCCGCCACGACTTCTCCCGCGGCCAGACGCGGCAGCGCGAGCGCGCCGATCGCGGACGCTGCCGGCTCGATCGAAGCGTCGACGCCGCGGAGCACGCTGCCGAGCCGCTCGCGCAGCGCGGGGTAGGCGTCGAACCCCGGCCCTGCGCCCTTCCAGTCGCCGATCCCGGGAACGGGAGCCGCGTCGGGCGCGATCACCGTTGCGTCGATGCGGGCGATCCAGCGCCCGCCGGCGAATTCGTACGCGGCGACATAGACTTCGCCCATGCGGGCGTCCAGCGCGGCATAGATGCGTGGGTGGCCACCGCGGACGCGCGCCGTCTCGGCCATCGCCTCGAGCGTCGGGACCGCAACGACGGCCAGCGCGGCGCCGTGCGCGAGACCCTGTGCGACGCCACAGGCGATGCGCAAGCCGGTGAAGGAGCCCGGGCCTGCGCCGAAAGCGATGCCGTCGAGCTCGGCGAGTTTGGCTCCTGCCTCGGCAAGCAGCGAGCGCACCATCGGCAGGATGAGCTCGGAGTGGCGCTGACCCGCGCGCTCGCGGCGCTCGACGAAGCCGGAGTCGTCGCCCAGCGCCGCCGAGCACCATTCGGTGGACGCGTCGAGGGCGAGGATGCGAAGCGACATGGGCGCGATTTTACGCGATGCGCCGGCGTCCGCGCCGAGGTCGCCGGGTCCTTCGCGGCAAGCCGGTACAATCGGCCTGCGACCGGGCGCCACGGCCGCGCCTTTGTCATGGATCCCGTCGTCATCACAGCGCTCGACCAGGAAGGCCGGGGCATCGCCCGCGTCGACGGCAAGGCCACATTCGTGGAAGGCGCGCTCATCGGCGAACGAGTGGCCATCGAAGTCATCCGGCGCAAGCCGAACTTCGACCAGGCACGGGTGACCTGCATCGAATCGGCGAGCCCGTCACGCGTCGTGCCGCGCTGCCCGTATTTCGGCGTTTGCGGCGGGTGCAGCCTGCAGCACATCGACCATGCCACGCAGGTCGCGGTCAAGCAGCGCGCCCTCGAGGACGCGCTCTGGCACATCGGCAGGCTGCGAGCGCAGCAGCTGCTGGCGCCGCTGTACGGCGTGCCCTGGGGCTATCGGCAACGCGCACGGCTGTCGGTGCGCCGTGTCCCGAAGAAAGGTGGCGTGCTCGTCGGCTTCCACGAGAAGAAGTCGAGCTACGTCGCCGACATGTGGAGCTGTGAGGTACTGCCGGCGCGCATCTCGGCGCTCATCCCGGAGCTTCGCTCGCTCATCGAGCGGCTATCGCTGCGCGAGCGCCTGCCGCAGATCGAGCTCGCTTCGGCCGAAGGCGAGCGCGGGCCGGTCGACGTCCTGCTGCTGCGCATCCTCGCGCTGCTCGCCGTCGCCGACGAACGCGAGCTCGCCGCCTTCGCCCGGCTTCATCGCGTCGACTTCTGGCTGCAGCCCGGCGGTCCGGCGAGCATGCACCCGTTCGGCCAAGCCGCGTCGCGACTTGCCTATACCCTGCCCGATTTCGACGTACGCTTCGAGTTCGATCCGGGCGACTTCACGCAGGTGAACGCCGAAATGAACCGCGTGCTCGTGCGCCGCGCCATCGCGCTGCTCGAACCGCGACCCGGCGAGCGCATCGCCGACTTTTTCTGCGGACTGGGAAACTTCACGCTGCCGATCGCCCGGCGCGGCGCGGATGTGGTCGGCGTCGAAGGCAACGCGTCGCTGGTCCGGCGCGCCGGCGAGAATGCCTCTGCCAACGGCCTGTCGGCGCGCGCGCGCTTCGAGACTGCCAACCTGTTCGCGACCTCGCCGGAGGCCGTCGTCGCGCTCGGCGCATTCGACAAGGCGCTCATCGACCCGCCGCGGGAGGGCGCCGTCGAGCTGGTGAAGGCGCTTCCGGCCACTGGGCTCGAGCGCATCGTGTACGTCTCGTGCAACCCGGCGACGCTGGCGCGCGACGCGGCGCTGCTGGTCAACACGCAGGGTTATGCGCTGCGCGCCGCCGGCATCGCCAACATGTTCCCGCACACGGCGCACGTCGAGTCGGTGGCGGTGTTCGAGCGCGCAGCCGCGGCGCCCTAGCCCGCGGAGCGCCCGAAAAAAAGAGCGCCCGGAGGCGCCCTTTTTCGATGGGTGTTGCAGCCTTTAGTCGCGCTGTCCCGAAAAGATCAGGAGCAGGTTGAGCAGGTTGACGAAAATGTTGAAAATGTCGAGGAACAGGCCGATGGTCGCCATGATGTAGTTGGTCTGCCCGCCACGGACGATCTGGCTCAGGTCGTGCAGCAGATACAGCGAGAAGATCATCACCGCGATCGCCGAGAGCCCGATGGTCAGGGCCGGCACCTGCATGAACAGGTTGGCGATCATCGCCACGCACAGCAGGATCACCCCGACGAACAGGAACTTACCGAGGAAGCTGAAATCGCGCTTGGACACCGTGGCGATCGCCGCCATGACAAAGAACACGACGGCGGTCATGCCTCCGGCCAGCGCCACCAGCTGGCCGCCGTTTTTGAGCCCGCCCGCATACTGCAGCATCGGCGCCAGCATCAACCCGGACACGAAAGTGAAGCCGAACACGGCGGCGATGCCCCAGGCGCTGTTGCGCAGCGCCGATACGACGAACAGCATGCCGAACATGGCTGCGAACATGAGCAGCGGCGCCATGATCGGCGACGTGCGATAGAACGAGGCGAAGTTCATCGACGAGCCCAGGAATGCCCCGGCGATCGTCGGGATCATCGACAACGCAAGCAGCCAGTAGGTGTTGCGGATGACGTTGTTCTGGTCCGCCACGACTACGGTGCCGGCATCGCCGGCCCGCCAGGTCGAGGACGAATTCGACCCCTGGATGGGAATGGGCTTTAGTTGCGGTTCCATGTCATGGTCCTTTGATCGAGGCGACGGATTCCCGTCACTACCTTAGACTAGCAGAATTGCGCCAGGTTTCAACGATCGTCACGCCTGTCGTTTGACGACCCGTCCCTGGTGCCCCGGCACAGCTCGGATGGGTGGCAGAGCGGTCGAATGCACCGGACTTGAAATCCGGCAAGGGTGCAAGCCCTTCGTGGGTTCGAATCCCACCCCATCCGCCAGTCCCGCCGGTCCCGTCTTGCCCCCAAGGTCGGGGCGGTTGAGCTCCACACAAGGTCGACCGACGCGCGCGGTCGGTCGCTGCAAGCCGGCGTCACACCAGCGGTACGACCTTGATGACCTCTTCCGCGGTGGTGGTCCCCGAGTCGATCTTGGCCGCCCCCGACACGCGCAGCGGCTTCATCCCCTCCTTGTACGCCTGCTCGCGAAGCACCGAATCGGACGCTTCCTTGTGGATGAGCTGGCGCAGCGTCGGCGACACCGTCATGATTTCGTAGAGGCCCATGCGTCCGTAGTAGCCGGTCATGCGGCACTCCAGGCAACCGACCTGCGTATGCGGCTGGCGCGGCAGGTCCGCGACGAACGGCGCGGTCAGCATGCGCCAGGTGTCTTCGTCGGGCGCTTCGGCCGGCTTCTTGCAATGCGGGCAGAGCATGCGCACCAGACGCTGCGCCATCACGCCGAGCACCGTGGAATTGATCAGGTACGGCGGTACGCCCAGGTCGAGCAGGCGCGTGATCGCGGTTGGGGCATCGTTGGTGTGCAGCGACGAGAGCACGAGGTGGCCGGTGAGCGCCGCCTGCACCGCCATGTCGGCGGTGTCGCGATCGCGGATCTCGCCCACCATGATGATGTCCGGGTCCTGCCGCAGCAGCGTGCGCACGCCGCTCGCGAAGTCGACGCCGATGATCGGCTGCACCTGCATCTGGTTGAACTCCGGCGCGATCATTTCGATCGGGTCCTCGATCGAGCAGACGTTGACCTCCTCGGTGGCGAGCAGCTTCATCGTCGAATACAGCGTCGTCGTCTTGCCCGAGCCGGTCGGGCCGGTGACCAGGATGATGCCGTGCGGCTCCTTGATCATCTTGTCCCAGCGGTCGCGGTCCTCGTTGCTGAAGCCCAGCTCCTGGAAATCGCGCACCAGCACCTCGGGGGTGAAAATGCGCATGACCACCTTTTCGCCGAAGGCCGTCGGCATGGTCGAGATGCGAAGCTCGACCTCTCCCCCCATCGGCGACACCGTCTTGATGCGACCGTCCTGCGGGCGCCGCCGCTCGACGATCTCCATGCGCGCCAGGAGCTTGATCCGGCTGGTCATCGCCAGCAGCACCGGGTTGGGGATCGCGTAGACCTGGTGCAGCACGCCGTCGATGCGAAAGCGCACCACCCCAAGGTCGCGACGCGGCTCGATATGGATGTCCGAGGCGCGCTGTTCGAAGGCGTACTGCCACAGCCAGTCGACGATGTGGACGACGTGCTGGTCGTTGGCGTCGAGATTGCCACGGTTGCCGAGCTCAACCAGCTGCTCGAAGTTGCGCGCCAGCGAGATCTCGCCGCGCGAGGTCTCCTGCGCCTTTTTCATCGAGCGGGCGAGCGTGAAGAACTCTCCCATGTAGCGCCGGATGTCCTGCGGATTGGCGAGCACGAGCTGGACGCTGCGGTGCAGGATCTGCTCGAGCTCGTCGGCCCACGCGCGGACAAACGGCTCGCTGGTCGCGACCGTCAGCACGCTAGACGTCACCGCCACGGGAAGAATGCGATAGCGCTCGGCATACGCAACCGACATGGTCTGCGTCACTGCGACGAGGTCGATCTTGAGCGGATCGATATGGTGATACGGAACCTTGAGCCGCCCGGCGAGCCATTCGACCAGAAATTCGAGCGTCAACGGCTTCTTGGGATCGGCCAGCGAGCGCCACTTGCGGTCGGCGATGAGCTCGAGCGCGGTTTCGAAGCGCTGCGTTCGGGACCGGGCGAGCTGCTCCGCATCGGCGGCCGGGATGAGCCCGTCGGCGACCATGAGCTTGAGCATGTCCTCCAGCCGCAGGCGGCGGTCGGGAGGCCGTGCGACGCGCGTCGGCGCGGCTTCCGCGCGCTTCGCCGCAGCGGGCGCGGCGGGTTTGGTGGTTGATGTCATCGGCATACTGTAAACCAATACGCCCCCGCACGACAGGCGGACGCTATACTGGTTCGAGAAAGCGTCCTTTTCACCGCTTTTCCCTCGCCCGCGCTCCCGATGGCTCACGAGCTCGTCGCCGTTTGTGGCGACATCACCAAGCTACCCGTCGACGCCATCGTCAACGCTGCGAACCGTACCCTGCTCGGCGGCGGCGGCGTCGACGGCGCCATCCACCGCGCCGCCGGGCCCGAGCTCCTCGAGCAATGCCGTTCGCTGGGCGGATGCCTGGCAGGCGATGCCCGCATCACCCTCGGATACGGACTGCCGGCGCGATACGTCATCCACACCGTCGGGCCCGTCTGGCAAGGCGGCGACAGGGGTGAACCGGCGCTGCTCGCGTCGTGCTACCGGAGCTGCCTGGAGCTCGCGGTGCGCAATGGCGTGTCGACGATCGCCTTCCCTGCGATCAGCTGCGGCGCCTACGGCTACCCGCTCGAACTCGCTTTGCAGATTGCGATCGAAGCGGTTCGAAGCTTCGCGCAGCGCGATACGATCTCGCGGGTCGTCTTCGTCAATCCGTCGCAGCGCGTCACCGACGCATATCGCGCGGCTCTGGAGAGTCGCCCCGCCCCCTAGGCTTCCTCGCGCAACGGGACCTGGAAAACCTCGCGCAGATACGCGACGTAGGACGGGTCGTAGTCCATCGCCTTCGACGGCTCGTCGCTGATCTTGGCGACCGGCTGCCCGTTGCAGCGCGTCATCTTGATCACGATCTGCAGCGCAGCGTAGCCCAGATCGTTGGTGAGATTGGTGCCGATGCCGAACGCGGTCTGGCTGCGCCCCTTGAAATAGTCGAACAGGCGGATCGCCAGCGGCACGTTCAGGCTGTCGGAGAACACCATCACCTTCGAGCGCGGGTCGATGCGCATCTTCTGGTAATGCGCGATCAGCTTCTCGCCCCATTCGAAGGGATCGCCCGAGTCGTGGCGCACGCCGTCGAAGAGCTTGCAGAAGAACAGGTCGAAATCGCGCAGGAACGCGTCCATGCCGCAGATGTCGGACAGCGCGATCCCCAGATCGCCGCGGTACTCCCGCGCCCAGGTGTTGAACGCGAAGACCTGCGAATCACGCAGGCGTGGACCCACCGCCTGGGATGCCTGCAGGTATTCGTGCGCCATCGTTCCCAATGGGGTGAGCCCGTGCACGAACGCGAAGTGGACGTTGCTGGTGCCCACGAACTTCGGCCCGATGCCTTCCTTGAGCGTTCGCAGCACCTCGCTCTGCCAGGCGCGGGAGAATCGGCGTCGCGTTCCGTAGTCGGCGACGCGGAACGCCGGATCCGGCACCGCATTGATCTGCTCGATCTTGGTTTGGAGGCGCCGGCGCCCTTCCGCGAAGTCCGGATCGAGCCGGTTGTTGCGGAAATACACTTCGCTGATGATGGAGAGCAGCGGAACTTCGAACAGAATCGTGTGCAGCCACGGCCCTTTGATGGCGACTTCGAGCTCGCCCGGCGACGCAGACGATGGACGCACTTCCACGAAGCGCTGGTCGAGCTGGAACAGCCCGAGCAGGTCGACGAAGTCGCTCTTCAGGAAGCGCCAGCTGCGCAGGTAGTCGAGCTCGCCTAGAGTGAAGCGCAGCGCGCACAGCCCGGCGATCTCGCGCTCGATCTCGGCGACGTAAGGCGTCAGATCCACGCCCGCGGTTCGGCACTTGAAACGGTATTCGACCTGAGCCGCGGGGAAGTGATGCAGCACCACCTGCATCATCGTGAACTTGTACAGGTCCGTGTCGAGCAGCGACTCGATGATCATGCGCGCGTGCGGCGGTCGGGAAAGGGCGCCATCTTACGCGCTGTTAAAGTGTCCGGCCACCCACGGTGGCAATCGGTGCCAGGCCACCGGACGGTGGCAATCGACGTAGCGGGCGACTATCATCGCGCATCGAAGTCCCGGATGCGTCGTCATGCTCGTCAATTGCGTTGCGTATCAGCAGGGCCACAAGGTCGCCGATATCCCCAAGGAGGACATCAGCGAATACCTCAAGAAGCCCGATAGCTTCGTTTGGGTGGCGCTCAAGGACCCGGAATCCGCCGAGCTCGACGAGATGAAGGAGGAATTCGGGCTCCACGAGCTCGCGGTGGAGGACGCGCGCAGCGGGCACCAGCGGCCGAAGCTCGAGGAGTACGGCGACTCGCTTTTTGCCGTCGTCAAGATGATTGACCCCATCGACGACGAGCTCCATGTCGGCGAGGTCGATATCTTCGTCGGCCACAACTATGTCCTTTCGGTGCGCCTGGGCAGCGAGCGCGGCTTCGCCGACGTGCGCACCCGCTCGGAGCGCGAGCCGCACCTGCTCAAGCACGGAGCGGCGTATGTTTTCTATGCGCTGCTCGACAAGGTCGTCGATCGTTATTTCCCCGTTCTCGACCTGCTCGAAACCGAGCTCGAGAAGATCGAGGAGCAGATCTTCGTCAAGAACCAGGCGAGATCGAACATCGAAGCCCTCTACGCGTTGAAGCGCAAGCTGATGACGCTCAAGCACGCGGTCGATCCGTTGATGGAAGCCGTCGGCAAGCTCTACGGCGGCCGCGTGCCGATGATCTGCGCGGGCATGGGCGAATACTTTCGCGATGTCTACGACCATCTCTCGCGACTTCATTCGACGATCGAAGGCATCCGCGACATGCAGACCACCGCGATCCAGGTGAACCTCGGCATGATCAGCCTCTCCGAGACCGAGGTGACCAAGAAGCTCGCGGCGTGGGCGGCCATCATTGCGGTGCCGACCATGATCGCCGGCATCTACGGCATGAACTTCAAGAACATGCCGGAGCTCGAGTGGGCGTGGGGCTATCCGGCGGCGGTGCTGGCCATGGTGGTGATCGACGCGCTTCTGTATTTCCAGTTCCGAAAGGTGAAGTGGTTGTAGGCAGCGCCGGATCGCGACGACCATCGCCTCGCACACAGGCCGCAACGGCGCACGACGTCAGTGCAGGTGTGTCTCTCCGCCGGAAGCGATCGGCATCAGCGCGATGACGCGCTTGCCGGCCGGCGGCTGATGCCAGTCCGGCTGCAGCGTCACGTGATCGATGCGAAAGCGCTCGGCGAGCACGCGTTGCGCGGCGGCGAGCGTCTGCGGCCACTTGGCGGGCTCGCGCACGAGCACGTGCGCCGACAATGCGGCGCGCTCGCTGGTGACCTGCCACACGTGCAGGTCGTGCACGGCGGCGATGCCGTCGACGCGCGTGAGCGCGCGACCGATCTCCTCGTAGTCGAGGTGCGCGGGCACGCCTTCCATCAGCACGCCGGTCGACTGCGCGAGCAGCCGCCAGGTCGAGCGCACGATCAGCACCGAAACGACTAGCGACAGTAGCGGATCGATCGGAGTCCAACCGGCGAGTACGATCACCGCGCCCGCAATCACCGCGGCGAGCGAGCCGAGCACGTCGGACATCACGTGCAGGAGCGCGCCCCGTACGTTCAGCGATCCGCCGGCGCGGGACAGCACCCAGGCCGACACCAGGTTCACAACCAGTCCCGCGGTGCCGATCACCAGGACGGTCGTTCCGGCGACCGGCTGAGGAGCCAGCAGCCTGTGCACCGCCTCGATCACGATGAAAGCGACCAGACCAAGCAGCGCCAGCGCGTTGACGAACGCGGCAAGGACTTCGGCGCGCGCGTAGCCGTAGCTGGCGCGATGCGACGGTGGGCGTCGCGCGACCCAGTGCGCGAACAAGGCAAGCCCGAGCGCCGCGGCATCGGTGAACATGTGGCCGGCGTCGGCCAGGAGCGCGAGCGATCCCGCGATCCACCCGCCGACCGCTTCGACGACGCCGAAGCTCGCGGTGAGCGCCAGCGCGATCACCAACGCGCGCCGCGCCGCGCCGTCGGGGGATGTCGCCGTGTGGCTGTGCGCATGCGCGCGCACCGCGATGGCCGCGTCAGCCTTGCGATGACCGTGCGCTTCGGCGCCGCTGTGGTGGTGGGGATGCATAGGCCTGCGCTTCTGAGGGCCATTGTCCGGCAAGCGCCCGGGCGCCGCAATGCGACGCGCGCATCGGGAACGCCGCTACATCTGCTTGAAGCGATGCGCGAAGGCGCGACTCACGGCGACGAGCTCGGGGCGCGACTTCAAGCGTATCTGCGTGCGGCCCGACAGGTCGCGCACGGTCGCCGCAACCTGAGCTACGTTGACGATGGTGCCGCGATGCACCTGCCAAAAGCGATCGGGGTCCAGCTGATCCAGGAGTTCCCTGAGCGACGTGCGGATCAGCACCTCGCTATCGGCGGTGTACACGCTGGTGTATTTGTCGCTCGCCTGGAAATAGCAGACTTCGTCCACTGCGATGATTCGCACCAGGTTGCCTACCGACGCGCGAACGAAGGCGAGTCGGCCCGACGGCGCGCCGGCGAGCCCTGGCAGCGCCTGCGACAGCGCGTCGAGCGCGGCGCGCAGCGAGCCGTCGCTCGAAGGATGGCGCAGCCGCTGGCGCAGACGCTCGGTGGTTCGCGCCAGGCGCTCGTCGGACACCGGCTTCAGCAGGAAATCGACCGCGGCACGCTCGAAGGCTTCCACCGCGTATTGATCGAATGCAGTGACGAAGACGACGTGGATGCCTTCGGCGGCACGACGCGCGACATCGAGCCCTGACAACCCCGGCATCTTGATGTCCAGAAAAAGGACGTCGGGATCTTCGTCCTCGATCATGCGCAGCGCCTCGGGGCCGTCACGCGCGACGCCCACGATCTCGAGCTCGGGCCACGCGATCGCGAGCCGCTCGCGCAGGTATGCGGCGAGGTGCGGCTCGTCGTCGGCGATGAGCGCCCGCGGAGCGTTGGCGCCGGTCGGCGCGCTCAAGAAGGCACCTTCGCGGCCGGTGAGAATGCGCTCTGCGGGAGCACGAGCGTCGCGCGTGTGCCCGGGTTCGCGTCCTCGAGCATCAACCGCGCCTGCGATCCGTAAAGCGTGGCAAGCCGCTCGCGCAGGTTGGCCAGTCCGATTCCTGTCGATCCGCCGTCTCGCGTGCCTTGCACGCCGAGGCCGTCATCGCTCACTTCGAGCGTGAGCACGCCTTCGCGATGCCGCGCCCGAACGAGTACTTCGCCGCCTCCGACCTTGGGCTCGAGTCCGTGCTTGATCGCGTTCTCCACAAGCGGCTGAATCAGCATCGGCGGAAGCTGCACCGATTCCAGCTCGGCGGGAACATCGATGCGATAACGCAGGCGCGAGCCCATGCGCAGCACGATCAGGTCGAGGTACGCGCGGAGCAGCGCGAGCTGGCCCCCGAGCGTGGAATCGCCGGTACCCGCCGAAACCGCGGTGCCACGCAGGTAGTCGATGAGCCGCTCGAGCATCCTTTTCGCCGTCTGCGGCTCAGCGTCGATCATGCTGATGACGTTGGCCAGCGTGTTGTAGAGGAAGTGCGGCTCGACCTGCGCTTCCAGAAGCTTGAAGCGCGCCAGATGGAACTGGCGCTCGGCCGCCTCACCACGGGCACGCTCGCTTTGGAACGACGCTTCCGCGCGAGCGCGCCGCTCGCGCATGAGGAATATCGACGACAGCACGGCGGAGATGAACAGGCTGAGGAGCACGATCGGGACCGCGCCTTCGGCCGAGAACATGTACTGCTTCGCTTCGCCCCACTGCATGATCGTGAACGCGATCCAGTAGCCACCGAAGACGCACGCCACCGACACCAGAGCGTAGTACAGCGTGATCGCGCCCGCACCCTGACGCGCCTTCCATCCCTGCGCCCAGCGGCCGAGCAACGCAAACGAGAAATGGATGAGGAAACCGATGCAGTTCGCGATGAGCATGCAGATGCCGAAGGTCCGCAGCACCGACGATTCGGGTATGAAAATGCGCGACAGCAAGGTGAAGAACAGCGCGAACAGGGTGTTCCAGATGAGGGTATAGACGATGTCGCGCAACGGCCCCGGCGGAATGCGCTGGAAGACAGGGATGATTTCCAGGGGATGCCGTCCGCGCTGACGGTGCACGTAATCATCGGTGCCGGCGACGGCAGAGTCAGGGTTCCGGATGTCCATTCAGATCTCGAAGTCGCGTGAGGCTACGCGGGTTGCGAATGCACCGATTGTCCCCCGACCCGACGCCTATGCGACGCGGCCGCCGACGAAACCGCGATTTCGCGATCTCAGGGGTCGCCGGTGGGGGCGGCTGGCAGGCCCCGGTCCGGCACGCCGAGCGTCCGCACCCCGCTGGACGCTTAGAATAAGCGCATGGAGCTCGCCTTTGCGCTCATCGACGAGGCCTCGTGCATCGGCTGCACGCTTTGCGTGCGCGTGTGCCCTACCGACGCGATCGTCGGCGCCCGCGGTCGTATGCATACCGTGATCGCCGAGCGCTGCACCGGCTGCCGGCTCTGCCTGCCTCCCTGCCCGGTCGATTGCATCGCGATGCGGGCCGCCGGTCGCGAGTGGAGCGTCGCCGATGACGCCCGCGCCCGTGCGCGACAGGACGCGCGCATCGCCCGCCTCGCCAGGACAACCCTCGCGCCGCAAGGCGCGCCGGTGCCGCCGTCGGCGACGCCCGACGAGCGCCGCGCCGCGCTCGCCGCGGCGCTGGCGCGGGCACGCGAGCGCCGTCGCGCGAAAACCACGGGGACACGATGAACCCGGCCAAGCGGCGCGAGATCTACACCCGCCTGCGCGCGCAAAATCCAAATCCGCGCAGCGAGCTCGAATATCGCGATCCCTTCGAGCTTCTGGTCTCGGTGGTGCTCTCGGCACAAGCCACCGACCGCAGCGTCAACCTGGCCACCGCGCGCCTTTACCCCGACGCCAATACCCCGAAGGCGCTCTTGGCGCTGGGCGAGGAGAGGCTGATCCCCTACATCAAGACCATCGGACTTTTTCGCACCAAGGCCAGGAACATCATCGCGCTATCCCGAGAGCTTCTCGACGAGCACGGCGGCAAGGTTCCCGCGGATCACGCTGCGCTGGTCAAGCTTCCGGGCGTGGGGAGGAAGACGGCGAACGTCGTGCTCAATGTGGCCTTCGGACAGCCGACGATCGCCGTGGACACGCATATCTTTCGCGTCGCGAACCGGACCGGGCTCGCGCCGGGCAAGAACCCGGACGCGGTCGAGGCGAAGCTCGTGAAGTTCACGCCGGACGAGTTCCGCCGCAACGCGCACCACTGGCTGATCCTGCACGGTCGCTACACGTGCGTGGCGCGAACACCGAAGTGTCCGGACTGCATCATCGAGGATCTGTGCGAGTACAAGCACAAGACGCGCGCGCCCGCTCCGGTCCTCGCGGCGCCGCGCGCGCTGCCGCGTCGCGTCGAACCCGCCAGGCGCGGCAAGAAGCGCTGACCGATTATTGTCGCGCCTGTCGCTGAATCGGGTCGCGTTGCCGCGGGCGCGCAAGGGCTCGCTGCGGGTGGGTTCGTGCCGGGCTCAGTGCTTGGTCGCGACGACCGCGGGCTGCGATGCGTAGTACGCCGCGACGTTGTCGATGTCGCGCGCGCTCAGCGTGCCGGCAAATCCCGCCATGATCGCGTTCTTGCGCGCGCCCGACTTGTAGTCGCGCAGCGCCTTGGACAGGTAGTCGGGGTACTGCCCGCCGATTTTCGGATAGTCGGGCGTCGCGCTGTTGCCGTCCATGCCATGGCAGGCCTGGCAGACTTCCTTGGCTTTCGCCGCGCCGGCCGCCGCGTCGCCCGCCGACATCGCCGTGCCCGCATGCGCCAGCAGTGCAAGCGAGGCGAACATCGCGGCCATTCGCTCCAGTGTGGGCGTCATTTGCTGGCCGTCATCGGTGCGCTGCCGGAGTAGTACGCGGCGAGATCGGCCATGTCCTGGTCGGACAGCGAGGCAGCGATCGCACGCATGCTCGGATGGCTGCGCTCGGCACTCTTGTATTCGGTCAGCGCCTTGACGATGTACGCACCATGCTGACCGCCGATCTTGGGAACTTTGTAAACCTCGGGGTACGCCGTGCGCCAGCCGACGATGCCGTGACACCCGGTGCACATCTGGTTTTTCTTTGCGCCGTCGGCGGCGTTGCCCGCCGGGGGGGCGGCCTGCGCCGACGCCGCTGCGGGCACCACCAGCACAAGCGACACGAGCAAGATCCGGAGGATCGTGGGCATCGACAGCCTTTCGCTGCATATTTTCGCTGCGAATGCGCCAGCGTCGGCGCAGTTGAAAAAACTGCATCATTTTACCGGCGCGCGCTCGCTCCGGTCAAACGTGCGCGCTCGTTGAACGTCCTCGGTGAACGTCCTCGTGCTAGCGCTCCAGCAACTGGCGCTTCACCTTGATGTCCTTCCATTCGTCGGCATCGGCCGGCGCGGGCTTGCGCTCGATGATCGGCTTCCAGAGCTTGGCGAGCTCTGCGTTGAGCTGGGTGAATTCCTTCTGGTCGTCGGGTACGTCGTCCTCGGCGAAGATGGCCTCGACCGGACACTCCGCGACGCACAGCGTGCAGTCGATGCACTCGTCGGGGTCGATCACCAGCATGTTGGGACCTTCCCGGAAGCAATCCACGGGACACACGTCGACACAGTCAGTGTATTTGCAGCGGATGCAGGTTTCGGTGACGACGTAGGTCATTGCGGTGATTTCGCGACGATTCGCACGGGGCGATGGAAGGGTGATTCTAGCAAATCGGCGGTGGGCTTCAGCTTCGCCCGCCGACGCCGCGCGCGCTTGCGCAGACGACCCCTTTGGGCTAATTTACCGGCACGTCCTGCCGCTCGGGCCCCCGGGCCATTGCAAAAAAGCAACGAGGAACCCATGAACGAACACATCAAGCACGTCAGCGACGCCACATTCGATGCCGACGTGCTCAAGTCCGGCACTCCCGTCCTCGTCGACTACTGGGCGGAGTGGTGCGGACCCTGCAAGACGATCGCGCCGATCCTGGACGACCTCGCCAAGGACTATGCGGGACGGCTGACCGTCGCCAAGCTCGACATCGACGCCAACCCCGGAACACCGGCCAAGTATGGCATTCGCGGCATCCCGACCCTGATCCTCTTCAAGGGCGGTGAAATCGCCGCTCAGAAGGTCGGCGCCCTTTCGAAATCGCAACTTACGGCGTTTATTGACAGTCACCTCTGAAGGGGCTACGCTCCTCATCCATTGAACCGCACGCCGCGGTCGCTCGGGCCAACTGAGGCCCATTGAGCGCCTCCGCGACGTGACTCCACCGGCGCCGCGGATCCTTCGCTAGCGCCAACCTCCCAGATCGAATTGTGCGGCCGCGAGTACGTCAGGGCCGCCCGCTCCGCCCTCCCCACGCCCCCGTCAATCCATGCAACTGTCAGAACTCAAGTCCAAGCCGGTCACCGAACTCGTCGAGATCGCCAATACGAACGAGATCGAAGGCGCGAACAGGATGCGAAAGCACGACCTGATCTTCGCGTTGCTGAAGAATCAGGCGAAGAAGGGCGAAAGCATTTTCGGCGACGGCACCCTGGAAGTGCTGCCGGACGGCTTCGGTTTCCTGCGCTCGCCGGACACTTCCTACCTGGCCGGCACCGACGACATCTACATCTCGCCGTCGCAGATCCGCCGCTTCAACCTTCACACCGGCGACACGATCGAAGGCGAGATCCGCACGCCCAAGGATGGCGAGCGCTATTTCGCGCTGGTCAAGGTCGACAAGGTCAACGGCGAGCCGCCGGAGAACGCCAAGAGCAAGATCCTCTTCGAGAACCTGACGCCGCTGTTTCCCGACGAGGTGCTGATCCTCGAGCGCGACATCAAGGCCGAGGAGAACATGACCGGGCGCATCATCGACATCATCGCGCCGATCGGCAAGGGCCAGCGCGGCCTGCTCGTGTCGAGCCCGAAGTCGGGCAAGACCGTGATGCTGCAGCACATCGCGCACTCGATCGCGGCCAACTATCCCGAAGTGATGCTGATCGTGCTGCTCATCGACGAGCGTCCCGAGGAAGTGACCGAGATGCAGCGCTCGGTGCGCGGCGAAGTCGTGTCGTCGACCTTCGACGAGCCCGCGACGCGGCACGTGCAGGTCGCCGAGATGGTCATCGAGAAGGCTAAGCGCCTGGTCGAGCACAAGAAGGACGTGGTGATCCTGCTCGACTCGATCACGCGGCTCGCGCGCGCCTACAACACCG
>JBDTZQ010000213.1:0-3278 GCA_040005035.1 Betaproteobacteria bacterium | reverse complement strand
ATCGCCGACATTCACATGACCTCGGACTTTCCGGCGGAGCGCTGGTTCTGGTTCGATCCGCCCTTTCACCGCCAACAGTCGGCGCTCCTGCATCGCCAGTGCGACAACGTCTGGCGCGTCGATTTCCAGCTCGGCTGGAACGCTGATCCGGAGCAGGAAAAAAAGCCCGAGAACATCCTGCCGCGCCTGAAGGCAATGCTCGGCGAGGGCGCGGTGTTCGACATCGAATGGGCAAGCGTCTACACCTTCCAGGCGCGGCGCATGCGCTCGTTCCGGCACGCGCGCGCGCTGTTCGTCGGCGACGCGGCGCACCTCGTGTCTCCGTTCGGCGCGCGCGGCGCCAACAGCGGCATCCAGGACGTCGACAACCTGGTGTGGAAGCTCGAGCTGGTGCTCGAAGGCCTCGCACGGTCGACACTCCTCGACAGCTACGACGCTGAGCGCACGTTCGCTGCCGACGAGAACATCCGCGTCACCACGCGCAGCACCGAGTTCATCACGCCGAAGAGCGCCGCCAGCCGGACTTTCCGTGACGCCGCCCTGTCGCTGGCCAAGCGCCACCCCTTCGCGCGGGCGATGGTCAACAGCGGGCGCCTGTCGGTGCCCGCCGTGCTGAGTGTGTCGCCGCTTAATTCCAGCGACGAGGACGCGGATGCTTTCGGCGCAGCGATGGCACCGGGATCGTGTGCGGTCGATGCGCCGGTTTCCGCGGCGGGCGGCGATTGGCTGCTCGCGTTCCTGGAGCAGGGCTTCACACTCCTCTCGTTCTTCGCTCCTATTCCGCCGGATGCGCTCGCCGCGCTGGCGAGCGACGCCATCGGTTGCGGCGTGGTGCGTGTCGTTCCCCAAGACGAGGATCACGGCGCGTCGGGCCGCGTCGTCGTCGATCGCGAGGGTCTGCTCGCGCAGCGTTACGACGCCCGACCCGGCACTTGCTACCTTTTCCGGCCCGACCAGCACGTCTGTGCGCGCTGGCGAAGCTTCGATCTCGAGCGCGTGCGCGCCGCGATCGTCCGCGCCAGCGGCGTCGAGAGGCGCGCACGGCACAGGGAAGCCGCATGAGCGCGAAGGTATTCCCATGAGCGCGAAGGTATCCCATTGAGCGCGGGTACTCCAATGACTGGGCATGGCGCGCTGAATCTCGAGCCCAATCTTGTCGCGCCGGACGAGTTCTATGAGGCACTCGTCGACACGCACCGCGACCTCGACGAAGCGCAGAGCGCGCTGCTCAATGCCAAGCTGATCCTGTTGCTGGCCAACCATATAGGAGACGCGCGCGTGCTCAGCGAGGCGCTGGCGGCGGCACGCGAGAACATCGACATTTCATCCGACGCCGCCCCTGCCGGCACGTCCGCGACGCCGGGAAGCGCTCAATGAGCGCCGCCGTGCCGTCACAAGGCGCTGGTTGCAGCGTAGCGACCCCTCCGGCCGCAAGCGTGGGGGTCCCTGTATGACCGTGCGCGCCGGCCCTCGCGGGGCGGCGGCCGCGTCGATCGTGGACACGACGCCGCTCGAATATCAGTCGGGTTTCGGCAACGAGTTCGCCACCGAGGCGATGGTTGGAGCGCTTCCCATCGGGCAGAATTCCCCGCAGCGCGTCGCGCACGGGTTGTATGCCGAGCAATGGTCGGGCACTGCGTTCACCGCGCCACGCGCCGGCAACCGTCGGTCATGGCTGTATCGCATCCGCCCTGCCGCCGTGCACGAGCCTTTTCGCGCGATGGATGCCGGACGCATCGTGAGCCGCTTCGATGCGGTGCCGACGCCGCCGAACCAGTTTCGCTGGGACCCGTTGCCGCTGCCCGACGCGCCCACCGACTTCATCGACGGCCTGGTGACCATGGCCGGCAACGGCGATCCGGCCGCGATGACCGGCTGTGCCATCCATGTCTACGCTGCGAACCGGTCGATGGTCGACCGGTTCTTCTGCAACACCGACGGCGAGTTGCTCATCGTGCCGCAGCAAGGCAGGCTGAGGCTGTGCACCGAGCTCGGCCGCATCGACGTCGAGCCGCAGGAGATCGCAGTGATCCCGCGCGGATTGCGCTTTCGCGTGGAGCTTCCGGACGCGGCGGCGCGCGGCTACGTCTGCGAGAACTACGGGGCGCACTTGCGACTGCCCGACCTGGGGCCGATCGGTTCGAATGGACTCGCGAATCCGCGCGACTTCCAGACGCCGCGCGCATGGTACGAGGACCGCGAGGGCAACTTCACGCTCGTCTCGAAGTTCCTGGGCGCGCTGTGGGCGGCGGCGATCGATCATTCGCCTCTGGACGTCGTAGCCTGGCACGGCAACAACGCCCCGTACAAGTATGACTTGCGACGCTTCAATGCGATGGGATCAATCAGCCACGATCATCCTGATCCGTCGATCTTCCTGGTGCTGCACTCGCCGACCGATTCGCCGGGTGTCGACGCCCTCGACTTCGTCGTCTTCCCGCCGCGCATCCTGGCGATGCAGCACACGTTCCGGCCGCCGTGGTTTCATCGCAACGTCGCCAGCGAGTTCATGGGACTCGTGCATGGCGTCTACGACGCCAAGGCGGAGGGTTTCCTGCCGGGCGGTGCGAGCCTGCACAACTGCATGAGCGGCCACGGACCGGACGCCGAAACCTTCGCCAAGGCGAGCGCGGCCGACTTGTCGAAGCCCACGAGCATCGCCGACACGATGGCGTTCATGTTCGAGACGCGAACCGTGATTCGCCCGACGAGCTTCGCGCTCGAGTCGGCGCAGCTGCAGCACGAGTACTATCGCTGCTGGCAGGACCTTCCAAAACTTTTCGACCCGAGCCAACGCTGAACCATGGGAGACGCATGACGACTTCGTACGAGAACATCCTGGTCGAAACGCACGGGCGCGTCGGTGTGGTTCGGCTCAATCGTCCCCAGCGCATGAACGCGCTCAACGAGGCGTTGGCGATCGAGCTCGGCGGCGCGCTTGCCGCGTTCGACGCCGATCCGGGCATCAGCGTCATCGTCATCATCGGCAACGACAAGGCATTCGCCGCCGGCGCCGACATCGGCGCGATGGCGGAATGGAATTACCAGAAAGTCTACGCCGACAACTACATCATGAGCTGGGAGTCGGTGAAGCACACGCGCAAGCCGGTGATTGCGGCGGTGGCGGGCTACGCGCTCGGAGGCGGCTGCGAGTTGGCGATGATGTGCGACATGATCATCGCCGCCGACACCGCGAAGTTCGGCCAGCCCGAGATCACCATCGGCACCATTCCCGGCATGGGCGGCACGCAGCGCCTGCCGCGCGCGGTCGGCAAGGC
>JBDTZQ010000098.1:0-11130 GCA_040005035.1 Betaproteobacteria bacterium | reverse complement strand
AGGCCGCCGGCTACATTCCGCTCGCGCAGCTGGGCACCACGGACGACTGCGGCTTTTCTCCGTTCAGCGACGACACGTCGACCAGCCGCGACGTCGCTTTCGAGAAAATCAGGGCACGGATTGTCGGCACGGCGTTGGCGGCTGGAGTTCTCGGGACCGGTTGATGGCGCTCGCCGACGACGACGAAGAGAGTCTGCTGCGATCGGTTGCCCTGCAGAACGCAAGCAGCATCCTGCGCGCGCGCCAGCGCGCCGAGCAGGAGCTGCTGGCGGCTCAGAAAGAGCTGCGCGACGCGGCGGAGCGGCTGCAGCTCGCGCTTTCCGCGGGACGCCTGGGCGACTGGAGCTGGGACGCGTCGTCGGACATCGTCCGCTTGAGCGAGCGCGCTGCCGAGATCTTCGGCCTGCCCGCCGAAACACAAGTGACGTGGGCGCAGCTTTGGAAGCTTCCGCACGCGGACGATCTGCAGCGCGCCTGCGCCGCCGTCGAGAACGCGCTGGCGAAGCGCAGCGACTACGCCATCGAATACAGAGTCCCGCTGGCCTCCGGGAAGCAGCGCTGGATTGAGGTGCACGGTCGCGGCACCTACGGCGAGTCCGGCTCCGTGGTCCGCATGGCAGGAGTGGTCGAGGACATCACCGAGCGCAAGCGGCTGCTCGAGAGCGAGCGCGCGGCACGCGCCGCCGCCGAGCACATGAGCGAGATGAAGGACGATTTTCTGGCGACGCTTTCGCACGAGCTGCGCACCCCGCTCACCGCCATTCTCGGCTGGTCGAATCTGCTGCGGCGCCGGGTGCACGACGACACCGATCTCCAGCAAGGGCTCGACGCCATCGAGCGCAATGCCAGGATGCAGTCGCAGCTCATCGAGGATCTGCTCGACATGAGCCGCATCACCTCGGGCAAGGTCCGGCTCGACATCCAGCCGGTCGAGCCAATGACTTTCGTCGAGGCTGCGATCGAGACCGTTCGGCCGGCCGCCGACGCCAAGGGCATACGGCTGACCAAGACCCTCGATCCCTCCGCTGGCCCCATATCCGCCGATCCCGGCCGGCTACAACAGATCGTGTGGAACCTGCTCGCCAACGCGATCAAGTTCACTCCCAGGGAAGGCAAGGTGCAGGTCAGTCTGGAGCGCGTCAACTCGCACATCGAAATCCGCATCACGGATACCGGTGTCGGCATCGGAGCCGAATTCCTCCCGCACGTTTTCGAGCGATTCCGGCAGGCGAACGCCACGACCACGCGCATGCACGGTGGCCTCGGACTCGGCCTTTCCATCGTCAAGACGCTCGTCGAGCTGCACGGCGGCACCGTCAGCGCGCATAGCGAAGGCGAAGGCTGCGGGGCGACGTTCAGAGTGATGATTCCAGTAACCGTGCTGCACAGCGCATCGCAAGAGGTGCCGCGCTCGCACCCACGCGCGGCTAGCTCGTCGCCGCAGGACGTCAAGATGGTCGACTTGTCGGGACTCAAAGTGCTCGTCGTCGATGACGAACCCGACGCGCGCGAGCTGATCAAGCGCGTGCTCGCCGAATGCCAAGCCGAAGTGATCACTGCAGGCAATGCCGTCGATGCGCTCGAACGAGTCCGTGGCGATCGGCCGCATGTGCTGGTGAGCGACATCGGAATGCCCGGCGTCGACGGTTACGAGCTGCTCAAGCGCATACGTGCGCTGGGCGAATCCGGCGGCGGCAGGCTTCCGGCGATCGCCCTTACCGCATTCGCCCGCTCGGAAGACCGCACCCGCGCACTGCGCGCGGGATTCCAGATCCACGTCGCCAAGCCGGTCGAGCCCTCCGAGCTGATCGCGACGGTGGCGATGGTCGCCGGCAGAACCGGAACGCCTTCGGAGTGAAGCGCTCCACGAGTGACCGGGCTTGAAAATGCGCCATCCTCACCGGACATGAAGCTGCTTCTCGTCGAAGACAGCAGGGAGCTTCGCGACCTGGCGAACATGATCCTGCGCGAGCTGGGACATGAAGTCGTGGCGGTGCCGGACGCGGAGGCGGCGCTCGCGATGCTTGCGCAGGGACCGTGCGATGCGCTGGTGACCGATGTCAGTCTTCCTGGCATGTCCGGCATCGCGTTGGCGAAGAAAGTCATCGAGCAATGGCCTGCAATCGCCATCGTCATCTCTACCGGTTATGGGGAGATCACGGATGAACTGGTGCGGCGCGAGCTGCGCGATGACGTACGCGTGCTCACGAAGCCCTACGATTTCGACGCGATGGAGCGCATACTTGAGCAGGCAAGGCGATCCTGAGTCGTAGACTCCAGCTCGACGGTTCGACCAACCCCATTTCCGATGGCGCAATCATCTTCGTACGCACCTGCGGGTACCCGCCTGCTCAAGGTAGCGGTGGTGCTGCTTTGCGCGGTCAATTGCCTGATGTGGAAGTACTACACCGAGTCGACGTTCATGGCGATTGTATGGGGCGCCATCGCCGTCGCATTCATCGTCTGGATCGTCGACGACGTGAGGCGGTAGCGCGCGAGCGTCCCGGCTCGGGACGAGGTCGGCTACGCGTGTGCGGCAACGCCCGCCCTCAACAGCAGCCCCATCTCTTCGGCGCCGACCGGCGCGCCATACAGATAGCCCTGGACGACGTCGCACTTGTGCTCGCGCAGGAACGCGAGCTGCTGCGTCGTTTCGACGCCCTCGGCGACCACCTTGAGCTCGAGGCTGTGCGCGAGCGCGATGATGGCTCGGGCGATCGCGGCGTCGTCGGGATCGATCGAAAGACCGCGCACGAATCCGCGGTCGATCTTCAGGCTGTCGAGCGGGAAGTGCTTGAGGTAGCTCAGACTCGAATAGCCCAGCCCGAAGTCGTCGATCGCGACGTGCACGCCCAGCGCCTTGAGCTTGGACAAGACTTCGCTCGCTGCCTTCGGATCCTCGATCAGCAGGCCTTCGGTGATCTCCAGCTCGAGGCAGTCCGGCGCAAGCCCGGTCGCGGCGAGCGCCGAGGCGACCGTGTCGAGCAGCTCGGCGCGGAACTGCCGTGCCGATACGTTTACCGCGACGCGAATCGAAGGTATGCCCGAGTCCTGCCAGGCGAGATTTTGCGCGCACGCCGTTTGCAGCACCCACTTGCCGATCTGCAGGATCAGGTTGGTCTGCTCGGCAATGGGGATGAAGCGGCCGGGCTCGATGAGTCCCAGCTCGGGATGCCGCCAGCGTACCAGCGCCTCGGCGCCGACCACGGTGCCGGAGGCGAGGTCGACCTGTGGTTGATAAAGCACGAAGAGCTCGTTGCGGTCCATGGCACGGCGTAGCTGCCCCTCGAGGCTCAGGCGCTCCTGCTTGAGCGCGTTCATCTCGGCGCGGTAGAACTGGAAGTTGTTCTTGCCCTTGTCCTTGGCGTCGTACATCGCCACGTCGGCGTTCATGATCAGCGTCTCGATGTCGCCGGGGTTCATCGGATACATCGTGATGCCGGCGCTCACCGTGAGGTAGTACTCCTGGTCGTCGAGCGGGAACGGCTTGGCAAGCGAGCCGACGACCTTCTCCGCGACGCACGCGACGTTGTCGACGCTCAGTGCGTCCTCGATGATGACGGTGAACTCGTCGCCGCCCAGCCGCGCTACCGTGTCGATGGTGCGCAGCGCCGTGGTGAGCCGCTCGGCGACCGCCTGCAGCAGCTGGTCGCCGGCATCGTGTCCCAGCGTGTCGTTGATCTCCTTGAAACGGTCCAGGTCGAGCAGCATCAGCGCCAGCGGGTTGCCGCTGCGCTCGGCGCGCGACATTGCCTGCGAAAGGCGGTCGCGGAACAGCGTGCGGTTGGGAAGTCCCGTCAGCGAATCGAATTGCGCGACGTAGGCGAGCCGCTCTTCCGAGCGCTTGCGCCCGATCGCGGTCCCCAGCGAGGTCGCGATGGCGGTGAGGAAGCTCGCGTCGTCGCGTCCGAGCCCGGCGGCATCGCGGCTATACGCGCCGAGCACGCCGAACGCACCTTCCGAGGTCGGTATCACGACCTCGACCCCGCTCTTCAGCCCCTCGGCCACGAGATGCGGCGGGAATGCCTGCGTCGAGGGCTCGTTGTGCCCGTGGATCACCGGGACGCCGCTGGCCACCGCGGATCCGGTGGTCGACTCGCGAGCGACCATCGCCGGCGGACCCGGCTGAAATCCCACCCCGGCGATCTGCAGCAGCAGATCGTCGGGCGCATTGAGCCGGTAGACCGCCGAATGCGTGACGTCCAGCCCCGAGGTGATGATCGCGGCAGCGTTGGCGATCAGCTTGTCCATGTCGCGCGTCTCGAGCGCGTACTGACCGTAGATCGCGATCGCTTCCTGGCGCAGCGCGTGGGTACGGATCGCATCCTCCGCGTCGCGGTGCGCGGTGACGTCGGTGACCAGCGCGTAGCTGCCCTGGACCTCCCCGCGACGGTCGCGCTCGGGGGCGAAGGCGACGCGGATGTAGCGCGTCCTTCCGTCGGCGGCGCGGTGCGCGCGCTCGTAGGTAATCGACTCGCCGTCGAGCACACGCTGGAATTGCGCCGCGGTCTTCTCGTAGCTCTTGGCACCGATGACCTCGGAAAGGTGTTTGCCGAGGATGCCATTCACGGTGAATCCGAAAAAGCTCGCGTACTGCGAATTGGAGAAGCGGCACACGAAGTGCCGGTCGTAATAGACGATCATCGCGGGCACGTTCTCGGTGATCAGCCTGAGCTGGCGCTCGCTGGCGCGCAGCGCCTCGCGGGTGCGCTGCAGCTCGGTCCCCGCTGCATCGCCCGATCTCGCCTTGGCGGACCTGGCCGCGTCGGCGCCCAACAGCGTCCTCAGGCCGGCGATATCGGTGGTGAAACGCTCCCGGCGGCGCTCGAGCAGCGCCAGGCTGCCTCCGCCCAGCAGAAGCACCGCGAGAAGCGCCGCGAGCAGCGGCAGGTTGTCCGCGAGCAGCGAGGCAAGGTCGATGAGAGTCATGGGCCGCTCAGTGGCAATGCGCGGGAACGGTGGAACGGGCGGCCGCCATCACGTCACCGACCCGTCCGTTGGTCGTGAACGGAGTGGGGGCCGCAAGTTTCGTGCCCTGCGCACCCAGGACGGGCGCGCCGCCCCGGCGTTACTCCAGCTTGCCGATGTTGCGCACGACGCCGCCCAGTTTCCTGGCGTCAGCGTCGAGGAAACGGCCGAGAGCGGCGTCGTCCATGTACTGGACCGGGGTGTCGACCGTGGCGAGCGTGCCTACGAAGCGCGGATCGGCGGCGGCGACCTTGGCGGCCGCAGCGAGCCGGGCCAGAATCGGGGCCGGGGTACCGGCCGGCGCGAAAAGCCCCGACCATTGGAAAAACACCGCGTCGTAGCCCTGCTCGGCGAAGGTCGGCACGTCCGGAAGCGACGCCAGCCGCTTGTCGCCCCACGACGCCAGGACGCGCAGCTTGCCTGCCTTGACGTGCTGGACGACCGTCGACGGGCCCGACGCGACGGCGTCGATGTTGCCCGCCAGCAGCCCAATCACGGCAGGCCCGGCGCCCGTGTAGGGCACATGGAGAAGCTTGATGCCCGCGCTGGCCGCGAACATTTCCATCGGGACGTGCATGGTGCCGTAGTTGCCGGACGAGCCGTAGGCGATGCCGCCGGGACGCTTCTTGGCGTCGACGATGAACTCCACGAGCGTCTTCCACGGGGCGTCGGCGCGCACCGCCAGGACGGTGGGATCGGCGGTGAGACGCGCCAGCGGGACGAGCTGGTCGAGCTGGTACATCGGCGCCCTGCCCGTCACGCTGTCGGCCGTGGGAATGATCGCGATCGACGAAAGCGCGAGGAGCAGCGTGTAGCCGTCGGGCCTGGCCTTGGCGACATAGCCCATGCCGATCCCGCCGCCCGCGCCCGCCTTGTTGTCGATGACCACCGGTACATCGAGCGTACGTCCGAGCGCCTCGGCGAACGGACGCGCCACGATGTCGGCGACGCCCCCGGGCGGAAACGGGACAACCAGCGTAATCGGCTTCGTAGGATAGACGTCCTGCGCGAGCGTCGCAGCGGCCATGCACAGCGCGATCCCACATCCCGCAAGGCGCGACCAGCGCGAGGCGCGCGCACGAGTCACCATGGTCAGCGAACAGTGCCGAGCATCAGGCAAGCAGCCACACCACCAACCCGCCGAGCAGCGCCCACTTGAGCACGTAGTACGCGGTCTTGCTCTTGCGCTTGAGTGCCTTGGCCGGAAGGCGCAGGTAGTAGGCGACGCCGAAAATCCGGTTCAGCACGCCGACGCGGTCGCCCTCCTCGTTGTTGGTCTCGCTGGCGCGGATCACGGTGTTCTTGAACCAGTGGTTGATCTTCGACATGATCTTGCTCTTGAGCGGCCGTTCGATGTCGGCGAACAGGATCACGCGCAGTGTGTCGGTCTTGTTCTCGGCCCAGTGCATGAAGGTCTCGTCGAACATCACGGCCTCGCCGTCGCGCCACGAGTACTCCTGACCGTCGACCCAGATGCGGCACTTGTCAGAGTTCGGTGTCGACAGGCCGAGGTGATAGCGCAGCGATCCCGCGAACGGATCGCGGTGCTTGCCTAGGTCGCCGCCCGGCGGGAGCATCGCGAACATCGCGCCGTTGATGGTGGGAATCGACTGCACCAGCTCGACGGTCTTCGGGCACAGCGCCTGCGCTGAAGGCAGCGGCTGGTTGTACCACTTCACGTAGAAGCGCTTCCAGCCGCGGCGATAGAACGAGTTGAAGCCCAGGTCGTTGTATTTCGCCGCGCCCTTGATGTAGCCCTCGTCGAAGAGCTTGAGCGCCTCGTCGCGCAGCATCTGCCAGTTGTCGGTCAGCGGCTTGAGCTCCGGAAACCGCGCGACGTCGATGAAAGGCTTGTTCGGAACCGCCGAAAACATGTACATGAGCACGTTGTACGGCGCCATGAACGTCGAGTGATCGGTGATCTGGCGGTAAAAGCGATGGCGCACCGTGCCGCGATAGTGGACGAACAACGCCGACGCGATGAACACGTAGAGTATGAAGAACTTCGGTGCGAGGAAGTTGGGCAGGTACTCGAACATGGGTTGCCTGTGTGTTACCTGAGGCGCCGGAAGCTCCTCCCGAGTGCCGGCGGCGATCGTTGTCAGCCTCGCATTATAGGCGTTCGCGACGGCAGCGACGAAACTGCGCCCACGACTAGCGCGATCGCAGCACCTTCCAGCGCCTGTGAACCCAGAACCACTGCTCGGGATGTCGCAGCACCAAGCGCTCGAGAGCGGCGTTGTAGGCGCGCGTGTTGAGCCGTATCTCGTCGTTGACGTTCTGACGATCGATGATCGGCAGCGGCTCCTCGAATCGGAGCACGTGCCGCCCCGAAGGCTCGCGCCATCCGGCGGCCGGCAGCACCGGCGCATCGGTGCTGAGCGCGATGATGGCGAGGCTCTTGAACGTCCACGCCGGATGGCCGAAGAACTCGCTCTTGATGCCGTCGGGCGGACTGGCGTGCTGATCGAAGGGAAACACCACCATGTCGCCGGCGGCAAGCCGTTCCAGGATCGCGTCGAGCGATCCCCGCTTGCCGAGGACGCCGAAGCCAGCGCGGCGAAAGCGGCGGTTGACCCAGTCGTCGAGCCAGCGCGGCTTAATCGCCCGGCGCACGAAGTGGATTCGTCCGTGCATTTCCGGGAAGCCGGCGAGACCGGCAACGGTAGCGACCTCGAAGTTGCCGAAGTGGCCGGTGAGGATGAGCACGCCCTTGCCTCGCGCCAGCGCGGCGGCCAGCACGTCGACGTTCTCGACGCTGACCAGCGATGCCTTTCGCGCCGCCGACATCCAGCGAAACTTCAGGAACTCGGTGAGCAGCCGCCACCAGTGCGCGTAATGCGCCTTGGCCAGCCGCTCGATTTCCTCGGGCGTGACGAAGGCGCCGAACACGCGGCGCAGGTTCTCGAGGATCACTTTCCGACGAAACGGCAACAGCCGGTACAGCCATCGACCGGCCAGCGGCGTGTCGGTCACTATGGGCCGCGCGAGCGCCACCGCTGATGCGCTGTCGCGATCATGCGTGAGCGACACGGTGATGTCGAGGATGCGGTGGCGGTCGAGCGTGGCGCGCGCGTGCGGCGCCACCACAACTTGCGGAGCGCCGTAATCGTCGCGCGCAACCGAGAAGTCGGTCGCCTCGATCTGGCCCAGCGCCAGCTCGCGCGCGAACAGTTTGGCGCACGCTTCCTTGGCGGCGAAGCGTGCGGCCAGGCTTGCCACGCGCCCCGGACCCTCGCCGCTGTCGGCGAGCTCTCTTGCAGAAAAGATCCGCGCCAGATCGGAAGGCGGCGTGTCAGCAAGCAGCCGCTCGATGCGCGCGAGCACGACGCGATCGATGCCGCAGCGCGTCGCACCTTCAGCCTCGGGTGCCCCGTCGCGGGCCTTCGTTGGCGTACCGTCGGCACCGCTCGGCCCACCGCCGGCCTCAGTTGGTCCGCCGCGCGCCGCGTGGTAGCTGCCCATCGCGTTAGGCCCTAGGCCGCGCGGACGATCAGCGCAGCGTTGGTTCCCGCGAAGCCGCGGCAGAGGATGAGCGCGACTTTCGAGCGGGGAACGCGCGCAGCATCGGTGACGCCGATGCCGGCGCACGCGGGATCGACACGCGACAGCGTCGCGATGCCCGGAACGATGCCGCGCGACAGCGCCGTCAGCGCCAGGACGGTCTCGATAATTCCCGCCGCCGCGATGAGGTGACCGATCGCCCATTTGAAGGCGGTGACCGGGGGAACATCGCCGCCGAAAACGCGGCGGAGCGCCGCCGCCTCCGACGCATCGGATTGAGGCGTGCCGTTGCCGTGCGCGACGATCATGCCGACGTCGGCCGCGACGAGGCCCGCGTCGTCGAGCGCCTGGCGCATCGCACGCACCGGCCCGTCGCCGTCGTCGCGTATCGCCAGCAAGCCGAGCGCTTCGCCGGCGTAGCCGCCGCCGAGGACTTCGCCCAGGATGGTCGCGCCGCGCGCATTCGCCCCGCGCTCGGTCTCCAGCACCAGCGCGCCGGCGCCCTCGCCGAACACGCTGCCGCTGCGCGCAGCGTCGAACGGCCGGATCGTGTCCTTCGCCAGCAGTCCGCACTGGTGATAGTAGAGCACCATCTGCGGCTCGATGATCGCGTCGTGCCCGACCGCCACCGCGCGGTCCGCCTCGTCGTGGCGCAGCGCCTCGGCGGCCTCGATCACCGCCAGCGTTCCGCCGCAACTGTGGTTGGTAATGCAGGCGTTGCTGCCCTTGAGGTTGTACTTGATGCCGACGTGGCACAGAACGTTGTTTGGAAGCGTGCGCAACAGCCACATCGGGTTGACCACGTTGGTCAGCTCCCGGCCAAAGCCGCCGAGCGCCCCGCCGGTCTCGCTCATCAGCGGGAAATATTCGTACTGCGTGTTGTATGCGCCGCCGCCGGAGCCGACGTAGAGCCCGCTGCGGTCGGAGAAGATGGACTGGGCATCGGCATCGAGCGCGTCGCGCGTCGCCACCACTCCCGAAGCATCGATCGCCTGGCTCGCCGCGTAGAGACCGAACATGTCGGTGCGGCGGATGAGCTTGTGCAGCTTGCGATCCTCGACCAGAGCGCGCGGATTGAAATCGGCGACTTCCGCGGCAACCGCGATCGGCCAGCCGGTGGTGTCCCACTGCGCGATCGGGGCGATCGCAGAGCGGCCGGCGACGATGGCGTCGAGTATCGCCCCGTCGCTGCTTCCGGACCCGCAGACCGCACCCGCGCCGGTGATGACCACGCGTGGATAGTGCGCCATCACCGGCCCGCTTCGCCTGGCGTTTCGCGCATTGCTTCTGTTTCGTCGGGCGCGCGCAGCACCACGCAGCTGTTGGATCCGCCGAAGCCGAACGAATTCGACAGTGCCATGCGCACGCGCCCCTCGCGCGGCTCGCGGACGACCAGGTTAAGGTTGCATTCCGGATCGCGCTCGACCAGATTCGCATTCACCGGCATCGCGCCGTGGTGGATGGTGAGCGCGCATATCGCGACCTCGACCGCGCCGGCGGCGGCGATGAGGTGGCCCATCGAGCTCTTGGTCGAGCTCACCGACACGTCCTGCGTGCGTTCGCCGAACACGGCGTGGATCGCCGCCGACTCGCTTTTGTCGTTCATCCACGTCGACGTGCCATGCGCGTTGATGTAGTCGATGTCGTCCGGTGTGGCACCGGCGTCGTGGATCGCGGCGCGCATCGACTGGATCGGCCCGTCGCCATCGGGCGGCGAGTCGGTGATGCGATACGACGAGAGCGAGTTGCCGTCGCCGGCGAGCTCGGCATAGATACGCGCGCCGCGGCGTCGCGCCGACTCCCATTCCTCGAGGATCACGAACCCCGCGCCTTCGCCCAGCACGAAACCGTTGCGCGTGACGTCGAACGGACGGCTGGCGCGCTGCGGCGTGTCGTTGTCGGCCGACACGGCGGAGAGAAGGCAGAACCCGCCGATCCCCACGGGGCTGATCATGGAATCGAAGCCCCCGGCCAGCGCGCAGTCGACCGCGCCGCGGCGGATGAGCTTGAGCGCAGTGCCGATTGCCTGTCCGCCCGATGCGCAGGCGGTGTGAACCGAGCTCGCGTAACCACGGATGCTGAAGCGGCGGGTGAGCAGCGCGAGTCCGCCCGTCGACTGGCTGCGACAGAAGACCATCGGATCGTTCGCGGCTTCGTCGGTGAGGAGCTGATCCGGATGCAACTCGCCGTCGGCGGCGGAATGGCTTTGCACGCGTGATAGATCCGCGTACGCGACGCCCATCATGCCGGTGCCAACCGTGCAGCCCCAGCGATCGGCACTGCGCTCGGTGGGTGCGATGCCGGCGTCGGCGAAGGCCTGTTCGGCCGCGGCGAGCGCGAAACCGGTCGAGCGGTTGGCGAATTTGAGCAGCCTGCGATCCTGCTCGAGCGATCGGGGGTCGAATCCTTTCACCTCGGCGGCGATACGCGTGGAAAAGCCGCTCGCGTCGAAAAGCGTGATCGGGGCGGCGCCGCTACGGCCCGCGAGGAGCGCGCTCCAGGTGTGCTCGACGTCGTTGCCAACCGGCGTCACCAGCCCGATGCCGGTGACGGCGACGCGGCGCGCGGAAGGTCGTGCGCGGGAATTCATGGTCTCCCCCCGCAGCGGCGCTGTGCGCCGCCTCCCCCCAGGGGGCGAGCGCCTTGGGGCGCCCCGGC
>JBDTZQ010000097.1:0-11166 GCA_040005035.1 Betaproteobacteria bacterium | reverse complement strand
CCGGCGGGCTGCCCTTGTAGGGAATGTGCTGCATGTCCACGCCGGCCATCGACTTGAATAGCTCACCGGACAGATGCTGCGACGTGCCGTTGCCGCTCGACGCGAACGTGTACTTGCCGGGGTTCGCCTTGATGAGCGCGATCAGCTCGCTCACGTTTTTCGCGGGAATCGCCGGATTGATCACCAGCATGTTCGGCACGCGGGCAATGAGTGTGATCGGAACGAAATCCTTGACCGGGTCATATGGCAGGTTCGAATACAGCGATGCGTTGATGGCGTGCGTGCTGATCGTGCCGCCCATGATGGTGTAGCCGTCGGGCGCGGCCTTGGCGGTGAAATCGGCGCCGACGCCGCCGCCCGCGCCGGGCTTGTTCTCGACCACCACCGGCTGACCGAGCGCGACGCTCAGCTTTTCGCTGATCGTCCTCGCCAGGATGTCGGTGGTTCCGCCGGGAGCGAACGGCACGACATACTTGATCGGTTTGCTCGGCCACGCCTGCGCCACAGCGTTGCCCGCCTCGGTTGCCAACACGACTGCAAACATCAGGACTGCACTGCGCACGAATGCATTCATGGTCGCTCCGCTGGTAGATTCATGATTGAAGCTTTGCCGCGATGGCGTCGGTCGAAAGACCCACCGATGCGGCCGCCGCGAGGATGTCCGTCCAGGTCTTGTCGTCGATGTCGATGCCCCCCTCGAGCCTCCGCGCACGCGTGCTGCGTTCGACTTCGCCGGGAAGCATCACGGGCTGTCCCGCAACCGCGGGTGGCGACGCGCGTACCCACTCGACGAAACGCGCGACTTCTCGGTCGACAGCGCCGCTCTTGTCGTAGACCTGCGGCGCGATATAGATCGACATCATGTTGTTGCGCAGCACCTTGTCCTCGGGGTCCGAGCTCCTGCCGGTCGACAGCGCCCCGGCGAGCAGGTCGACGATGATCGACAGTCCGGAGCCCTTGTGCGCGCCCACGGTGAGCAGTGCACCGCCATCGTAGAACTCGCGCGGATCGGTCGTCGGCTGCCCGCGCTTGTCGATGATCCATCCCGGCGGCACGTGCTCACCCTTGTTGCTTGCAACGAAAATCTTGCCCTCCGCGACCATCGAGGTGGTGATGTCGAGGATGATCGGATCGCGCCCGGCGACGGGCACGCCGACGGTGATGGGATTGGTCGACAACCGCCGGTCGCTGCCCCCGAAGGGCGCGACGCGCTGCGCACCCGACGTGTTGAGAAAATGCAGCGACACCTGTCCCTCGTCGGCGGCGAGCTCGGCCCAGTCGCCGACGCGGCCGAGATGCCCGCAGTTGCGAAGTCCCACCATCGCGATGCCCGTCTTCGCGGCCTTCGCCGTGCCCAGCGCGCCGGCGAACTCTCCGACGACCTGGCCGAAGCCGCGGTTGCCGTCGACAATGGCGATGCTGTCGTTCTCGAACACGGTGCTCGGCGTCTGATTCGCCTTCACCCAGCCATCGCGCATCCACTCCAGATATTTGCCGACGCGAATGACGCCGTGCGAGTCGTGGCCGACGAGATTGGAATCGACCAGCCGGCGCGCCACGGTCTTCGCCTCGCCCGCGCCGCACCCCGCCGCGTGCATGATCGCGGTCACGGCGTCGACCAGCGCCGACGAAGCGAGCGTGCGCATCAGTGGATCTCCGGCTCCGCGGTCGGCGCGGTTCCTTCGAGGAAATCGAAGTCGCAGCCCTGGTCGGCCTGGGTGATGTGTTGCTGGTAAAGCGCGCCGTAACCGCGCTCGAATTTGGGCGGGGGTTTTTTCCACGCCGCGCGACGGCGCGCCAGCTCGGTGGCGTCGACCTTGAGCTCCAACTTTCGAGCGGCAACGTCGAGCTCGATCATGTCGCCGTCCTTGACCAGCGCCAGCGGTCCGCCGACAAAGGATTCGGGTGCGACGTGCAGCACGCACGCTCCGTAGCTGGTGCCGCTCATGCGCGCGTCGGAGATGCGCACCATGTCGCGTATGCCTTGCGCGAGTATCTTCTTGGGAATCGGCAGCTGGCCCCATTCGGGCATGCCTGGGGCGCCGAGCGGCCCCGCGTTCTGGAGCACTAGGACCGAATTCGGCGTCACGTCGAGCGCAGGGTCGTCGATGCGCGCCGCCATGTCGTTGTAGTCGGAAAAGACCACCGCCGGGCCGGTGTGCTTGTGCAGACGCGACTCCGCCGCCGCCGGCTTGATGACGGCGCCGTCGGGTGCGAGGTTGCCGCGCAGCACGGCGAGGCTTCCGCTCGCCACCAACGGCTTGTCGCGCGGCAGGATCACGTCGGCGTTGTAGAC
The DNA here is from genome assembly GCA_040005035.1 of Betaproteobacteria bacterium. Taxonomy (GTDB): domain Bacteria; phylum Pseudomonadota; class Gammaproteobacteria; order Burkholderiales; family Casimicrobiaceae; genus PALSA-1003. Next base: position 8,870 of record JBDTZQ010000097.1, on the reverse strand, counting down.
CTCGGCGCCGGCGATGTTCTCGCCCAGCGTGTGCCCGTTGACAGTGTGGGCGTCGAGCGCGAGCAGGTCGCTGATCCGCGAAAGCAGCGCACGCAGCCCGCCGGCGTAGAAAAAGTCCTCCATCAGATACTTGCCCGCCGGACGCACGTTCGCCAGCAGCGGCGTCGTGCGCGAGAGCTCGTCGAAGCGCGACAGCGACAGCGCCACACCCGCGCGACGCGCCAGCGCGACCATGTGCACCAGCGCGTTGGTGGATCCACCGATCGCGAGCACCGTCGTGATCGAGTTGTCGAACGAGGCCGCCGTGAGGAAATCGCGCGGCTTCAAGTCTTCCCAGACCATGTCGACGATGCGCCGTCCGCAATCCGCGGCCATGCGCGCGTGCCGCGAATCGGCCGCAGGAATCGACGCGGCGCCCGGCAGCGTGAAGCCCAGCGCTTCGGTCGCGGAAGTCATCGTCGACGCGGTACCCATGGTCATGCAATGGCCCGGCGAGCGCGCGATGCCGTCCTCGATCTCCTGCCATTGCCGATCGCTGAGGTTGCCGGCACGCTTCTCGGCCCAGTACTTCCACACGTCCGAGCCGCTGCCCAGCGTCTGGTCCTTCCAGTTGCCGCGCAGCATCGGGCCTGCGGGCACGTAGATCGCAGGGAGGTTCATGCTGATCGCGCCCATAAGCAACGCCGGCGTCGTCTTGTCGCAGCCGCCCATGAGCACTGCACCGTCGGCGGGATACGAGCGCAGCATCTCCTCGGTCTCGAGCGCCAGCAGGTTGCGGTAGAGCATGGTCGTCGGCTTCTGGAACGGCTCCGACAAGGTCATCACCGGCATCTCGACCGGGAAGCCCCCGGCCTGCCAGATGCCGCGCTTGACCTCCTCGGCACGCTGCCGGAAATGCGAGTGACAGGGGTTGATGTCGCTCCATGTATTGATGATCGCGATGACAGGCTTGCCCATGTAGTCGGAGCGCGAGTAGCCCATCTGCGCGGTGCGCGAGCGATGCCCGAACGCGCGCATGTCGTCAACGCCATACCAGCGATGCGAGCGCAACTGTTCGGGTGTCTTGCGTCGGGGCTTGGTGGAAGAGGTCATTGCAGTGTCCTGTCGTGAGCGAGCAGCGCCTGCGCGGCACCGCGGATGGCGCCGGTATGCGCGGCGCCGATGTTGGAGAGCTGCGGCAGCATCGGTCCCATGTCGGCGATGCCGGAAAGCGTCACCGCCTCGTGCAGCACGCGGATCGGCGAGTGCGTGTCGCGCAGGTCCTCGAGAGGAAGATAGGCCGAGCGAATCGCCTCGGCGCTCGCGTAGTCTCGCGCCTGCAACGCGGCGAGCATGCGCATCGAGCCGCGCGGCGCGACACACACCGACCCTGAGGTAAACGCCGCGAGCCCGAACGAGCGCAGATGCGCCACTGCAGGACGCTCGCCGATGCCGCTCACGACGAGCTTCGGGTCGACGCAGTCGACGATCTCGCGAAGCAGCGGATCGTCGACCGGGTCATCGCGTACTACGCCATACTTGATGGCGGCGACGATGCCCGCGTCCACCAGCCGTGTGACGTTCGTGGCGCCGAGATAGTTCTCGGCCTTGATATAGACGATGACCTTCCGGCCGTATGCGTCGGCGAACAGGCGTATCGCCTTCTCGCAGCCGTCGGGCGTCGCCGGAAACGTCTGCGGCAAAACCATCGCCGTCGGAAACGCACGCGAACGCAACACGCGCGCCTGATCGAGCAGCTTGCCGAAGTCCGGGCCGACGGAGGGAATCACCCACGTCGACGCCGCCGCGGTCTGCTCGAGAAAATCGAGCACCGCGCCGTATTCATAGAGCCCGATGTTGTAGAAATTGGCGTTGCCTCCGTACATCAGCGTCGATACGCCGCCGGCCTCGAGATGTCGTATCAGCGTCGTGTTCGAGGCGTGATTGAGCGTGAGATCGCCGTGCCGGGCGAGCGGCGGCACCGCCAGGACGGACCGAGCAAGGTCCTCCGGGCCAACGGCGCTGGTCTTCAAGGGAATCTCCTCCGCGAATCGAGATCGTTTTCGCCATTATAACGGGACGAATGCGGCCGCGCGTTGGCCGCGCTATAGTTCGGATGCGACGCGGGCACTTGAGCGCGCGCTGCCCAGGCCTCATCGCGATCGCCGATCGCCGATCGTGCGAATCGAGGCGCGGAGATTGTCATGGTCGATTGTGTTGCCGGATTGCCGCGGCCGCCGCGCTTGCATGTTCCGCCCGAGCGTCGCTGCGCGCCGTTCCCCCGAGGTGGCGCGTGCCTTGGGGCAGCCCTGCGGCAGTTCCTTGCCCCGATGCTGCTGGCGCTGACCGGCGCGCTCTCGCCGAGCGCGCCGGCGGCAGAGTCGTCATCGCGCGCTCCGACGCCCGCGGACGCCGACGCTTTTTTCGCCGCTATCGTGCAGATCGAGGCCCGCGCGCTGCCCGACGCCCGAAGCGCAGCGACACTCGGCACCGAACGCGAAGGCACTGGCGTAATTATCGCGCGCGATGGATTGACGCTCACCATCGGCTACCTGCTGATCGAAGCCGACGAGGTACGCATCATCGACAACCGCGGGCGGGCTTTGCCGGCGCGCGTGGTCGCGTACGATCATGTCAGCGGACTGGGGCTGGTCAAGCCCGTCATCCCGCTCGACGTCGCGCCGATCGCGCTCGGCGATTCGAGCCGGCTCGCGGCGTCGGATCCCGTGCTGATCGTCAATCGCGGCGGTCGCGACGATGCCACGCGCGCGCTCGTGGTTTCGCGCCGGATGTTTACGGGAAATTGGGAGTACCTGCTCGAATCCGCGATCTTCACCTCGCCCCCTGCGCTGGACTGGAGCGGTGCGGCGCTGATCGGCACCGACGGCGCGTTGCTCGGCGTCGGCTCGCTGATCCTGCGCGACGCGACCGACGGTGAGCCCCGCGTCCCCGGCAACATGTTCGTTCCCATCGAGGTGCTCAAGCCGATTCTCGCCGATCTCGTCGGTAACGGACGCCGTTCGGGGCCTGTCCGGCCGTGGCTGGGCGTGGCCGCCGACGAAGAGCACGGCAGGCTCGTCGTCGTGCGTGTTTCACCGGGCGGGCCTTCGGATCGCGCCGGAATACGCGCCGGCGACATCATTCTCCAAGTCGGTGGCGAAGGCGTGCACTCGCAGGCGGAGTTCTACCGCAAGCTCTGGGCGAAGCGCACCGCGGGCGTGACGGTTCCGCTGCGCGTCCTGCAGGGAATCGATGTCCACGAAATCAAGGTCCGATCGATCGATCGCGTCGAATACTTCAAGCAAAAACCCTCGTATTGACGGTGCCGCTCGCAGTCGGCGCCGACGTGGACGATGACGTAGCGCGTCCGCGCGTCCGATAGCGTCCGCGGCGGACGCGCGTGCCGGGAAGCGCGCTACGTGCCGTCCGGTACAATGCGCGCTGCCCCGCACCGTCGGGGCAACGTTGCCCACCATGCCGCTCTACGCTCTCACCATTTTCGTCAGCGCCTTCCTGTTGTTTCTGGTGCAGCCGGTGATGGCCAAGCAGATTCTTCCGTGGTTCGGCGGCGGAGCAGCGGTGTGGACCACCTGCCTCGTGTTCTTCCAGACCACGTTGCTGCTCGGCTATGCGTACGCCGACGTGGTCGTGAGGCGCTTGTCGCCACGATCGCAGGTGATCGTTCATGGCGCGCTGCTGCTCGCCAGCTGCGCCGTGCTGCCGATCATTCCCGACACGAACTGGAAGCCGCAGGGCGGCGACGACCCATCGCTTGCAATCCTGGGGCTACTGGCGGTCACTGTCGGACTTCCCTATCTGCTGCTGTCGACGACCAGCCCGCTGGTGCAGGCGTGGTTTGCACGGAGCTTCCCGGGAAAAAGCCCGTATCGACTGTTCGCGCTGTCCAATCTGGCATCGATGCTCGCGCTGGTAGGCTATCCGTTCGGGCTCGAGCCCTGGGCGCCGACGCGCATGCAATCGTATGGATGGTCCGCCGCGTACGCGCTGTTCGTGGTGCTCTGCGCGGCCAGTGGATGGTATAGCCTGCGTACGCGCGAAGGCTCGGTTGGCGTCCCGGGCGACGCAGACGACGCCGGCGCCAGCGCGCCGCCGCCGGGCGCCGGATCACAGTGGCTTTGGTTCGCGCTCGCCGCGACCGGCTCTTTTCTCCTGCTCGCCGTGTCCAATCACATCTGCCAGAACATCGCGGCGATTCCGCTGCTCTGGGTCGTCCCGCTGGCGATCTACCTGCTCACGTTCATCCTCTGCTTCGACGGCAGCGGATGGTATCGCCGCGGCGTGTTCGCGCCGATCGTGGCGATCGCGCTGGGCGTGATGGGCTGGGCCGTCGCGGATCGCGAGCTCGCGCATCAGCTCGTGGTTCAGATCTCGGTATTCTGCGTGGGGCTGTTCTTCGCATGCATGTTCTGTCACGGCGAGCTCGCACGCATGAAGCCGGCGCCGCGCTATCTGACGCGCTTCTACCTGATGCTTTCGGCGGGAGGTGCGTTCGGCTCGGCGCTGGTGGGGCTGGCCGCGCCGGTGATCCTGCCGGCGTATTTCGAGCTTGCCTTCGGGCTGGTGGCGTGCGCCGCACTGCTCGCCTTCCAGATGCGGCGCGCGCATCCGGCATTCATCACGCTCGCTCTTGCCACGCTGCTTTTCACGCTGGGCGCGGAGGTCTGGCAGATCAAGGATTTCTACAACAACACCGTGCTGGCGACGCGCAACTTCTACGGCGTCCTGCGCGTGCAGGAATTCGGCGAAGCGTCGAGCCGCCACCGCTCGCTCATCCATGGCACGATCCTGCATGGCACGCAGTATCTGGCGCCCGAGTTCAAGCACACGCCGACGACGTATTACACCCAGACGTCGGGCATCGGCCGTGTGCTCGAGTCGCTGCATCCGAGCGCACGGCCGATCAAGGTCGGAATCATCGGACTGGGTGCCGGGACCATTGCCACCTACGGAAGCCGCGGCGACGTCTACCGCTTCTACGACATCAATCCCGCGGTCGTCACCATCGCCAATCGCGATTTCAGCTACCTCAAGGGCAGCGATGCAACCATCGAGGTCGCGCTCGGCGACGCGCGGCTGACGCTGGAGCGCGAGGCTTCCCAGCAGTTCGACGTGCTCGCGATCGATGCATTTTCCAGCGACGCCATCCCCGTTCACCTGCTCACTTCGGAGGCGATGGCGATCTATCGCAGGCACATGAAGCCGGGCGGCATCATCGCTTTTCACGTTACCAACCGCTACCTTGACCTGCCGCCGGTGGTAAAGGGGCTTGCCGACGCGCACGGCATGCATGCGGTGATGGTCTATGACGGCACAGACGATGCGCTGACCAGCGTGAGCGACTGGATCCTGATGTCGGACGACCCGGCATCGCTCGAGAAGCCGCAGGTCGCCGAAGTTTCGGTCTCCATCGAAGAGCGCGAAGGGCTCAAGCTATGGACCGACGACTTCAACAATATCGTTCAGGTGCTGAAGTAGGCGTCGGGCGCACCACGCTGCGCATGGAAATTCACCGTTTCGCATCGCCGGCCGAATTCGCGCCCTTGCGCGCACGCCCGGAACAGGGCGCGATCGACATCGTCGACCAGACCCGACTGCCGCAGTCGCTGGTCACCCGGCGCCTCGCCACGGTGCTCGACGCGGCCGACGCCATTCGATCCATGCAGGTGCGCGGTGCGCCTCTGATCGGCGTGACAGCTGCCTATGGCTTGGCCATCGCGCTGCGCGCGGATCCAACGGAATATCATCTCCGCGCGTCGCGCGCGTTGCTGCTGGCAACGCGACCCACGGCGGTCAATCTGCGCTGGGCGCTCGATCGCTGCGAGCGTGTCGCGCTCGCCGTGCCGGAGCCAAGCCGAGCCGCTGCCGTGTGGAACGAGGCGGATGCCATCGCCGCCGAGGACGTCGCCATCAACCGCGCCATCGGTGAGCACGGACTGCGCCTGATCCGGGAGCTCGCGGTAGGGTCGCGCCCGGTCAACGTCCTCACCCACTGCAACGCCGGCGCCTTGGCGACGCTCGGTTACGGCACGGCGACCGCACCGATCTATCTCGCGCATGCCGCCGGCGTCGCGGTACACGTGTGGGTGAGCGAGACGCGGCCACGGTTGCAGGGCGCGCGTCTCACGACTTGGGAGCTGCACGCGCACGGAGTGCCGCACACGCTGATTGTCGACGCCGCCAGTGCGACGATCATGCAACACGGCAAGGTCGACATCGTGTTGGTCGGCGCCGATCGCGTCGCCGTAAACGGCGACGTGTGCAACAAGATCGGCACTTATGAAAAGGCGCTGGCCGCACGCGACAACGCAGTTCCTATGTACGCGGCAGTGCCTTCGCCCAGCATCGACTGGACGCTTCCGGACGGCTCACGCATTCCGATCGAGGAACGCGATCGCGAGGAAGTGCTTGGCGCTGCCGGCAGCGATCCATCGCAGCCGCAGGGAACGGTCGTCTTCAATCCCGGCTTCGACGTCACGCCGGCGCGACTGTTGACCGGAATCATCACCGAGCGCGGAGTGTGTAAGCCCACCGCGCTGCGCACGCTTTTCCCCGGCTGACGCACATCATCCGTTGACGACGATCACAGGGCATGAATCGCTCGGGTGTGCGAGAACGATCGCCTCGACGCCGAAGACCTGCGCGATCAGTGCCGGGACGAGTACCTCGTCGGGAAGTCCATCGGCGACGACCGACCCTGCCCGCATCAGCACAACATCGTCGGCGTAGCGGGCGGCAAGATTGAAATCGTGGAGGATGACGAGAATCCCGACCTGCTCGTCGCGCGCCAGCCCGCTCAGCAAGCGCATGACGTCGTGCTGGTGCGCGGGATCGAGCGCCACGGTGGGCTCGTCGAGCAGCAGGTAGCGCGGTCCCTCCACGCCGTCGATCTGTGCGAGCGCGCGCGCCAACACGACGCGGGCGAACTCACCGCCCGATAGCGTCTCGACCGATCGCGAATCGAATTCGGCGGCACCGGCACGCGCGAGGGCACGGCTTGCGATGGCGCGATCCGCGCCGAGCTCTCCATTGCCGCCGTGCGGATAGCGGCCGATCAAGACGGTCTCCAGCGCCGAAAATCCGTGCGCGATGGGGCTTCTCTGCATGACGACGGCGCGGCGGCGCGCTCGCTCGACGCTGGACAAGCTCGTGATCGGCAGCTCGTCGTAGGCGACTTCACCCGACGTGGGCGGCAGGTCGCCGGCAAGTACGCGCAACAGCGTCGACTTGCCGGCACCGTTCGGTCCCATGACGGCAAGCATACGTCCCGAACGCAAGCGAACACTGATGTCCTGCAGCAGCGATATGCCCTCCACCGCCACCCCGACGCCGTTGGCCGCAAGCATCACAGGCTCCAGGCATCGCGCTGGCGCAGCAGCAGCCCGATGAAGAATGGCACTCCGAACAACGCCGTAAAGACGCCGAGCGGCAGCTCTGCGGGCGCCGCGACGCTTCTGGCGGCGGCGTCAGCGGCGACGACCAGCATGGAACCGACGAGCGTCGCGCCGGGAACGACCACGCGATGTCCGGGGCCGCATCCGAGGCGGACCAGATGCGGAGCGACCAGACCGACGAACAGCACCATCCCGCTCATCGCCACCGCCGTTCCCGCTGCGAGCGCGCAAGCAGCCAGGGTGAGCAGCTTCAGCCGCTCGACCGGCACGCCCAGATAGCGCGCTTCGGCCTCGCCCAGCGCCAGAGCATCGTAGGCACGGGCGCGGGAGATCAGCACGACAGACGCCAAAACGATGGCGGGGGCCGCTACGGCGATCGCCTCCCACGTCGCTCCCGCCGCGCTGCCCAGACGCCAGAATGTCAGCGTGCGCAGCTGAGCGTCGCTCGCGACGGAGGTGAACAATCCGATCGCCGCCTCGGCAAGCGCATTGAGCGCGATCCCGGCCAGGAGCAGCATCGCGATCGACGTGTGTCCGGCGCGCGTTGCCAGCCGAAAGACCATCAAGCTCACTGCGAGCCCGCCGGCGAATGCCGCGAGCGGCAGCGTCGCCGCTCCGAGAAGATGCGAGAGGCCTGGAGCGACCGATGCACCAAGCACGATGACTGTGGTTGCCGCTAGCGCGGCGCCCCCCGACATCCCGGTAAGCGAAGGATCGGCCAATGGATTGCGAAACAACGCCTGCATCGCCGCCCCCGAGGCGCCCAAGCCGGCACCGATCAGCGCGCCGAGGATCACGCGCGGCAATCGTATCGACCCAATGACCGATTGTTGTTCAGCGGGGACGGGAGCGCCAGCGCTAAAGCCGAACCATTGCAGCAAGATTCGCACGACGGTCGACGGCGCGATGGGATAGGCGCCGACGCCGCAAGCGACGACCAGAGTGGCGATCAGCATCGCAGCCATCACGGCGAGCGCAACCCCCGGCGGCCACCGACGGATGTCGCGCCGTCGCAGACGCTGCGGGGTCTTTCGGGACGTAACGTTCAGCACCGGTGCGTTTGTAGCAGGGGTATCTGGGGATGCAGGAGCAAGGGTTGTCGGCCGCTTTGCCGAAAGGATTCGGTAGTTTGTTCCGATTCTCGCCCAGGTCGCGTGAAACGCAATTGATTTTTGGGACTTCGCACAGCTCGAATGCTTTGTGCAGTGCGTGCGATGACGGTGTTGAATTGCGTCCTCGGGTGTGGCAGCATCGGGCACGCCACCTAAAGTGGCGCACGCCGTTTCCCACCCGTTGCTCGCAATACAAAACGATCGCTCCTGGCTGCGCAACTCCGCGGCGCAGGTCAACGGGCCGTAAGACCGTAGAGCATTTCGACTCAGTTCGTATCCGTTGTTCCCGCATTGGGTATTGAAGAAGGCGGCTCGGGCGCGTCATCCGCCCCGAGTCACCCGAATCCAGCCCCGTCATAAACCATCA
>JBDTZQ010000212.1:0-3329 GCA_040005035.1 Betaproteobacteria bacterium | reverse complement strand
TCGACGATGGCGGCAACCGGGATACTTGGAACGGGCGTGGACATGGATGGTTTGCGCTGGCGGGACGCGGCTGGCGGTGGCGCTGATGAAGGCTGGTTCGCTCGGGGCGGATGATACTCCTGCGCCGCGCAGGGGCGTCGCCTCTGCTACCATCAACGGTCGCGCTTCCTGCCTCGAACGCCAACATCGCGATGCCCAAGATCATTCCCGTCGCCGACCTGCGCGCGCCCCGCTCCACGCACGTGCCCGCCGGCATGTCCGCCCTGACGAGCCCACGCGAGGTCACGCCCACCGGCATGCTCGCCGATGCGCGCGGGCGGATGCTTCGCGACCTGCGCATCTCGGTGACCGACCGCTGCAATTTCCGCTGCGTCTACTGCATGCCCAAGGATGTGTTCGGGCACGACTACCCCTTCCTCCCGCAGGGGGAATTGCTGAGCTTCGAGGAGATCACCCGGCTGGCGCGGCTGTTCAAGTCGCACGGCGTCGAGAAGATCCGCCTCACCGGCGGCGAGCCGCTGCTGCGCAGGAACCTCGAGCGCTTGATCGCCATGCTTTCCGACTTGGGCGGCCTCGACCTGACGCTCACCACCAACGGCTCGGCGCTGCCGGCCAAGGCGCGCGCGCTGCGCGATGCGGGCCTGGAGCGCGTGACGGTGAGCCTGGACGCGCTCGACGACGGCGTGTTTCGCGCGATGAACGACGTCGACTTCCCGGTGGCGAAAGTGCTGGAAGGCATCGACGCGGCGGCCGCCGCGGGCCTCTCTCCGATCAAGATCAACATGGTGGTCAAGCGCGGCGTCAACGAGCAGGAGATCCTGCCCATGGCGCGCCACTTCAAAAGCAGCGGCCATATCCTGCGCTTCATCGAGTACATGGACGTGGGCCACAGCAACGGCTGGCGCATGGACGACGTCGTGCCTTCCGCCGACGTCATCCGCATGATCGACCGCGAGATGCCGCTGGTCGCGTCGGATGCCAACTACACGGGCGAGGTCGCGCAGCGCTGGAAATACGCCGACGGCAGCGGCGAGATCGGCGTGATCTCGTCGGTGACGCAGGCGTTCTGCGGCGACTGCACGCGGGCGCGCGTGGCCACCGACGGCAAGCTCTATACGTGCCTGTTCGCGACGACTGGTTACGATCTACGCGCGCTGCTTCGCAACGGCAGCAGCGACAGCGCGATCGGCAACTATCTCGCCGCGATCTGGCTGCAGCGCGCCGACCGCTATTCGGAGATACGTTCCGAGAACACGGTGGCGATCCCGAAGATCGAAATGAGCTACATCGGCGGCTGAACATTGCACCTCAACGCGTTGATCGAGTTCCTGAGTGGTCTCGAGGAGAACAACAACCGGCCGTGGTTCGCGTGGAACAAGCCGGCATACGACCTGCTGCGCGAGGAGTTCGAGGCACTGTGCAAGGACATCGTCGGGCGCGTCGGGAAATTCGACCGGCAGCTCGGCCCCGTCGACGCGAAAAAGGCGATGTTCCGAATCTATCGCGACACACGCTTTCGCAAGGACAAGACGCCTTACAAGACCCACTTCAGCGCCGCGATACGCGACCGCGCCAAGCGCGGGCTCGAGCCTGGCTACTATTTCGAGATCGACCATCGCGGCATCCTGCGAGTGGGCGGCGGAATCTACCGGCCCGAGCCGGCGATCCTGCTGCGCATCCGCAAGCACATCGCGGAGAAGCCGGCATCGCTCTCCACGATGCTGCGCCATCCGCGATTCAGGAAGACGTACGGTGAGATGATGGACGAAGATGCGCTGGCGCGGCCGCCCAAGGGCTTCAGCGCCGACCTGAAGCACATCGACGCGATCAAGCAGCGCCACTACTTCGGACTGGTCGAGGTCAACATCAAGCGCAAGCCGCCGAAGAATCTCGCCGCCGAAATTGCCGGATACTTCGAGGACCTGATGCCGCTGATGACGTGGCTGCGCAAGGCCGGAGCCGACAGGAAGAATTCGGGATGAACGCGCGCGACAAGACACCGAACCGGGCGCGCAGCGCGCCCGCGATGCAGGCCGAAGGCGCGGATGCGACCTACCGTCCGGCGCTGAGCGACGCGGCGCGGCCGTCGACCTTCACCGTCGATGCGGTCGACGAGACCGGCGCGACACGCGAGACGCCGATCGCCGGCGAGCACCCGCTCACGCTCTACGTCGACAAGCGCGAGATCCTCACGCTGATGACGCTGGGCGCGGCGCCCGAGGCGCTCGCCATCGGCTACCTGCGCAACCAGCGCCTGCTCGATCGCGTCGAGGACATCGTCTCGGTGCAGGTCGACTGGGACGTGAACGCGGTGGTCATCGCCACCCACAACGGATTGCGTGACCTCGACGCCAAGCTCGGCAAGCGCACCAAGACCAGCGGCTGCGGCCAGGGCACCGTGTTCGGCGACCTCATGGCCGAGATCGATTCGGTGAAGTTACCTGCCGACGCCGTGCTCACGCGCGCGACGCTCTACGCGCTGCTCGATCGCGTGCGCGTGCACGAGACGATCTACAAGCAGGCGGGTGCGGTGCACGGCTGCGCGCTCGCCACCAATGGCGAGGCGCTGAGCGAGATCGTGTATTTCGTCGAGGACGTCGGCCGCCACAACGCGGTCGATGCGATCGCAGGCAAGATGTGGCTCGACCGCGTCGACGGCGGCGACAAGATCTTCTACACGACGGGACGGCTCACCTCGGAGATGGTGATCAAGGCCGCGCAGATGGGCATTCCGTTCCTGGTGTCGCGCTCGGGGCTCACCCAGATGGGTTACGAGATCGCGCAAAAGGTCGGCATCACCATGATCGGGCGCGCCACCAACAAGCACTTCCTCCTGTTCACCGGCGGCGAGCGTTTTCGCGCCAACGCCTAGGCCGTGATCGACACGCTCGCTCGACCGCACCTGCGACCGCAACGACGACCGCATCCATGACCCCAGCCACCACCGCCAAAGAGGCACGCGCCAGTTGCCATTGCGGCAGCGTCCAGCTCGTCGCCCGATTTCCGTCGCGCTTCTGCTCGCATTGCCATTGCGAAAGCTGCCGCCGCGCGCACAGCGCTGGCGTCGTGACATGGATCGGCTTCGCGTCCGACCAGGTCGAGGTCGCGTCCGGCGCAGAGCACCTCGCTGCGCACGTGTCCTCGCCGGGAACCTTGCGCAGCTTCTGCGCGAAATGCGGCACCAAGATCATGTTCACCTCCGAGCGCTGGCCGGGCGAGACGCACATTCCGCTGGCCGCCATGACCACGCCGGTGGATCGCGCGCCCGAGGGCGACTACCGCTACGAGGAGCACGTGGCGTGGATGCCGTGGCCCAAGGCACCGACACC
>JBDTZQ010000096.1:0-11249 GCA_040005035.1 Betaproteobacteria bacterium | reverse complement strand
CGCCGACATCTACACTTGGACCGACGCCAAGGGCACGGTCAACGTAAGCAATGTCGCGCCGCCCGAAGGCACGCGCATCACCAAGGTCGTGCAGGAAAGCCCGCCCGAGGTGATCGAGGCGCGTGCCGCGGCGGCAGCCGCAGCGCGCGAGGCCGAGGTGCAGCTGCTTGCCGCGCGCGTGCGCCAGCTCGAGTACGAAGCCGAGATGGCGCGTCGCCAGCCGCCTATGGTGATGTATGCCCCGGCGCCCACGCCGCCCTCGGTAATCCAGTACGTGATGAACGTGGCGCCGCCGCAGCAGTCCCAATACCCATACGGCTGCGACGGGTCGTGGGGCGATTGCGGTTCGTCGTGGGGATCGGGCTTCTATCCGCCCAACGTTTTCGTCGTCGGTACGCCGGCGTTCCGTGCGCGCCCGCCGTTCCAGCGCGGCCATCGCGGCATGCAGGGCCAGTCCGCCGTACGCGCGCCGCGCGGCATGCACTGACGCGGCATCGGCCGCGCGCGTATTGCCCATCGACCCCACCACCGGCGTCATCGCGCACGCGATCCAGCTCGCCATCGCGCCGGTGTTCCTGCTCACGGGCGTGGCGGGACTTCTCAGCGTGATGGCGACGCGGCTCGCGCGGGTGATCGACCGGGCGAGACACCTCGAAGACCGCTGGCGGGAGATGGATGCTAGCGAACACGCCGAGGCGCGCGCCGAGATGGTGAACCTGGAGCGCCGCCGTCGGGTGTGCAGTTGGTCGATCAACTACTGCACGGCGGCGGCGTTACTCGTCTGCGTAGTGATCGTGACGCTGTTCATCGAGGAATTCTTTGACAAGGACCTGCGCTGGCTCGCCGGCGGGCTGTTCGTCACGGCGATGCTGGGCGTGATCTGCGGGCTGGGGTGCTTCCTGCGCGAGGTCTATCTCGCCACGCACACCACGCGCTTCGATCTGCACGCGTCGCCCGAGGAGGATCGGCCGTGAGAAACAGCGCGGCGGACTATTCCAGCTGCAACCGCGCGTCGGTGATCAACTTTTTCCAGGACGCGAGATCGACCTCGATCAGCCCGCCCAGCCGCTCCGGCGCGCCGGGGATGAGCTCGGCGCCTTCGCGCTCCAGGCGCTCCCGCACCTCAGGCATCGCCAGCACCTTCTGCACTTGCGCGTTGAGACGAGCCACCACATCCGGCGGCGTGCCCAGCGGCGCCACGATGCCCCAGTAGTTGATGACCTCGGCGTCGACGCCGGATTCCTTCCAGGTCGGCACGTCAGGTAGCAGCGCGGCGCGCTTCGGTCCCGTCACCGAGAGCACGCGCACACGGTTCTGCGCCACCAGCGGCAGCGTCGCGGGAATCGACGCCGTCATCGCCTGGATCTGCCCGGCCACCAGATCCTGCGTGGCGGGCGCGATCCCTTTGTACGGGACGTGCTCGACGTCGATGCCGGCGCGCGCATTGAGCAGCTCCAGCGCCAAATGGTTGACGCTGCCCGTGCCCGCCGAGCCGTAGTTGAGCTTGTTCGGCTGCGCCCGTGCGAGCGCGATGAATTCGCGCATGGTCTTCGCCGGCACGCTGGGATTCACCACGAACGCGAGCGGCCCCAGCGCGATGGGCGCCACCGGCACGAACTGCCTGATGGGATCGTAGCCCGCGCTCTTCGACGACGCAGCCACGGTCGTGAACGGCGAAGCGACGAACAGCAGCGTGTACCCATCCGGATCGGCCTTGGCGACTTCGGTCGCGCCGATCGCGCCGCCGGCGCCGACGCGATTCTCGACGATCATTGGCTGGCCCATGCTCTCGGCGAGCTTTTGCGCAATCAGGCGGGCGATGGCATCGGTGCCGGCGCCGGGCGGAAAAGGCACGACCAGTTTGATGGTCTTGACGGGGTATGCCGCCGTCGGCTGCGCGCTGGCGGAGTGGAAAAGCCCGGGAAGGAGGGTGGAGACGACGAGCGAAGTGATGCGAAGCGAGCGGCGCGTAGCGCGGAGGATCGGAGCGAGAAGACGTCCGGCGTAGCCCTCGCCGATGACGATTTGGCGACACGACACCAAGAGCGTCCGGTCGCGGAGGAGATCGGTAGTCATGCGCTCGCTAGAAAGGTAGGGTCAGATCCCGGGAGTTCCACCTGCATTCTAGCGGCCGCCGGTGTCGGTGGCGAATACTCGCTGCCAGCCACAGCGTACGATGGCGATTGCCGTCGGAGTCCGAGCAGCGCTACCCGTGCCTGGTTCAAAGCCTTGAATCGACACGCTGTTTGTGCGCGCGAACTCACAATGCGTTGACCCGCAAGCGTGTGTCGGACGAACGCTGCGCGAGTTGTACGACGCCTTGAAATGGTGACCGACGCTATGTAAGCTGGATCGCGAGAGACCGCCGGTGATGATCTCCAAAACGCTCCCTTTTCTCCTGCTCTGCGCCTGCGCATCCACGGCGCCATTGTCTTTGCCCGACCAGCCAGAGTTTGCCGCGATGGCGCAGCCCTACGCCCGGCAGCTGCAAGCGGTAGGCATCACCCGCGTGATCTCGCCCGGCAGTGGCGCCCTGGTGCGGTTGGAGACCGGCTACGGTTCGGTGTACGTGCGGTATCCGGCGTCGGCCGATCCGCACACATTCGTGCTGGACATCGGTCCAGAGGGCTTGCGGGCCACCGCGGCGACGTTCGACCGGGCTAAAGACGCGCAGACACTTGCCGCGCTCGTCCCCGAGGCCGTACGCGCGACGGCCGACAACAACAGATTGGCGTGGCTGCACGCCAACCCCTGGCATTAGCACGGCGCAGCATGCAGGCAATCGCGCCGAAGTAGTGCAACGGATCTTGATCGATTCTTGTAACGATACTCATCGCACCCCAGCGTAGCCGTCACCGGGGCAATGCGGGAACGCTTCGTCAAGCCAACGCGAAACCTTGAAGCCGCTTAAAATGCCGGCATGAACTCGCCATCCCCCGCCCCGTGGACCCTCGCCGCGCGCGCCGCCTATTTTGGCGACCGCGTGTGCGCGTTTTGCGACAGTCACAGTCCGGCGGGTTCCAAGTTCTGTAATGACTGTGGCGCGCCGCTGGACCTGAAACCGTGCAAGCAATGTGATGCGGTAAACCATCGTGCCGCGACAGCCTGCCACAAGTGCGGCGCGGAATGTCGAGCGTTGTTTACCGCACCCGAGGCAGCGCTGGCATTGCAGGCCGCTGACCTTCCGCCTTCGCAGGCCACGCCGGACGACGTGGGCGTGGCGGCGACAACGACCACGTCGCAACCGCTGTCCGCCGCCTCGTCGACGCGAGCGCGCTGGCGCCTGCTCCAGCCCGACCAGTTCCTGTTGGCATACATCGGGGCGATCCTGATCGCGGCTGCCTATGCCGCATACCGCACCAATACCGCGGCGTCAGACGAGATCGCAGTCGCCTCGCAGGCAATCGATGCCCGTGCGCACAACGCGCCCGCAGTGGCGCCTGCTCCGGCTAAGGCGCTGGAGTCGACGCTTGCGGAATCCGAGGCAATTGTCGCCCTCGCGGCGCCCATTCCTCCTGACCATCCCGAAACACCGAAGCGCGCAAGCGCGCGCCAACACCCGGTGCCGGTTTCTGCCACGAAGCGCGCAAGCGCGCATCAACGCCGGATCCCGGAAGCACGCCAGCCGGATCCGTGGCAGACAATGCGTGTAAGACTGGCGCGGTGCGACGGCGACCTCTTCGCTCGCATCGCGTGCCGCCAGCACGTGCGCCGAAGCTATTGCGAAGGCCGTTGGGGCGAGGTGCCGGAATGCTCGAGCGGCATCGCCATCGATCGCGGACAATAACTTCCACGGCGCAGGGGCTCGTTCGGACCCAAGGGAAGTCTGCCTGCACTAGCACGACGATAAACCAGTTTGGTCTGACCCATCACGCGCCGAAAAACAAAGCCCCCGGCGCGAGGGGGCGCGCCGAGGGCGGAGGCACTTGCACGTTGCGGGGAGGAGGGGACCCGCGGCAATGCAGCGCCAGCAATGAAGAGTAAGCAACGGGCATGCCACCCTTGGCAGGGTAATTGCTCTCTCAATGGAGCGACCTCAAGTATGCCCTGTAGACACGGCTGATTGCCGCGCGCGGTCACAAGGTGTCTGGGATCGGCAGTCGCGAGCCATGACTGAGAGGCTTCGCGACTCGCCACGCCGACGCGGACTCGGCCGCTGGCCCTGCGAACGGGCAACTGACTAACGTTGTGCGACTCGCCTCCAGCTGTCTGCGTTACGTTTCAACGAATCCTGCACGCTGGATCGCAACAGCGCCCTATTGAAAGACCTCGGCGGCGCGGGCTAAGAGCGCCGGCGACAGGTTGAGGCCGAGCGCCTTTGCCGTCTTCACGTTGATCAGGATCTCGAACTTGGTGGGCTGATAGATCGGGATGTCGCCCGGCTTGGCGCCTTTGAGGATCTTGTGCACGTCGTCGGCCATGCGCCTGAGCAGCTCGGCAAGATCGACCGCATAAGCCATCAGCCCCCCGGCTTCGACGTAATCTCGATACGGACCCAGCATCGGCAGGCGGTTCTTCGCTGCGAGCTCGGCGATCAGCTGAAGGTTCGCGTAAAGGTCTCCTTCGCCGCTGACCAGCACTGCATCTATCCGCTGCTGCTCCATCGCAGCGAAGACCTGAGTGATCTCCGAGGGAGTGCCCTCCCGGGGGAACATCAGAGTCACCGAGATGCCCAATCGGCTGCCTGCATCTTTCAAGACTTGGCCGGAAGAACCTTCCCATCCCTCGCGCATACCCAGAAATGCGACCTTGCGTGTCGAGGGCACGGCTTCCTTCAGCATCTGCAAGCGTTTCGGCCAGATCTCGATGCCGGCATCGAGGGTGATGCCGGTGAGGTTGCCGCCGGGTCGGCTCAGGCTGGTCACCAGCCCCGCTTTCAGCGGATCCAGCATGAAGGCGACGACCGGTATCGTGCGCGTTGCCGCCGCGAAGGCGATCACGGGGGGATTCGGTCCAGTGACGATCACATCCGGGTTGCGGCTCACGATCTCGCGGGCGATATCGGCGTAACGCTCGTGATGTCCCTCCGCCGAATAGCGCTCGATGATGAGATTGCCTCCTTCGACGTAACCGAAGTGGCGCAGCTCGGAGAAAAAAGCCCGCCAAGCGCTTCCCCCACCCGTCTCGGTAAGGAGGTTCGTCGGGATTGCTGGATGGAAAATCGCAATCCGCTGCTGCGCCGGCCGCTGCGTTCGCGCCCTGAGCGGCCATGCCGCCGCCGCCGCGCCGCCCAGCCCTGCGATGAACTCGCGTCGCTTCATCTGCTCCGCTCACAACGTCTGGCCCAAGCCAAAAGCGTAGCACTTTGCGACGGTGCAGCGGGTGAAAAGTGGCACGAAAGGAGCCTCAACCAACCCGTGCCTGCGTGCCGAGGGAGCATCCGACCACTATCGAGCTGTTCATGATCTCGCATGGCATGGCAATCGCTTATTCACTGCCTAACTGAGGGAAATACCTGGTTAGCCAGGCAACTCCGGCTGGCGATTGCCGCACGGCGGAAGTAAGTGCCGTGCAGCGTCCTAGGCGGGTTCCTCCCAAAAGGCTGGCTATTGGAATATCCCTCCATCACGAGCGTACAGGACCAGCAACGACGCGTCGAAGCCGATTCACTTTGGTTGAAATGACTTCATGAAAAGCCCAGGCAGCGATTGCGAGACGCTGAGAAGCGAAGCCTCATGGCTCCGCGCATCGGGGCAGTACGACGAGGCCGTGGTCGTTGCGACCAAGGTTCTGATGATCGATGAAAAGGCGCTCGGTCCGGATCATCCCGATGTAGCGACCTCGCTCGACATTCTGGCGGGCCTCTATTGCAATCAGGGCCAATACGCGCAGGCGCTACCGCTGTGCGAGCGTGCGTTGGCGATCAGGGAGAAAGTACTCGGTCCAGACGATCTCGAAGTAGCCAGCTCGCTCAACAATCTGGCGGTGCTCTATCGTGCCGGGTGCCAATATGCGCTGGCACAACCGCTCAACGAGCGCGCACTGGCGATCCGCGAGCAGGTGCTCGGTTCGGATCATCCCGACGTAGCGACGTCGCTCACCAATCTGGCCCATCTCCATCGCGCCCAGGCCCAATATGCGCTCGCGCAACCGCTCCAAAAGCGAGCGCTGGCCATCCGGGAGAAAGGGCTCGGCCTTGACGATCCCGTGGTGGCAAGCGCGCTCGACAATCTGGCGGTGCTCTATTGCCACCTGGGCGAGCATGCGCTGGCGCAACCACTCCACAAGCGCGCCCTGGCTATCCGGGAACTCGTGCTCGGTCCAGACCATCCCGATGTGGCGAGCTCGCTCGACAATCTGGCAGTGTTGCATCGCGGTCTCGGCCAGCATGCGCTGGCGCAACCGTTCTACGAGCGTTCGTTGGCGATCAAGGAGAAGCTGCTAGGTCCCGACCATTCCGATGTAGCGACCTCGCTCGACAAACTGGCGGTGCTCCATTGCGACCTCGGGCAGTACGCACTGGCGCAGCCGCTCTACGAGCGTTCGTTGGCGATCAAGGGGAAGGTGCTGGGTCCACATGATCCCGCGGTGGCAAGCGCGCTCAATAACCTGGCGGTGCTCTATTGTGTCGAGGGCCAGTATGCGCTGGCGCAACCGCTCCACGAGCGTGCGCTGGCCATCCGCGAACAGGTCCTCGGTTCGCGTCATCCCGATGTCGCGACCTCGCTTACCAATCTAGCGAATCTTTATCGCGCCCAGGGCCAATACGCGCTGGCGCAACCGCTCTACGAGCGGTCGCTGGCGATCAAGCAGAAGGAACTCGGTCCGGACGATCCCGTGGTGGCAAGCTCGCTCGACAATCTGGCGATGCTCTATTGCCACCAGGGCCAGTATGCGCTGGCGCAACCCCTGCACCGGCGCGCACTCGCTATCCGGGAGAAGGTGCTCGGTCCAGACCATCCCGACGTAGCGACCTCGCTCGACAATCTGGCCGTGCTGCATCGCGGACAGGGCCAGTATGCACTGGCGCAACCGCTCCACAGGCGCGCACTGGCAATTTACGAAAGGGCGCTCGGCCCCGACCATCCTGACGTCGCGATCTCGCTCAACAACCTGGGCTCGCTGTACGTTGACCAGGGCCAGTACGCGAAGGCAGAACCGCTCTTCAAGCGCTCGCTCGCCGTGCTGGAAAAGGCGCTCGGCCCCAAGCACCCCGATGTGGCGACCGCGCTGGCCAATCTGGCCCGGCTGCACGAAAGGAGCGGTCTGCCAAACGCGCGACCGAAACACAGGCTGCAGATAGTCGCTGAAGGACCGCTCTCGGATTAGGCTGACCGGCTGGTGTGGGGTCGACAATCGCAATCCGGCGCGGCGCCGTGCGTAGCACTTTGCGACCGTGCGCAGTCCGCTATGATTCGCAGGTTGCCGACGTCGGCGATCGCCCGCACCCATGGCTCGAATCACCCTCACAGTCACCAAGCCCGCCGCGCCCAAGGCGCCGTCGTCGCGCGCCAAGCGCGCACAATTCCAGAACAAGCGGCACAAGCCGCGGGCGCCGGCACCGGCACCGGTCGTCGCCGCGCCGGCGCCATCCGCCGCGCCGCGCGTGACCAGAGTGGTCGGCGACCCGGTTCGCGCTGGAGGACCGAAACGTTCATTCGAGGGGCGCAAGACATCCGAAGGTGCGGCGCCGCCGCGCGCGCCCGCCGCGTACCGGCCGCGCACGGACCGCGGCAAGCCGCGCTCGGCGTATCCGGCAGGTGCGCCCGCGACGCCGCGCGCGGTGTCGACGCCGGATTCCCACCGGCCGCCGCGCCACGAGCGTCCGGACGATCCTCGCCTCTCGAAGCGCATGAGCGAGATGGGCTTGTGCTCGCGCCGCGAAGCCGACGAGTGGATCGAGAACGGCTGGGTGAAGGTCGACGACAAGGTGGTGGATGTCCTCGGCGTGCGCGTGTCGCCGTTGGCGCGAATCGAGGTCGCGAAGGCGGCGGCGCAGCACCAAAGCGAGCAGGTGACGATCCTGCTCAACAAGCCGATCGGCTACGTGTCGGGCCAGGCGGAGGACGGGCACATGCCGGCTTCGGTGTTGATCAAACCGGAGAACCGCTGGGCCGACGACCCGTCCGATACGAAGTTCAGGCCGGGGCACCTGCGCGGCCTCGCGCCGGCAGGTCGGCTCGACATCGACTCGACGGGCCTCATCGTGTTCACTCAGGACGGCCGTGTCGCCAAGCGCCTGATCGGCAACCACTCGGAAGTCGAGAAGGAATACCTGGTCCGCGTCCAAGGCAAGCTCGACGACGCCGGCATGAAGCTGCTGCAGCACGGGCTCGAGCTCGACGGCGTGAAGCTCCGGCCGGCGCGCGTATCGTGGCAGAACGAGGATCAGCTGCGCTTCGTGTTGCGCGAGGGACGCAAGCGTCAGATCCGGCGGATGTGCGAGCTGGTCGGACTCGTTGTGACGGGACTCAAGCGCGTGCGCAGCGGCAGCGTGTCGCTCGGGCCGCTGCCGATAGGCCAGTGGCGCTATTTGCGCCGCGACGAGAAGTTCTGAGCGCGCGCTGCGGCGACGACGGCAATCCGTGACCGAACTCGATCAGTTGCGTGACGCGCTGCGCGCCTTCGCCGCCGCGCGCGACTGGGACCCGTTTCATTCGCCGAAGAACCTCGCGATGGCGTTGTCCGTCGAGGCCGCGGAACTGCTCGAAGTGTTCCAGTGGATGACGGAAGCGGACAGCTGCAACCTCGAGCCCACCGCGAAGGCAGCGGTGAGCGAGGAGATCGCAGACGTGTTGCTGTACGTGATCCTGCTGAGCGACAAGCTCGGCATCGATCCGCTCGTGGCGGCCGAGCGCAAGATGGTCGCGAACGCACAGAAGTATCCCGTCGCAAAGGCGCGCGGCACCAGCAAGAAGTACACCGAGCTCTAGATGACGACTCCCACGCTCGCTTCGTTCGCTGCCCCCACAGGGGGAGCAAGCCTTTCGCGGGACGGCCCGGCGAAAGACGCGGAGGACGCCCCAAGCGTGCAGTGGACGCACGGTGGGCAAACGCACACCGCGCTATGGCGTTCGGAACGCGGCGCGCCGCCGCCCAAGCGTCTGGTCATCGCCGATGACACCACGACCGCGGACCATGCCTATGGTCTCGCCTGTCAGGGGACCGCACTGCTGTGGCGCGGTGACTTCCAGAACGCGCGGCAGATGCTCAATGCACTCGCGAGCCGCACCGACGCGCCCGCGCGAAAGCCGAAGCGCGGCGTTGTCGAGCCTACTATCGACGTGCCGCTTGGAACGCCCGCGATGTGCACCGCGTTCCACCTCCATCGGCAGTCGCGCTCGCAGCGTGCGCGCACGCTCGGCATGCTGCTCGTCGGGCTCGACGCCGATTACGGCATCGACTTGCGTCGCGCGCCCGACCTCAAGCAAGCGTGCCGCGAGGCGTTCGGTCCCGCACACGAAGCTTCGGTCGTTTCCTTACGCGAGCTTCTTGGTCTCGTCGGCGCGCACGAATGGCGGACGAAGGGCATCGAGGTTCCCGCGACCGGCGGCCGCATTCATCCACATTACGGCGTGTTCGCGCCGGTGCGCCGCGAGTACGTGGACCTCGTCGCGGAAGCGGCGCTGCCCGCGGCTGTCGCCGCAACGAGTGTGGCCTTCGACATCGGCACGGGGACCGGCGTGCTCGCCGCGCTCCTCGCGCGGCGCGGGATCGCGCGCGTGATCGCAACGGACCGTGATCCGCGCGCACTGGCCTGCGCGCGCGCCAACATCGAGCGGCTCGGCCTGCGCGACAACGTCGAGGTCGTCGAGGCCGATCTCTTTCCGGAGGGACGCGCCGCGCTGGTGCTGTGCAATCCGCCGTGGGTGCCCGCGCGGCCCAGCTCGCCGCTCGAACACGGCATCTATGATCCTGACAGCCGGATGCTGCGGGGCTTCCTGGCGGGACTCGCCGCGCACTTGGTACCTGCCGGCGAAGGCTGGCTCATCCTGTCGGATCTCGCCGAGCATCTCGGCCTGCGCACGCGCGCGCAGCTCACGGAGGCGATCGACGCGGCGACGTTGCGCGTCATGGATCGCACGGACGTGCGGCCGGTGCATCCCAAGGCGTTCGATGCGACAGATCCGATGCACGCGGCGCGCGCGGCCGAAGTGACGTCGCTCTGGCGACTCGCCGTACGCGGAGAGACAATGGGATCACACTAAAGTCGAATTCAATCTTTCATCGTCGGAGGTAAAAATGAGTCACGCGTCAATGCTGAAAGCCAGACGGAAACACCAAAAAACCAGGAAGCAGCTCGACGTCGCAGCCAAGCAGGCCAAACGGCTGGCGAAACTGGCACTGGCCGGGCCGGTCGTGAAAAAGGAAAAGGTCAAGAAAGAAAAGGTGAAGAAGGAAAAGGTCAAGACCGTAAAAGTGAAAAAGGTCAAGCTGACCAAGGAGGAGCTAGGCAGGCAGGACGCGAAGAAGGGCAGTGCGGGCGTCGGAAAAAAAGGCGCGTCCTAGCAACCTCCGCTTCGTAGCGCCGCGACCGGCAGCCGTGGCCGATTGCGGCCTTACGACCGCTTCGTCTGTCCCCGAACGGCGCACGTCGCCATTCTTCGAGTTGCCACGATGGCCGGTCCCCAGCAACACGTCTTTTTCAGGAGCCCAGACGGGCATATCCAGCACGTGTTTTGGGATCCGCTGGCGCGGCAATTCCATGCCGACGTATGGACCCGCCGGGTGCCGTCAGCGCCTCTTGCCATCGACGAGGTTGCGTCGCTGATCACGGACTGCCGTCAGCATGTGTTCTATCGCGACGCGCAAGGGCATATCGACTACCTTTTCTGGGACGTCCCGAGCGCGACGTTGCATCAGGGGAGCTGGGGGCCGGATAACAAGCCGCCGCCTGCGGCCGGTAATCCCGTGCCGCTGGAAACACCTGGGCAGCTGCACGTTTTCTATCGTGGCGTCGATGACACGCTGGAACACATCTTCTGGAACGCGGCCTCCGACGGCATCGTCCTGAACGACAACTGGACGACGAGCGCTCGTGCAGCGTCGATGGTCGGCGATCCGGCCATGTTGTCGACGCCGGGCCAGCAACATGCGTTCTATCGCGGCGACGACGGACACATTCATCACATCGTCTGCAACCCCGGCACGCTCGCCTTTGGCGTCGATGACTGGACGGAGAAATCGGGCGCGCCGCTCGCCGCCGCGGACCCCGTTGCCATGCTCGTGGGCGACCAGCAGCATATCTTTTACCGCGGCGCCAACGGTCACATCAACCACATCTTCTGGGCGCCATGGGCGGCCGTACC
>JBDTZQ010000095.1:0-11352 GCA_040005035.1 Betaproteobacteria bacterium | reverse complement strand
TCGCGCGGGCGCTGTCGATGGACCCGATCTGCATGCTGTTCGACGAGCCGACGTCGGCGCTGGATCCCGAAATGGTCAACGAGGTGCTCGATGTCATGGTCGCGCTCGCCAAGGAAGGCATGACCATGATGTGCGTGACGCACGAGATGGGATTCGCGCGCAAGGTGGCGCATCGCGTCATCTTCATGGACCGTGGCCTGATCGTCGAGGATGCCACCAAGGAGGATTTCTTCGGAAAGACGCGCTCGGAGCGGGCGCAGCAGTTTCTGTCGAAGATCCTCCAGCACTGACGCGCCACCCGCATTCGCCGCGCTGGCCTTGGGCGCGGCCTCGTGGCGCCGAGCGAAGCGACGTATAATCCGGCTTTATAGCGCGGCATTGCAACGCGGCTGAGGCCGCATCCCGACCGATGGCCGAGTTCCTCACGCTGCGAGGGCGTTCCGCGCTCTCGGCGTTCCGCGTCAACAAGCTGCTCGCTGATCTCGCCGCCATCCGCATCGCGGGCATCACGGCGGACTATTTCCACTTCGTCGCTGCGTCACGTCCCCTCTCGCCGGGCGGGCGCGCCACGCTCGAGCGCCTGCTGACCTACGGACCGCTGACGTCAGATCACGCCGATGCAGGCGAGTTGCTGCTGGTCATTCCACGTCCGGGCACGATCTCGCCGTGGGCGTCCAAAGCCACCGACATCGCACACAACTGCGGGCTCGACGCGATCGAGCGCATCGAGCGCGGCGTAGCGTATCGCGTCGTTACGCGGGACGGTCCGCTGACCACCGCCGACCGGAAGTTGCTGCTGCCTCGCGTCCACGACCGCATGACCGAAGCGGTGGTGGACGATCTTGCCGATACCGCGGCGTTGTTCACGCACGTCGCACCCCGGCCGATGCTCTCCATCGACCTTCTGAAGGGCGGGCGCGCCGCGCTGGTACGCGCCAACGCCGAGCTGGGCCTCGCGCTGTCCGACGACGAGATCGACTACCTCGCGAAGAACTTCATGCGACTTCAGCGCAATCCGACCGACGTCGAGCTGATGATGTTCGCGCAGGCGAATTCGGAGCACTGCCGGCACAAGATCTTCAACGCCGACTGGATCGTCGACGGCGAGCGCCAGCCGCTGTCGTTGTTCGCGATGATTCGGCACACGCACGCAGCGAATCCGCAAGGGACGATCGTCGCGTACTCCGACAATGCGGCGATCATGGAAGGCGGTCCGGCGCGACGTTTTTATCCCGACGCCGATGGACGCTATCGGGCGCATGCGGAAACCACGCACGTCCTGATGAAGGTGGAGACGCACAATCATCCGACCGCGATCGCGCCGTTTCCGGGCGCGGCGACCGGATCGGGCGGCGAGATCCGGGACGAAGGCGCGACCGGCATCGGCGCGAAGCCGAAGGCGGGGCTCACCGGCTTCACGACCTCGCACCTGCGCATCCCGGGCCTCGAGCGGCAGTGGGAGCTGCCCGCGCAGGCGGGACCTTGGATCGGCAAGCCGGAGCGTATCGCCTCGGCGCTGTCCATCATGCTCGAAGGCCCGATCGGCGCTGCGTCGTTCAACAATGAATTCGGTCGCCCGGCGCTGCTCGGTTACTTCCGAACCTTCGAGCAGACGATCGCGGGCGACGCGCGCGGGTACCACAAGCCGATCATGATCGCCGGCGGGGTTGGAAGCGTGCTCGCGCGCGATTCGCACAAGTGCGCGCTGCCTGAAGGCGCACCGATCGTGCAGCTCGGCGGCCCCGGCATGCTGATCGGCCTCGGCGGGGGCGCGGCATCGTCGATGACCACCGGCGAGAACACCGCCGAGCTCGATTTCGACTCGGTGCAGCGCGGCAACGCGGAGATGCAGCGCCGCGCGCAGGAAGTCATCGATCGCTGCTGGCAGCTCGGCGACGCCAATCCGATCCTGTCGATCCACGACGTAGGCGCGGGGGGCTTGTCGAACGCGCTGCCCGAGCTCGTCGAAAGCGCCGATCGCGGCGCGCGCTTCGACCTGCGCGCGATTCCCAGCGAGGAGCCTGGCATGGCGCCGCGGGAGATCTGGTGCAACGAGGCGCAGGAGCGCTATGTCCTCGCGCTGGCGCCGGGCGCTCTCGACGCCTTTGCCGCGATCTGCGCGCGCGAGCGTTGCCCGTGGTCGCTGGTCGGCAAAGCTACTGCACAGCGTCGCCTGGTGGTCGAGGATCCCGGGTTCGGGAACACGCCGGTCGACATGGACCTGTCGATTCTGTTCGGCAAGCCGCCGAGGATGCTGCGCAACGTGCGCCGCATCTCCGCACCGTTGCCTGCGTTCTCCACCGCGGGAATGAATCTCGCGGACGTGTGCATGCGTGTCCTGGAATTTCCCGCGGTCGCCGACAAGACATTTCTTGTCAGCATCGGCGACCGTACGGTCGGCGGCCTGTGCGCGCGCGACCCGATGGTCGGGCCGTGGCAGGTCCCAGTGGCCGACGTCGCCGTGACGCTCGCCGACTTCGACGGCTACGGCGGCGAGGCGATGGCGATGGGCGAACGCTCGCCGCTGGCGCTGATCGACGCGCCGGCGTCGGGGCGCATGGCGGTCGGCGAGGCGCTGACCAATATCGCCGCCGCGCACATCTCGTCGCTGAGCCGCATCAAGCTATCGGCGAACTGGATGGCGGCGGCCGGCCACCCGGGCGAGGACGCGGCGCTCTTCGACACGGTGCGGGCGGTGGCGATGGAGCTATGCCCGGCCCTGGGCATCAGCATTCCCGTCGGCAAGGATTCGCTGTCGATGCGCATGACCTGGCGCGATGGCGTGCAGGACAAGTCGGTGACCGCGCCGGTGTCGCTCATCGTCAGTGCGTTCGCGCGTGTCGAGGATGCACGGCGCGTGCTCACGCCGCAGCTGGTGCTCGATCGCGGCGAGACGGTGCTGCTGCTCGCCGACCTCGGCAACGGCAGGAACCGCGTCGGCGGATCGGTCCTTGCACAGGTGCACGGAAAGCTCGGCGATGTCGCGCCGGATCTCGATGACCCCGCGATGCTCGCGGGATTTTTCGACACGGTGCAAGCGCTTCACGCGCAGGACATGCTTCTCGCCTACCACGACCGCTCCGATGGAGGGTTGTTCGTAACGTTGGCAGAGATGGCGTTCGCGTCGCGCTGTGGCCTGGACATCGACCTCGACGAGCTCGCCGGCGAGGCGATCGACGCGTTGTTTGCCGAGGAGCTCGGCGCAGTGATGCAAATCGCGGCCATCGACCGCGCAGCCGTCGTGGCCGCGTTCGAGCGAGCCGGCGTTCGCTGTGTCGCCGTCGGTGCGCCCGTCGCGGGATCGGCGGTCCGCGCCACACGTAACGCGACGACGCTGCTCGACACCTCGCGCGTGGCGCTGCACCGCGCCTGGTCATCGACCACGCACGCGCTGCAAAGGTTGCGCGACAATCCCGAAGCTGCCGATCAGGAGTACGAGCGCATCCTCGACGACTCCGATGAGGGGTTGGTGCCGCGTCTGTGCTTCGATCCGGCCGACGACATCGCCGCACCCTTCGTGGCGACTGGAGCGCGGCCGCGGGTGGCGATCCTGCGCGAGCAGGGAGTGAACGGCCACGTCGAGATGGCGGCTGCATTCGACCGCGCGGGTTTCGACGCTTACGACGTGCACATGACCGACATCCTGGCAGGTCGCCGCCGGCTCTCCGACTTCGCGGGCGTCGTCGCAGGCGGAGGCTTTTCCTACGGCGACGTGCTCGGCGCGGGCGAGGGCTGGGCGAAGTCGATTCTCTTCAACGCGCGCGCGCGCGACGAGTTCGCCGGCTTTTTCCAGCGCGGCGACACCTTCGCGCTGGGCGTATGCAACGGCTGCCAGATGATGAGCAATCTGCGCGAGCTGATTCCGGGAAGCGCGCACTGGCCGCACTTCGTGCGCAATCGCAGCGAGCAGTTCGAGGCCCGCCTGGTCATGCTCGAGGTGCGCGCTTCGCCGTCGCTGTTTTTCCCGGGCATGCAGGGCAGCAGGATCCCGGTGGCGCTGGCGCACGGCGAAGGCTACGCGGAATTCCGCGATTCGGCGCAGCTTGCTGTCGCCGAGCCACTGGCGATGCTGCGCTTCGTCGACCATGTCGGCGATGCGACCGAGCGCTATCCGATCAATCCCAACGGGTCGCCGCAGGGGATAGCGGGCCTGACTACCGCAGACGGCCGCTTTTCCGTTCTCATGCCGCATCCCGAGCGCGTGTTCCGCAGCGTGCAGATGTCGTGGCATCCTCGCGGCTGGGCGGAGGATTCGCCATGGATGCGCATGTTCCGCAATGCGCGGGTGTGGGTAGGATGAGGAGCCAGCCATGCAGGTGAAGGTCTGGTCGATCAACGGCATCACGCCGGTCGTCGAGGCGGGGACTTTCGTGCACCCGTCCGCCGTGCTGATCGGCGACGTAATTGTCGGCGCGGGCTGCTACATCGGGCCGTGTGCCTCGCTGCGCGGAGATTTCGGCAGGCTGGAGGTCCGCGCCGGCGCGAATCTCCAGGACAATTGCGTCATGCACGGTTTTCCCGGCACCGACACGATCGTCGAGGAGGACGGGCACATCGGTCACGGCGCGATCCTGCACGGCTGCATCGTCAGGCGCAACGCGCTGGTCGGGATGAACGCGGTGGTCAACGACAACGCCGTCATCGGCGACAGCGCGATCGTCGCGGCGATGGCGTTCGTCAAAGCCGGCATGGTCGTGCCTTCGCGCACGCTGGTGGCGGGGACGCCGGCGAGAATCGTGCGCGAGCTGTCGGAGACCGAGCTCGCGTGGAAGATCGAAGGCACGCGAAGCTACCAGGAGCTTACGCGGCGGAGCCTCGCAACAATGGTCGAGACGGTTGCGTTGCCGCGCGCCGAGCCCGGGCGCAAGCGCATCGACGTGCCCGAGCTGTTGCCGCTGTCGACGCTCAAGCAGCAGCGCTGACGCGGGCGCGCCTTCAGTAACCGGCGGCCTGACCGTCGCGTCGAGGGTCGGAGCCGGCGACGTAGCCGTCGTCGTCGCGCACGATGAACTGTCCGGCGCCGAAGTCCATGTAAGAATCCGGGACCGAGGCGAACTCGTGTCCGAGCGCGGCAAGGCCTTGGCGCAGCGCCGGCGAAGCCTCAGCCTCGAGATCGATCGAAACACCCTCATTGACCTTCCAGCGCGGCGCGTCGAGCAGCGCCTGCGGGTTCGACTGATAATCGATGAGGCGAACCAGCGTCTGCAGGTGCGCCTGCGGCTGGATCGGTCCTCCCATCACCCCGAACGCAGCAATCGGCGAACCCGCGCAGGTTAGGAATCCCGGAATGATCGTGTGGTACGGCCGCTTGCCACCGCCCACCAGATTCGGGTGGCCCGGCTGGAGCGAGAATCCGGTTCCGCGATTTTGCAGGCTGATGCCGGTGCCGGGTACGACGATGCCCGATCCGAAGCCCATGTAGTTGGACTGGATCAGCGACACCATCATGCCGTCTCCGTCGGCGGCGGCGAGGTACACCGTGCCGGCGGTCGGTGGCGTCCCATGGCGGAAGTCCTGCGCGCGCTTCGGATCGATGCGCTTCGCGCGCTGCGCGAGGTAGGCGCGATCGAGCAGCTGCTCGGGCGACACGGTCATGGCGCGAGGGTCGCCCACGTAGCGATACGCGTCGGCGAAGGCGAGCTTCATCGCCTCGATCTGCAGATGCTGCACCTCGACCGAGTCGACGCCGTGGCCTCCAAAATCGAAGTTCTCGACGATGCCCAGCGCCATCAGCGCCGCGATGCCCTGTCCGTTGGGGGGAATCTCGTGCACGGTGTAGCCGTGGTAGTCGCGTGCGAGCGGCGCCACCCAGTCGCAGCTGTGCGACGCGAAGTCGTCGAGCGTGTGCGCGCCGGCGAGCGAGCGCGCGTGCGCCACCATCTTCTGCGCGAGCTCTCCACGATAGAACGCCTCTCCACGCGACGCGGCGATCGAAGTCAGCGTCTGGGCGAGCGCCGCCGACGCGAAGCGCTCGCCGGTCGCCGGGGCGCGGCCGTGGGGCAGGAAGTGCACCGCGAACCCCGGCACGGCGCCGAGGACCGGCACCGCGTTGGCCCACTTCTGCGCAACGATCGGTGTCACCGCGAAGCCGTCGCGCGCGTGACGGATCGCCGGCTCGAAGAGATCGCCGAAGGGGAGCTTGCCGAAGCGCTCCGACAGCGCTGTCCAGCCGGAGATCGCTCCGGGTATGGTGACAGTGTCCCACCCGGCGCGGGGCATCGCGCTCATTCCCTTGAAATGCTCGGCGCGCCACGCTTGAGGCGCGCGTCCCGAGGCGTTGAGCCCGTGCAGTGCGGATCCGTCCCAGACGATCGCGAACAGGTCACTGCCCAAGCCATTGCTGCATGGCTCCAGCACCGTGAGCGAGATGGCGGTGGCCAGCGCCGCATCGAGCGCATTGCCGCCTCGCTGCAGCATCGCCAGGCCCGCCTGCGTCGCGAGCGGCTGCGAGGTGGCGACGACGTTGCGCGCGAAGATCGGGGAGCGCTTGGACGGGTAGGGGAGCGACCAGTCGAAGCTCATCGACCGGCGGGTGGCGGTGTCGATGTCGGTTGACCTATCAGGACTCGGCTTCCTCGAACACTTCCTCGCGCTTCTTGCGCAGGTTGGGAAGCACGATGAGGATGAGTAGTGCCGCGGCGGCGAGCAGCATCGCCAGCGACAGCGGCCGCGTGACGAAGGTTGTCGGATCGCCGCGTGACAACAGCATCGCGCGACGCAGGTTCTCTTCCATCATCGGCCCGAGCACGAAACCGAGCAGCAGCGGTGCGGGCTCGCAGCCCAGCTTGAAAAACAGGACACCGAGAAACCCGAACGCCGCGGTCTGCATGACATCGAAGCTCGTGTTGTTGATCGAGTAGACGCCGATCGCGCAGAACAGCAGGATCGCCGGGTAGAGCATGCGGTACGGCACCTTGAGCAGCTTGATCCACATCCCGATGAGTGGGAGGTTGAGCACCACCAGCATCGCGTTGCCAACCCACATCGATGCCACCAGTCCCCAAAAGAGCTCGGGTTTGGACGTCATTACCTGCGGACCGGGCTGGATGTTGTGTATGGTCATCGCGCCGACCATGAGCGCCATCACCGCGTTCTCCGGGATGCCCAGCGTGAGCAGCGGGATGAATGAAGTCTGCGCGCCCGCGTTGTTGGCTGATTCAGGCCCCGCGACTCCCTGGATAGCGCCCTTGCCGAACTCGCTTGGATCCTTCGCGATCTTTTTCTCCATCGCGTAGGCAGCAAACGACGACAGCATCGCGCCACCGCCAGGCAGCAGCCCGAGTATCGAGCCGATACCGGTACCCCGAAGCACCGCCGGCCAAGCCTTTCTGAACTGCTCCTTGGTGATCCAGAGGCGGCTCACCTTGCCGGTCATGACCTCGCGCTTCTCGGTACTCTCGAGATTGCTCACGATCTCGGCGAAGCCGAACAAGCCCATCGCGACGCTGACGACGCCCAGACCGTCGATGAGCTCGGGCACGCCAAACGCAAATCGCGCAGTGCCGGAATTGACGTCGGTGCCGACGATTCCGAGCAGCAGGCCGAGCACGATCATCGCGATCGCCTTGAGCAGTGATCCATGCGCCAGCACCACTGCGCCGATAAGGCCCAGAATCATCAGCGAGCAATATTCCGCCGGACCAAACTTGAGCGCGAGCTCTGACAGGGGGATCGCAACGCTGGCGACGAACACCGTCGCGACGCAGCCCGCGAAAAACGACCCGAGCGCGGCGGTTGCCAGCGCCGCGCCTGCCTGACCCTTTCGCGCCATCTGGTAGCCGTCCAGGCAGGTCACCGCGGACGACGTCTCGCCCGGCATGTTGAGCAGGATCGAGGTCGTCGAGCCGCCGTACTGCGCGCCATAGTAGATGCCGGCGAGCATGATCAGGGCCGACACCGGCTGCAGCGCGTACGTGGTCGGCAGCAGCATCGCGATCGTCGCCACCGGACCGATCCCCGGCAGCACGCCGATGAGCGTTCCCACCATCGAGCCGATGAACGCGTACATGAGGTTCACCGGCGTAAGCGCGACGCCGAATCCAAGTGCGAGGTGGTTGAACAGTTCCACGGTGCGCGCTCAGTGAACGAACGACGGCCAGATCGGAAGCTGCAGCTTCAGTCCGATCACGAACACGGTCACGACCAGCACGGACAACGCGATGCCGGCGATGATCGATTCTTTGAGCCGGAACTCGGTGCTCGCCCAGCTCGACAGCACGATGAGAATGATCGTCGACACGACGAGGCCGGCGAGGTTGACGATGTAGCCGAAGAGCACGACGCTGCCGAGCACGGTCAGCGTAGGACGCCATTTCCACGGCGCGATCGGATCGCCCTGTAGCTTGAGCGCGCGAAGCGACAGCGCCGCGCCGAGCACGATCAGCATCATGCCGAGAATTCGCGGGAAGTAACCTGGGCCCATGCGCGCCGCGGTACCCAGTGAATAGTTGTTCGCGATGACGATGGCGCCGACGCCGAACGCGATGAAAATCAGTCCCGAATAGAAATCCTTGGGATGACGGATCGTGGGCATTGCTATCCCCCTTGTGCGCGATTCCCGAGCGAGCTTCTCGCAGCGGCGTAAGAATAACATCGAAGCCGCGCCACCGAGCGACGCCCGCCGTCGAGCGACGGACAAAAAAACAGGCGGGATATCCCGCCTGCTTTCGCTACACTTGCCGGTGCTGGAGCGCCGGCCTGCGTCGCATCAAAGGCCGTTCTTCGCGCGCAGATCCTTGAGATAAGCGTCGACCACCTGGCCCTGCATGCGTTGCGAGAGCTGCGGCTTGACCTCGTCGAACGGCGGCACCTTGGCCTCACGAATGTCGGTGACCTCGATGACGTGCCAGCCGAATTGCGTCTGGACCGGTGTGGTCGTGAACTTGCCCTTGGGCAGCGCGATCATCGCGTCGCTGAACGGCTTGACGAAATTGGCCGGCGCATTCCAGTCCAGGTCGCCGCCGTTCACCTTCGAGCCGGTGTCCTTCGAGCGCTCCGCGAGCTTCTCGAACTTCTCGCCCTTCTGCAGCGCGACGATGACTTCCTTGGCGTCGCCTTCGTTCTCGACCAGAATGTGGCGGACCTTGTATTCCTTGTCGCCGATCTGCGATTTGATGGTGTCGTACTCCTTGCGCAGCGCGGCGTCGGAAACCGGGTGCGCCTTGAGGTACTCGGCCATGTACGTGCGCACGATCACGGTCTGCCCCGCGAGATCCATTTCAGTCTTCACCGTCGGGGTCTTGTCGACGCCCTGCTTCTTGGCTTCGCGCACGAGCAGCTCGCGCGTATTGAGCTCGTCGCGCACGGCGGCGCGCAGCTCCGGCGAATCGGGCTGGCCCTGTGACAGGCGCTGCTTCATCATGAAATCGTAGAAGCCCTGGGGATAGAGCTCTTTCCCCTTGGGAGTATCGGCCTTGGCGGCAGCGGCGGGTGCGGCGGCCTTGGACTTGGCGTCCTGCGCGAACGCGGCGGGGGCCGAGAGCAATGCCGCGGAAGCCGACAGCGCGGCAGCCATTTGAAGGGTCTTGTTCATGAATGCGATTCCTTTTTCGTTTGAAGTTGCTAGTTGCCTTAGTTGCCAACTGAGTTGCCAAATGGGTTGCCAACCGGGTTGCCCAATAAAAGCTCGTCAGGCGCAAGCGCCTTGATTTGCAATGCGTGAATCGGGTGTGGAAGCAGGTCCTTTACGCGCGCTAGCACCTGCTGGTGACGTTGGAGGCGCGAAACGCCGGCAAACGCCTTCGACACGATGTAGAGAGAAAAGTGCCGTGCGCCCCCGGCCGCGCCGGCATGGCCGACGTGATCGGCGCTGTCGTCGCGGATTTCGCATGCCTCCGGCGCCAAGTCGGCGAGACGGGTCTGCAGGATCGAAACGAGATCGGTCACGACTTTTCCGGGAGGTAGCGTGCCACCGAAGCCACCGTTCCCACTGCCGCCAGCATGAATAGACCCATTCCGCCCCAGATCTTGAAGTTCACCCAGACATCGGTCGTGAAGCGCGCCGCGATGTAGAGGTTCGCCGCGCCCATCGCCGTCAGGAACGCCACCCATGCCCACGTGATGCGGCCCCACAGGGGCTCG
The DNA here is from genome assembly GCA_040005035.1 of Betaproteobacteria bacterium. Classification (GTDB taxonomy): domain Bacteria; phylum Pseudomonadota; class Gammaproteobacteria; order Burkholderiales; family Casimicrobiaceae; genus PALSA-1003. The sequence goes on along the minus strand of JBDTZQ010000095.1, from coordinate 1,272 downwards.
GGCAGTACCAGGTCGGGCAGGAGGGCGGCGATGAGGTTGCGCCGGAAGACGACCCGTCCCGCCAGCAGCACCGCCGCAAACAGCCAGTAGAGCACCGTGGGCTTCCATTTGATGAAGGTCTCGTCGTGCAGCAGGAGCGTCGCCCCACCGAAAACCACGATGATCCCCAGACTCATCCAGTGCATCGGCGCAACCTTGCCGCGGCGCACGCGGAAATACACGATCTGGGCGATCGACGCCACGATGGCGACGGCGGTGGCGACGTAGATGTCCGCCACCTTGAAGGCGACGAAAAACAGAATCAGTGGGAAGTATTCAGCGAGAAAGTGCATAACCCGCTATTTTACCTTGGAAAGATGCCCTATTTCAAGGCGCCGGGCAGCTAGCCAACCTGGGCCGCCCAGGGGCGCTGCGATGCTGGCGGCGCCCAGCGTCGCCCGCAGGACGTGAGGCTCAGTTCGGGCTCGCCTCGCGACGCGAGCGCCGCACGGTCAACCGGCGAAAGAGCTTCCAGTCGAAGGCCGGTCCGGGGTCGGTCTTCCGACCTGGAGCGATGTCGCTATGACCGACGACGTCTCGAATCGGATAGCGCCGTCGCAAAGCCCGCGTCAGCGCGGCCACCGCTAGATACTGGGGGCTCGTGTACGCAATGTCGTCGGTGCCTTCGAGCTCGATGCCCACCGAAAAGTCGTTGCACTGTTCGCGACCTCGCCACACGGACTCACCCGCGTGCCAGGCGCGACGCGCACACGCCACGAATTGGGCGATCGAGCCTTCACGACGAATCAGGAAATGGGCGGAGACCTTCACACCGGCCAGTTGCGCGAAATACGGATGGGCAGCGCTGTTCAAGCTGTTGGTGAACAGCTCGACGATCCACGGCCCCCCGAAATCGCCCGGCGGCAGCGATATGTTGTGAAGCACGAGCAGCGTTACACGCGTGGCGGGCGGGCGCTCGTCGCAGTTCGGGGAGCTGATCTGGGCGGCGGCGCGTACGATCCCCGCGCGATCCACATGCAGCTTGGGTGCCGGCGCAGTCATGATGGCGGGCCTACGCGCGGGTCCGCCGTGGCGCTATATCAGCCGATCTTGCCATGACCCATACCTCCTGGCGCCTCGCGCAGCGGATGCTGGCGTCGCTCGACGCCCGTGCCGACGCTTGCCTCACGATTCGGTCGCAAGTATGTCGCTTCTGCCGCGATGGGTAAACCGGCCGACAGCTTTGCCCGGCGAGCGCGAGCCCTACGCCGGGTGGGATGACGTCTGACGTCC
>JBDTZQ010000014.1:0-35047 GCA_040005035.1 Betaproteobacteria bacterium | reverse complement strand
TGGCGTACATCGCCTCGCCGAGCTTCTGCGACGCCGTCATCAGCGCCTGCGCCTTCGCTTCGAGCGCATCCTTGTCGGCGTCCTTCTGTTTGAGCAGCTCCTCGGCTTCCTTCAGCGCGGACTCGATCTTCGACTTCTCGTCGGCGCCGACCTTATCGCCGTACTCTTCGAGCGACTTCTTCACGCTGTGCGTCATCGCGTCGAGGCTGTTGCGCGCCTGAACGACTTCGAGCAGTTTCCTGTCGTCCTCAGCGTGTGTTTCCGCATCCTTGACCATGCGATCAATCTCGGCTTCGGTGAGCCCGGAGCTCGCCTTGATCGTGATCTTGTTTTCCTTGCCGGTCGCCTTGTCCTTGGCCGACACGTGCAGGATGCCGTTGGCGTCGATGTCGAACGTGACCTCGATCTGCGGCATGCCGCGGGGTGAGGGCGGAATGCCCTCGAGGTTGAACTGGCCGAGACTCTTATTGCCCGACGCGACGTCGCGCTCGCCCTGCAGCACGTGGATGGTCACCGCCGACTGATTGTCGTCCGCGGTCGAGAACACCTGCTGCGCCTTGGTCGGGATGGTCGTGTTCTTCTGGATGAGCTTGGTCATGACCGAGCCCAGCGTCTCGATGCCCAGCGACAGCGGTGTCACGTCGAGCAGCAGCACGTCCTTGACGTCGCCCTTGAGCACGCCGCCCTGGATCGCCGCACCGACCGCGACCGCCTCGTCGGGATTGACGTCCTTGCGCGGCTCCTTGCCGAAAAATTCCTTGACCGCATCCTGCACCTTGGGCATGCGCGTCTGGCCGCCGACCAGGATCACGTCACCGATGTCGGAAAGCTTGACGCCCGCATCCTTGACCGCGGTGCGGCAAGGCTCGACGGTGCGCGCGATGAGGTCCTCGACCAGCGCCTCGAATTTGGCGCGCGTGATCCGTATCGACAGGTGCTTCGGACCGGACTGGTCGGCCGTGATGTACGGCAGGTTGATCTCGGTCTGCTGCGAAGACGACAGCTCGATCTTCGCCTTTTCCGCCGATTCCTTGAGGCGCTGCAGCGCCAGCACGTCGTTCTTGAGATCGACGCCGGCTTCCTTTTTGAATTCGGTGACGATGTAGTCGATCAGGCGCTGGTCGAAATCCTCGCCGCCGAGGAAGGTGTCGCCGTTGGTCGACAGCACCTCGAACTGGTGTTCCTTGTCGACGACGGCGATCTCGATCATCGAGATGTCGAACGTGCCGCCGCCGAGGTCGTACACCGCGATCTTGCGGTCGCCTTCCTGCTTGTCCATGCCGAACGCGAGCGCTGCCGCGGTGGGCTCGTTGATGATGCGCTTGACGTCGAGGCCCGCAATCTTGCCCGCGTCCTTGGTCGCCTGGCGCTGCGAGTCGTTGAAGTACGCCGGAACGGTGATCACCGCCTCGGTGACTTCCTCGCCCAAGTAATCCTCGGCGGTCCTTTTCATCTTGCGCAGGATCTCGGCGGAGACTTGCTGCGGCGCAATCTTCTTGCCGCGCACCTCGACCCAGGCGTCACCATTGTCCGCCTTGACGATCTTGTAGGGCATCAGGCCGATGTCCTTCTGCACTTCCTTTTCTTCGAACTTGCGCCCGATCAGGCGCTTGACCGCGAAGATGGTGTTCTTGGCGTTGGTGACTGCCTGGCGCTTGGCCGGCGCGCCGACCAGGATCTCGCCGTCTTCCGTGTAGGCGACGACCGAAGGCGTCGTGCGCGCGCCTTCCGAGTTTTCGATCACCTTGGGAGTACCGCCCTCCATGATGGCGACGCAGCTGTTGGTGGTGCCGAGGTCGATGCCGATGATCTTGCCCATGATGTTTCCCTGTTCCGTGAGTTTTCGGTTGTCTGCTAGATGGAGATTTGGGTCGTGCGCTTCAAGCGGATGGAGGCGTGGGCGCCGCGTTTTCGCTCGCCTTCGCTACCGCAACCAACGCCGGCCGCAGCACGCGGTCGTTGAGCAAATAGCCTTTCTGGAACACCTGCACCACCGTTCCGGGCGGCTGGTCGGACTCGAGCATGGTCATCGCCTGGTGACGGTGCGGGTCGTACTTGGCACCCAGCGGCTCGATGTCGGTGACCTGCGCCTTCGCGAAGGCCGCCTGCAGGTTCTTCAGAGTGAGCTCGACCCCGTCCTTGAGCGTGTCGATGGTCGCCGCCGGCGTCGCCAGCGTGAGCTCGAGCGCGTCCTTGACGTTGAGCAGCTCCTGGGCGAAGCGCTCGATGGCGAACTTGTGCGCCTTCGCGACGTCGTTCTGACCTTGCCGGCGAACGTTCTCGGTCTCGGCCTTGGCGCGCATCCACGCGTCCTTGAGCTCGGCAGCCTCGATTTCCAACTTGCGCAGGAGTTCGCCCAGATCGCCTGGCTGCGCAGGAGCTTCAGCTGCGCCTTCGTGCTCGAAGGCGTCACCCGGGCCGTCGTTGGCATCGCTTGAGAACGGACCGCTCTGATCGGGAGGATGGCTCATGGTGGGTTCTGTCGGGTCTTAGTTACCCCTACAGGCCAAATGGGGGCGGTCGGAAACGGTTTCAATGGTTTTCGACGCGGTGAGGAAGCCTTGCCGCGGATAACGAGGTATGTCGAATCAATGACTTACAATTCTAGAGACTGAAGACCTGCGCAATGCTCCTTCAGCTGCTTGCGCCAAGCGTCCGAGCGCGGGCGATCGCGAGCTCGCGCGACGCCCGGTCCGGGGGCGGCTCGAGCCAGCCCTGAAGGTTGCGCAACGCCAGATCGGCGAGCGCGGCGATCCAGTCCGGCCGCTCGTTAAGGCATGGAATAGCGTGGAATTCCTTGCCGCCGGCGCCAAGGAACGCTGTCTTCGCTTCCTGGCCGATTTCTTCCAGCGTTTCCAAGCAGTCGCTGACGAACCCGGGGCACGCCACGTCGACGCGACCGACTCCGTCGCGCGCCAGCGCCAGCAACGTCGGCAGCGTGTACGGCGTGAGCCACTGCGCACGCCCGAAGCGCGACTGGAACGTGATGGTGTAATGATCCTCGCGCAGCCCCAGCTCCTGCGCCACGAGCCTTCCCGTTTTCTGGCAATGGCAATGATAGGGGTCGCCGAGCTCCAGCGTTCGGCGCGGCACGCCGTGGAACGACAGCACCAGCTTGTCCGGCCGACCGTTTTTCATCCAGTAGTCGACGATGCTCTGCGCCAGCGCCTTGATGTATCCCGGATCGTCGTGATACGCATCCGCAATGCGCAGCGCCGGAACGCGTCGCACGCGCTGCAGCGCGGCGAACACGGCATCCTGCGCCGACGCGGTGGTGCTCGCCGCGTATTGCGGATACAGCGGGATCACCAGGATGCGCTCGCAACGACCCTGCTTGAGCGCGGAAAGCGCGGCGGCGATCGACGGTTCACCGTAACGCATGCCGAGCTCGACCTGCGCGTGATCCGAAGGCAGTCCCAGCTTCTTGAGCCGTTCGCCGAGGAATCCGGCGAGCAGCGATTTCTGCCGCAGGCTGTGCACCAGGAGCGGCGAGCCGTCCTTGGTCCAGATTCCGGCGTAGCGGCGCGCCGAGCGCGCCGGTCGCACGTTGAGGATCACCGCGTGCAGGATCGGCTTCCACACCACGAACGGGATTTCGATCACGCGCGGGTCGGAGAGGAACTGCGCGAGGTAGCGGCGCACCGCCGCGGTGGTGGGCGCGTCGGGCGTGCCCAGATTCACCAGCAGGACGCCGATGCGCGGCGCGCGCCCATGCTCGAACGCGGGCTCCGGTGCCATCGCGCTCATCGACGGCGCGCGGCGACGAAGGCTTCGAGCGATCGCGCCGCCGGCGCGCGGATCGAGGCACGCACCGGCGGCAGCCAGCCCAGCAGCGCGCCCTTTGTTCCGAGCGCCATCGCCGCCCACCGCCAGAGGTCGAAGCGATCGACGTGGCGGACGATGAGGCCGTCGCGAAAGTCGAAGGCTGCGTCGATGCGGTTGGTGACGGGGCGCCCTGTCGCGCTGAAGGTGTAGCGCGCCACCCAGTGCGCGCGCCCGGTCGCGCTGTCTGCCTCGACCCCGGACACCTCAACGGATAGGTCCTTGCCACGCTCGCAAAGCATGCTCCACATCGTTGCCACGCCTTGCGCGTCGAGCGCGGGAAACACCGGGTCGGAAAATGTCACGTCGTGGTGATAGCACGCCAGCATCCCCGGCGCGTCCCGGTACGCGAACGCCGCGTAGAAGCGCTCGATCAGCGCGGCCTGCGCGGCGCCGGAATCCTGGTCCGGACTAGCGGTCACTGAGCTGGTGCGTCAACGCGTTCGACAACAGCTTGGCGGTCACATCGACGATCGGAATCACGCGCTCGTATGCCATGCGCGTCGGACCGACCACGCCGAGCGTGCCGATGACTTGCCCGTTCACTTCGTAAGGTGCGGTGATCACGCTGCACTCGTCGAGCGAGGCGATTCCCGACTCGCTGCCGATGAACAGATGCACGCCGTGCGCGTGATGCGAAAGATCCAGCAGGTGCAGCAGCGAGGTCTTCTGCTCGAAGGTCTCGAACAACCCGCGCATGCGATCCATGTTCGACGTCAGGTCCGGCGCCGCGAGGAGGTTCTTTTCTCCGGAGACGACCAGCGCCTCGCCGCGCTCGGTCATCGCCGCGCTCCCGGCGTCGACGGCCGCGGTCATGAGCCCCACGATGTCCTCGCGCAACTGCCTCAGTTCGTCAGTCATGAGTGCGCGTATCGCATTGAACGAGCGGCCGGCGTACTCGTGGTTGAAAAAATTGGATGCCTCGATCAGCTGCGACTGCGTGTAAGTGGCCTCGGTGTGCAGAATGCGGTTCTGCACATCGCCCTCGGGCGTGACGATGATCAGCAGCACGCGCCGGTCGGACAAGCGTAGGAACTCGATATGCCGAAACGACGCCTCGCTGCGCCGCGGCGTGGCGACGACGCCGGCGAACTGCGTCAGGTGCGAGAGCAGTTGCGCAGCGCTGTTGACCAGCGACTGCGGCCGGTCGGCGGTCAGGTGGTCCTGCAGCTCGCTGATCTCGCCCTGGTCGAGCGGCTTCACTACCAGCAGGCTGTCGACGAAAAACCGGTAGCCCCGCGCCGTGGGGACCCGCCCGGCCGAGGTGTGCGGGCTGGCGATGAAGCCCATTTCCTCGAGGTCCGCCATGACGTTGCGGATCGTCGCCGGCGACAACTCGAGTCCGGACTGGCGCGACAGAACGCGCGAGCCGACAGGTTGTCCGTCGCCGATGTAACGCTCGATGAGCGACTTCAGCAGATGTTGAGCGCGAGGGTCAAGCATGCATCTATTTTATGCTTTAATCCGAGGCATGAGCACGAAGCGACGCCCCGAGGGCCGGGTTGAACAATGAGCCGGAGCGCGGACCGCGAAGGCAAGGCAGCGAGCGCTTCCGCCGGGGCTTTCCCCACGATCGGCCTGGTTGGCCGGCACGGCACGCCGGGCATCGCGGAACCGCTCGGCCGGCTCGCCAAATTCCTCACCGGTCGCGGCCACCGCGTGGTCGTCGAAGCCGAGACCGCGGCATCGAGCGAGCTCCCCGGTTATCGTCCCGTTCCCGCCGTCGAGCTCGGTCGCGAAGCATCGCTGGTTATTGTCGTCGGCGGCGACGGAACGTTGCTCTCCGTCGCACGCAAGCTCGCGCCCTTCGGCGTGCCGCTGATCGGCATCAACCAGGGACGGCTCGGCTTTCTCACCGACGTTCCGCTCTCTGAAATGGAAACGGTGCTCGCCACCATGCTCGAAGGCGGCAACGTCGAGGAGACGCGCACCATGCTGAACGCGACGCTGACGCGCGCCGCCGGCGGCGGCGAGCACGCCGAAGCGCTCAACGAAGTCGTGGTCAATCGCGGTGCGCAAGGCGGCATGATCGACTGCGCGGTCGCGATCGACGGCCGCTTCGTGTACTCCATGCGCGCCGACGGCCTCATCGTCGCCACGCCCACCGGCTCCACCGCTTACGCGCTTTCGGCGCAAGGGCCGATCGTCGATCCCGCGGTGGCGGCGTTCCTGCTAGTGCCGGTCGCGCCGCACTCATTGAGCAATCGTCCGACCGTCGTACGCGATTCGGCGGTCATCGAGATCTCGCTGCTTGGCGGCAAGGACGCGAGCCTGCACTGCGACGGACAGGCCAACTTTCCGATGGCCGAAGGCGATCGCGTGTTGATCCGCCGCGCCGAACACGGCGTGCGTCTGCTACATCCGAAAGACCACGACCACTTCGCGATGCTCCGGCGCAAGCTGCACTGGGGCGAGACCGCGGAACGCATGCGATCGGGCATCGCCTGACGCACCGCGCCGGGCTCCGCCCCCCTACTTCCGCTCCTCACTTCCGCTCCTCGTTTCCGCTCCAACCGATCGTCGATCCATGCTGCGACTGCTTTCGATTCGAAATTTCGCCGTCGTCGAAGCCGTCGATGCCGAGCTCGGCGCGGGATTCACCGTGCTCACCGGAGAAACCGGCGCCGGCAAATCGATCCTGCTCGAAGCGCTGTCACTGCTCCTGGGTGATCGCTTCGAGTCGCGACAGCTCCGGCCGGGCGCCGATCGCGCGGAGATCGCCGCCGAGTTCGACTTGAGCGACGCCGACAAGGCGCGCGAATGGCTCGCCGAGCAGTCGATGGGTGATGGCGACTCGATGCTGTTGCGGCGCGTGCTCGACGCGCAAGGCAGGAGTCGCGCATGGATCAACGGCAGCGCTGCCACGCTCGCCCAGCTGCAGGCGGTGGGTGAATGCCTGATCGACGTGCATGGCCAGCACGCGCATCAATCGCTGGGGCGTCCCGACACGCAGCGAGCGCTGCTCGACGCCTTCGGCGGCTTCTCTTCGCTGAGCGGCGAAGTCGCGCATGCGTGGCGTGAATGGAAGGACGCCGTCGAGGCGCACGCCAACGCCACGCGCGACGCCACCGCCAAAGAGGCGGAGCGCGACGCGCTTGCGCAACGCCACCTCGAGCTCGACAAGCTCGGCGCCAGCGCCGAAGAGTGGACAGCGCTTTCATCGGCGCAATCGCGCCTGGCCAACGCCGCGGCGCTGCTCGACGCCGCGGCGCAGGGGGAATCCGAGCTCGATGAAGGCGATGCGTCGATGGTCTCGAGGCTCGCCGCGCTGGTGCAGCGTCTTCGCCAGGCTGCCGTGCACGACCCCGCGCTCGACGCCATCGCGGCGCTGGTGGAAGACGCCCGCATCGGCGCCGACGAGGCGGCGCGCGCATTGCGCCACTACCGCGAGCGACTGGACCTCGATCCGGCGGAGCTCGCACGCGTCGAGTCGCGGCTGGCGGCGATCCACGATACTGCGCGCAAATATCGCGTGCGCGCCGAAGCGCTTCCACAGCTCGCCGAGGACACCGCGCGCGCTCTCGCCGCGATCACCGCGGGCGGCGACGCCGCGCGGCTCGAGAGCGCCAAGGCGCAGGCGCACTCACACTACCTCGCGGTGGCGCAGGACCTCTCGGCGAAGCGCAGGTTCGCCGCCGCCGAGCTCGGCCATCGCGTCACCGCCATGATGGCGGACCTCGCCATGGCGGGTGGCCGCGTCGAGATCGCGCTGCCCGCGCAGGAGCCGCCGGCGAGCCATGGATTCGAGAACGTGCAGTTCGAGACGGCGACGCATCCGAAGCAGCCGCTGGGACCGATCTCTCGCATCGCATCCGGCGGCGAGCTGTCGCGTCTCGGCCTGGCGATACAAGTCGTGCTTTCCGAAGTGGGCACCGTTCCGACGCTGGTGTTCGACGAAGTGGACGCCGGCATCGGCGGCGGCGTCGCCGCAGCAGTGGGCGCGCTGCTTCGACAGCTCGGCCGGACACGCCAGGTGCTGTGCGTGACCCACCTGCCGCAGGTCGCGGCATGCGCCGATGCCCACGTGCGCGTGGTGAAGATTTCGCGCAAGAACAGCGTCGGGACGGTGCTCGAGCCGCTGGCGGCGGATGATCGCGTCGAGGAGATCGCCAGGATGCTGGGCGGTCACGAGGTCACCGCAAAAACGCGCGCCAACGCCGAGGAGTTGCTCACGCAAAGCCGGCCAGCGCGCGCGAAAAGCCGGCGCAAGGCCTAGTTCCAAACAGGGTGGTGCGCGAGTGCTGCGAAAGCCCGACACGTGTCGGGGCCTGCGAATCTAGCCGTGTGTGGGAATCGCGTGGGCGCGACGCGCCTTGGTCGAAGCGCGCGTCGCGACTTCCGGCGGCATCGCTTCGCCGGTTTCCATCCAGTGTTTGACGCGGTTGGCGTCGCCGATGCGCGTGAGGCGCCCGTACGAATCGAGCAGGACGATGACCACGGGACGGCTGGCGATGGTGGCGAGCATCACGAGGCATTTGCCGGCCTCGCGGATGAATCCGGTCTTGGAGAGCTGGATGTCCCACGACCCGTTTTTCACCAGCGAATTCGTGTTGTTGAAGCCGATGAGCTGGCCCGAGGGCTGCACCTCGACGTAATGGCTCGCCGTCGTGGTGAATTCGCGGATGAGCGGGTAACCGGCAGCCGCCTGGACCATGCGCGCGAGGTCGTGCGCGGTGGCGACGTTCTCGCTCGACAACCCGGTCGGATCGGTGAAATGCGAGCGGGTCATGCCCAGCGCGCGGGCTTTGTCGTTCATCGCATCGACGAACGCCGGCATGCCGCCTGGATAGTGCCGAGCGAGGCTGGACGCGGCACGATTCTCGGAGGACATCAGGGCGAGCCTCAGCATCTCGCGGCGGGAAAGCTCGGTGCCGAGGCGAAGCCGCGAATGGCTGCCCTTGAGGATATCGAGGTCGGCGATTTCGACAGACAGGATCTCGTCCTGCGATTGGGCGGCGTCGAGCACGACCATCGCCGTCATCAGCTTGGTGACCGAGGCAATCGGCGTCACCGCGTCGGCGCCCTTCGCATAAACGGCCTGCTTCGCACCCGTATCGAACACCAGGACGTTGACCGACGACAGCTTGAGCTTGGCCGCGTCACGCGGCGGCAATGGCTGCGCTACGGCACCCATGACGCCTTCGACGCTCGCGGACGCGGCGCCGGCTAGCGCAAAAACAGCAATCAATACAAAGATTAAGCGGATTTTCATGAAGCTACGCCTGAATTAGTCGCCTCGGTTTATAGCATACGTGCAAGGCGTATGCCAATAGGGGCGATAAAACAAACGCTTAGAAGGGTAGCGGCGATGACGTCGGCATTGCAGCCGGCCGACTCCCTTCGTCGATGACGTCGTCGACGACCCTTTCGACTTCCACAGCCGCGCCGCCGGGCCTGGACGGGGCGCCCGCTGCGCCAGCAGGCTCCTCCTGCTGCTGAAGCGCCCACATCCGCGCGTACGCGCCGTCCTGCGCCAGAAGCTCGGCGTGCGTGCCGCGCTCGACGATGCGACCCTGCGCGAGCACCAGGATCTGGTCCGCATGAACGATCGTCGACAATCGATGCGCGATCGTAAGCGTGGTGCGATCGGCGGAGATCTGCTCGAGCTCGGCCTGGATGAGCTTCTCCGAGGCCGAATCCAGCGCCGACGTGGCCTCGTCGAAAATGAGCACGCGCGGGTTCTTGAGTATCGCGCGCGCGATTGCGACGCGTTGCTTCTCGCCGCCGGACAGCTTGAGACCGCGCTCGCCGACAGGCGTCGCGTACCCCTCGGGCAGCGCCATCACGAAGTCGTGAACCTGCGCGAGCCGTGCCGCCGCGATGATCTCGGCAGGCGACGCACCCGGCCGTCCGTAGGCGATGTTGTATTCGATGCTGTCGTTGAACAGCACCGTGTCCTGCGGAACGATCGCGATCGCGGCGCGCACGCTGGTTTGTTGCACGGCGCGAAGGTCCTGGCCGTCGACCGCGATGCGACCGCCGCTGACGTCGTAGAAGCGATACAGCAGCCGTGCCAGCGTCGACTTGCCCGATCCACTCGGCCCCACGACGGCGACGGTTCGCCCCGCGGGAATGGTGAACGACACGTCGAACAGGATCTGGCGGTTGGGCTCGTAGCGGAAGTCGACGCGCTCGAAACGGACTTCGCCGGCACCCGCGCCAAGGACCGGAGCGCCGGGCGCGTCCCTGACCTCGGCGTTCTCTTCGATGAGCCGGAACATGCGCTCCATGTCGGCGACCGCCTGCTTGATCTCGCGGTAGATGACGCCCAGGAAATTGAGCGGGATGTAGAGCTGGATCATGAAGGCGTTGACCAGCACCAGGTCGCCGATGGTCATCGTGCCCTCGACCACGCCCAACGTCGCGCGCCACATGATGAGCGTCACCGCGATCGCGATGATCGCGCTCTGCCCGATGTTCAGAAGCGACAGCGAGGTCTGGCTGCGCACCGCCGCGCCTTCCCAGCGTTGCAGGCTTTCGTCGTAGCGCTTCGCCTCGAATTCCTCGTTGTTGAAATACTTCACGGTCTCGTAGTTGAGCAGGCTGTCGATGGCACGCGTGTTCGCCTTCGAGTCGAGCTCGTTCATCTGCCGTCGGAATCCGGTGCGCCATTCGGTGATCGTGATGGTGTAGACGATGTAGAGCGCGAGCGCGGCCAGCGTGATGCCGATGAACCAGATGTCGTAGCGCGCCACCAGGATCGCCGACACCAGCGCGATCTCGACGAGCGTCGGGAGAATCGAGAACAGCGCGAAACCGATCAGCGTCGATATGCCGCGCGTCCCGCGCTCGACGTCGCGGGTGAGCCCGCCGGTCTGGCGCGCCAGGTGAAAGCGCAGCGAGAGCTCGTGCAGGTGACGGAACGTCCTGAGCGCGATGGTGCGAACGGTGCGCTGCGTCACCTTGGCGAACAGGTACTCGCGCAGCTCGGTGAACGCGGTGGTCGACAGCCGCAGCACGCCGTAGGCAACGAGCAGCGCCATCGGCAGCACCAGCGCCTGCGCCGCCGGCGGCAGCGTCAGCTGGTCGACGATCTGCTTGAGCAAGAGCGGCACGCCGACGTTGGCGAGCTTGGCGGCGATGAGGCACGCCAGCGCCAGCGTCACACGACCCTTGTACGCCAAGAGGTACGGCAGCAGCGAGCGAACCGTCTGCCAGTCGCCGCGGTGCGCGGCGGGGTCGATGGGAGACGGCGGGGAGGAAGTGCGGCGCATCGAGGCTGGAGGGGACAGGCGCGACTTCACGACGGTGCGAAGACGTCGTAGCGGAAGCGGACCGATCGGCGAATCGATCTTATCATGCGACACGCTATTGCTCAGTCGTCGACGTCGCCCACCTTGTCCGCTCGCGTGAACCACTCGTTGCCGCCGTACCCCAGGAAACCCATCGCCATCCGCACGATCCCGTAGGCGACCCAGATCGCCGCCTTGTACAAGCGCGGCCGCAATTGCCAGTCGCCCGCGATCACCTCGCGCGACCCTTTGGCGATCATCTCGGTCAGTTGACCCTTGAGGTCGGCGTTGAACCCCGTGTCGCGAACGAAGACGTTGGCCTCGCGCGCCATCAGGAAGCTGTACGGATCGATGTTCGACGAGCCGACGGTCGACCAGTTGTCGTCAACCACCGCCACCTTGGCGTGCAGCATGCTGCGGTGGTACTCCTGGATGATCACGCCAGCCTGGAGGAGCTGCCCGTACAGCGCGCGCGATGCAAAGTGCAGCAGCACGTACTCGACCTTCCCCTGCAGCAGCAGCGTGACCTTGACACCACGCTGCGCCGCCCCCACCAGCGCGCGCCGGAAGCGGATGCCGGGAAAGAAATAAGAGTTGGCGATGATGACGTCGGTCTTGGCGGTTCGGATGGCGGCGAGGTAGGCGTGCTCGATGTCGCGGCGATGGCGGAGGTTGTCGCGCGCCGCGAACTTGGCCGTCTGCGTTCCGATTCGCGTGCCGCGGCGCCTGCGCGGAAACAGTGGCACGACGCTGGCCCCCGTCTGCACCAGCTCGACCAGCGCCCACACGCGCTGCATCGTGTACTCGATCGCCGGCAGCAGCGATCCTTCAACGACGACGGCGAAGTCGGCGCGCGGCGGCTTGTGATGCGGCGTGTTCATGTCGTCGATGATGTTGATGCCGCCGACGAACGCCAGGCGGCCGTCGACCTGGCAGAGCTTGCGGTGCAGACGGCGCAAACGGTGCGAGCGGAACTGCCACGGGGCGACCTCCGGACGGTACTTGCGAAGGTCGACGCCGGCCTGTCGCATCGTCCGCTCGAGGTCGGAAGACGTGTAGATCTTCGCACCCCATCCGTCGATCAGCACGCGCACATGCACGCCACGCGCCGCCGCGCGCGCCAGCGCCGCGGCCACCAGCCGCCCCGCCGCGTCGTCGGCGAAGATGTAGCTCTCGAGCCACACCTCGCGCTGCGCGCCGTCGATGGCCTCGACCAGCGCGGGAAAATACTGCGCGCCGTCGCGCAGGAGCCTGATGCGATTGCCGGTAACGAAGCGGTTCATTCCCGCTCCGCTGCGCACGTCGCTCATCGCGCCTTGTCGGCTTTGCCGCGAACGAGCTCGAAAGTCGCCGCCAGCGCGGCGTGATCGGACATCTTGGCCAGCGGATAGGCGTAGTGCACGTCCGCAGCCACGATGCGCAGCCGCCTCGCGTAGATGCGGTCGAGGCGAAACATCGGCAGCACCGACGGAAAGGTCCGCGCCGGACGGCCGCGCGCGGCGGAGAAAACCTCGACCACGCCCAGATCCTCCTGAAGCGCGCGGTCTGCCTTGCTGCGCCAGTCGTTGAAGTCGCCGGCGATGATCAACGGCGAATCCGCGGGCACCGACTCCCGGATGCGCTCGGTGAGCGCATGGATCTGCCAACGCCTGCCGCGCTCGAACAATCCCAGGTGGACGTTGATGCAATGCAACGGCGCCAGCCCGCGCCCGAGCTGCATGACGCAGTGAAGCATGCCACGACTCTCGAACAGGTGCGCCGATATGTCCTGGTTGGCTTGCGACACGATCGGAAAGCGCGACAGCATGGCGTTGCCGTGGTGGCCGTGACGCGTGTCCGCATTGCGGCCGTAGGCGACCTCGCGCCACATGCTGTCGGCAATGAATTCGTGCTGCGGCTTACCCGGCCAGTCGCGATAGCGCGCGGCGTGGCGCCGGTGCGCACCCTGAACCTCCTGCAGGAACACGATGTCGGCAGAAAGGCCATGCAGTCTCTCGCGCAGCTCATGGATGACCATGCGGCGGGCGATCTGCGAGAAACCCTTGTGGATGTTGTAGGTCGCGACGGTAAAGCGCATGCCCGATCTTAACGGCTTTGACTGTTCCCTTGCATCGTGTAAGTTATCTCCTGCGCGGCCGACCAAGCCGGCAGATGGGCGCGTGCCCGTCGTTGCATACCCGAAACCATTGAACCCGCTGAGGAGATATTCATGAAGCATCAGACGATTCAAGCCGCGATCGCCGGCGTGCTCGCGCTGGGCCTGGCCGGCTCGGTCGCCGCCGGACCCGTTGCGGCGGACACGAGCAAGGACAAGTGCTACGGCGTCGCCAAGGCTGGCCAGAACGACTGCGCCGCCGGCAAGCACGCCTGCGCCGGACAGAGCACCGCCGACAACGATCCGATCTCCTGGAAGTATGTCGCCAAGGGCAGCTGCGAAAAGATGGGCGGCAAGACCGTCGCGCCCAAGTCGTAAGAAAGCTCGCCGGCGGCGGATTTTCCTCCGCCGGCGCTTCGCCTTCGTCTCACTCCCGTTGCCATGCGCGATTCGCCCGCACTCCCGCCCTCGGTCGGCATCGGATTGCGCGCTCCTCACGTCGCCCAGGTGCGCCGCGAGCGTCCCGCCATCGGCTGGCTCGAGGTTCACAGCGAAAACTATTTCATCGACGGGGGTCCGGCGCTGGCCGCGCTCGACGCGATCCGCGCCGACTACGCGCTTTCTCTGCACGGCGTGGGGATGTCGCTGGGCTCGTGCGACGCACTCGACACCGTGCACCTTGCGAGGCTGGCGAAGCTGGTGCGGCGCGTCGAACCGGCCGCGGTCTCCGAGCACCTTGCGTGGGGCCGCGTCGACGGCCGCCATCTGAACGACCTCCTGCCGCTCCCATTCACCGATGAGGCGCTGCGCCTCGTCTGCGAGCGCGTCGACCAGGTGCAGACCGCGCTGGCGCGCACCATTCTCGTGGAGAACGTATCGGCGTACCTGCGCTTCGGCGACGAGCCGATGACCGAGTGGCAATTCGTCGCGGAGGTTGCTGAGCGCACTGGCTGCAAGCTCCTGTTCGACGTCAACAACATCCATGTGAACGCGGTCAACCACGGCTTCGATGCGCTGGACTACGTGGCGGCGATCCCGGCGGATGCCGTCGCGGAAATCCACCTCGCCGGCTTCGATGCCAGCGGACCGTGCCTGATCGATACGCATGGCGCGCGCGTCGCCGAGCCGGTGTGGGCGCTCTATCGCGCCGCCATCGAGCGCTTCGGCCCGAAGCCGACGCTTATCGAGTGGGATACCGATCTGCCGCCGCTCGAGGTACTGCTTGACGAGGCGGCGATCGCCCGCGGCATTCTGGAAGCGCGGCATGCCCTCGCTGCGTGAAATCCTGAAGGCGAGCCATGCTCCCGCTGCGTGATCTTCAGCGTGGCCTCATGGCGGCGACGATGTTCGGCGACGACGCCGCGCTGGCGAGCCTCGACATCGCAAGCGGTACGCTGGGCGCGCGCTCGCGCATCGCGGTCTATCGCAACAACATCTTCGGAAACTATCGCAAGGTCCTCGCCGCGACCTATCCGGTGGTGCGAAGGCTCGTCGGCGGGCCATTCTTCGATGCGGCGACCGAGCACTTCGTGCGCGCCTATCCGTCGACGCGGGGCGACGTCAACGGCTACGGCGGCGACTTGGCGTTTTTCCTGACGACGTACGCACCCGCCCGCGCGCTCGCCTATCTCCCTGACGTGGCGCGACTCGAATGGGCGATCGACCAGGCCGCGATCGCCGCTGATGCTTCGCCCATGGACCTTGCGGCGCTGGCGGCGGTCGCTCCGGAGCTGCTGTCCGAGCTCCGGATGCGCGTGCACCCTTCGCTGCGTCTGCTGGTGTCCAGGTTTCCGCTGCTCGCCCTCTGGCAGTCCAATCAGCCTGACCATGATGGCGACGGTCGCGTCGATCTCGAAAGCGGCGGCGAGTCGTTGCTGGTTGCGCGCGGTGCGGACGGTGTCGCCATCGAGCGCATCGCGCGCGGCGCGTTCGCGCTGCTCGCCGCGCTCTCGGCCAATCGCACGCTGGGCGACGCCAGCGAAGCGGCGGCGGTCGCCGACGCACAGTTCGATCTCGCGGCCGCGCTGCGGCGGCTCGTCGCCAACCAGATCCTGGTCGCGTTTGCCGCGCCGACCGCGCGGGGGAGCAAGAGGACATGAACGCGATCAGCGGTGACTCGATCTTGGCGCGAGCGGCGGCGCTCTATTGCAGGGCGATCGGGCTGATCGACAAGCTGCGGCCGCTGATGTTGCTGGGGTTTCGGCTCTACGTCGCGCGGGTGTTCTTCATGTCGGGGCTCACCAAGCTCCACGACTGGAGCGTGACGCTGGCGCTGTTCACCAACGAGTACCACGTGCCGGTGCTGCCGCCCGCGCTTGCCGCGGTGATGGGCACCGCCACCGAGATCGGGATGCCGGTGCTGCTCGCGCTCGGCCTGGCGACGCGCTTCGGCGCGCTCGTGCTATTCTTTTTCAACATCGTCGCCGTCGTGTCGTACGCGGCGCTTCCTGCCATCGCGGTCAAGGACCATGTTCTCTGGGGTACGATGATCCTGGTGATCCTGCTCTGCGGGCCGGGAAAGATCTCGCTCGATTGCTGGACCGAGCGCCGCCTGCGCCACGATCCAGCGTAGTTCGCGCGCCGCGCCGACACAGAGCTACTCGCGATAGCGCCGAAGCGCGCCGCGCACGAACGCGATCTGCCGCCCGTAGCGCGTGCAGGCCACGCACCAGTGCAGATGCAGGCGCAACCTGATGCGGTCGGCCAACGACAACGGACGGTCCTGCGCGTCCGACAACAGCCTCGCCGCTTGGCGGCAGTTGATGAAGCGGGCGAGCTCGATCAGGCTGAACACGCGGCTAAACACGCGTCGACGGCGACGTGCGCGCGGAACCGGCGTTGGCCGCGAACCAGTTCTGCTCGAGGCACTGGCGCAGCGCCAGCCGCGCTCGATGCAGGATCACCCAGAGGTTGTTCGAGGTGATCGTGAGCTGCATGCAGATCTCGTCGGTTTCGAGCTCCATCACCTCACGCATGACGAACACGCGTGCGGTGTTGGGCGGCAGCTTCTCGAGGCATTGCTGCATGACCTCGAAGAACTGCTGCTCCGAAAGTTGCGCTTCGGGGTTGCCCCAGTCAGCGGGCGGATTTTCCCAGTGGCCGGACTCGTCGAACAGCGCGTCGAAATCGTCGACCCGGCATTCGTCCTCGATCGGCGCGAGCACGGGTGAGCGCGCCTTCTGGCGGATCGCGTCGATGACCTTGTGCTTGAGGATCCCGGTGAGCCAGGTGCGCAGCGACGACTTTCCGGAGAACCCCTGCTCGCCCTGAATCGCCGCGACCAGCGTGTCCTGGACGACATCTTCGGCGAGCGTGCTGTCGCGAAGCTGAAGCGTTGCGACGCGCAGGAGATAGCGTCGATGCGTTTCGAGCTGGGCGGCGAACCGGGATTCCACCACGCTTGAGTCTTCGAGAGTGGGAAGCCCGGCCGATCATACCGGCAGCGCCGTCGTTTGCCTATCGCGCGCCTGTAAGGTTCATCCGGTCCGCGGGACTAACCTGCCAACGGGGAGCGCCGCCGCGACGCGAACATACGATCCAACGCGCGTCCGATCGGGAAGGGAACAGCGGCGCCGCGGCGCATCCCGGATTCAGCACGACAAACCGAACGCACGCGAGGACGCATCATGCTCCACGGAAAAACCGCGCTGGTCACCGGATCGACCAGCGGCATCGGATTGGGCATAGCAAGGGCGCTGGCCCGCGATGGAGCCAACGTGGTGCTCAACGGCTTCGGCGATGCGGCAGACATCGAAGCCTTGCGGCGATCCATCGCCTCCGAGCACAAGGTGAGCGTCCGCTACGACAGTGCCGACCTGTCGAAGCAAGACGAGATCGAGGCCATGATGGCGAAAGCGCTGCGTGAATTCGGCGCCATCGACGTCCTCGTCAATAACGCCGGCATCCAGTTCGTATCGCCCATCGACGAGTTTCCCGTCGACAAGTGGAACGCCGTCATCGCGATCAACCTGACTGCGTCGTTCCACACGGTGCGCCTCACGCTGCCGGCGATGAAGGCAAAGAAGTGGGGTCGCATCATCAACATCGCGTCGGCGCACGCGCTGGTGGCGAGCCCCTACAAATCGGCGTACGTCGCCGCCAAGCACGGCATCGCGGGGCTGACCAAGACGGTGGCGCTGGAAGTCGCCGAGGCGGGCATCACGATGAACGCGATCTGCCCTGGCTACGTGTGGACGCCGCTGGTGCAGAAGCAGATCCCTGACACTGCGAAGGCGCGCGGCATCAGCGAGGAGCAAGTCATCAGGGACGTTCTGCTCGCGGCGCAGCCCACCCGCAAATTCGTCCAGGTCGACGAAGTCGCCGCGTTCGCATCCTTTCTGGCCAGCGACGCGGCCGCGTCGATCACCGGCGCGGTGCTGCCCATCGAAGGCGGCTGGACCGCTCACTGAGGCACAACCGCAAGAGCACGGACGTCGACGGTCACCGGGAGCACGCAATGGCACGAGCAGCAACGCAGGCTTCATCGAAAAACATGGCCAGAAGCAACGCCAGGAAAAAGGCCGCGCTTCCGGGCCAGGTCGTCCTGGTCATGCAGGGCGGCGGCGCGCTCGGCGCCTACCAGGTCGGCGTCTACCAGGCGCTGCACGAAGCAGGCCTCGAGCCCGACTGGGTGATCGGCACGTCGATCGGCGCGATCAACGGCGTGCTCATCGCCGGCAACGCGCCGGAGAACCGGCTCGCGCGGCTGCATGAATTCTGGGAGCGCCTCGAGCAGCGCGCCGCCGCCAACTTCCTCGAGGTGGTGCCGGGTTTCAATGCGGTCCTCGCCAACATGGTGACGATGGTCAGCGGCCTCGCGCCGTTCTTCGGTCCCAATCCCAAGTCGTGGCTGGGGCCGCACATGCCGATCGGGCTGGAGAACGCCGCGTTCTACACTACCGCGCCGCTTCGCGAAACACTCGCCTCGCTGGTCGACGTCGACTATCTCAACGACAGCGAGACACGGCTCACCGTCGGCGCGGTCAACGTCAAGAACGGCGAGATGCGCTACTTCGACAGCCGCGACGAGCCAATCGGGCTCGATCACGTGATGGCGTCGGGCGCGCTGCCGCCGGCGTTTCCGGCGGTGCGCATCGACGGCGAGCCCTACTGGGACGGCGGCATCTACTCCAACACGCCCATCGAGGCGGTGCTCGACGACAAGCCGCGGCGCGACTCGGTGATCTTCACCGTGCACATGTGGAATCCGGAAGGACCCGAGCCGGCGTCGATGTGGGAAGTGCTCGGCCGGCAGAAGGACATTCAATTCGCCAGCCGCGCCAAGAGCCACATCGCGCGCCAGAAGCAGATCCATCACCTTCGCCACATCATTCGCGAGCTCGCCAAGCACGTCCCCGACAAGGCACGCACATCCGCGGAAGTGAAGGAGCTCGCGTCGTGGGGCTGCGGCAGCATCATGCACGTGGCGCGCCTGATCGCGCCGCGCCTCGACGGCGAAGACCATCTCAAGGACATCGACTTCACGCCCGCCGGTATCGAGGCGCGCTGGGAGGCGGGTTACACCGAGGCGCGACGCGTGCTGGCGCTCGCGCCGTGGGAGCGGCCCGTCGACCCGATGGAAGGCGTCGTCATCCACGACACCGCCGTCACGGTGCGCGAGATCGCGCACGGCGTCGACGGATTCGACGGCCGCACACGCTGATCGCCGAACGCTCTGCACGCGCAATGATGCGCGTCGCGTGCAAAGCGCGACAACGAATCAAACGCGCCATTCAAAGCACTGTAAGCATCGCGATGCAACGACGACGAATACCGTGCCCGGGCACGTCGCCTGGAGACATCGACATCGAGGAGATAGCAATGAACGAGATCAGCAGGGACAGCTTCGGAACGATCGAAAGAACATTGGGCCGCGCGGTGGTCGCCGCGCTCGTTGCAGCCGCGGTGACGATCAACGTCACTGCCGCTTACGCAGGTGAGTGCCCCGCCGACAAACGCGTCATGGACGGCCAGGGCCAGAAGCCGGGACCGGCGATGCCCAAGGACGTCACCGACGTCGTGCGCGCTTCGACCGACCTCGCCAAGGAACCGCTCGCGCAGAACGGACGCCTGTTCCGCCTGCGCCAGCTCGACATGAAGCCGGGCGGAATCGTTCCCTGGCACAGCCATGGCAACCGGCCGGCAATGATCTACATCGTCAGCGGTGAAGTCGTCGAATACGCGAGCAACTGCGCGGTTCCGATCACGCACAAGGCCGGCGACGTCGCGCCTGAAAAGAACGGAACATCGCATTGGTGGCAAAACACCGGCAGCACGACGGCCGTGCTGATATCCGTCGACCTGTTCCCGACCGACAACATGAAGGACGAGCACATGATGTAGTACCCGATGGCGGGTGCGCGCAACGGCGGCGCCGTCGCGTCCACGAGGGCGCGGCGGCGCGGTCATCAGGTTTCGAGATGCAACGGGAGCTCGATGATGAACAGCAACTCGACAGTGGCGACGCAGCCCGCGATGCCGTCGGCAAGCAGACAGGACGGCACGCTGCTGCGCTCGTTCATCATCGGCCTCACCGCGTTTCTCACCGTCGTCGATCTTTTCGCGACACAGGCGATTCTCCCGTCGCTGGCGCGCGCCTACCAGGTCAGTCCGGCTGCGATCGGCTTCGCCGTCAATGCCAGCACGATCGGCATGGCGGTCGCCGGCCTTGCCGTCGCGTTCTTCAGCAATCGCATCGATCGCCGGCGCGGCATCCTGGTGAGCCTGACCCTGCTTTCGATCCCGACGGCGCTGCTGGCGATCGCGCCCAATCTGACGGTATTCACGCTGCTGCGCATCGCGCAGGGATTGTGCATGTCGACCGCGTTCGCGCTGACGCTCTCGTACCTCGCGGAGCGCTGCGGATCCGACACCGCCGGTGCGTTCGCCGCGTACATCACCGGGAACGTCGCCAGCAACCTGATTGGTCGGCTGATGTCAGCTGCGGCTGCGGATCACCTTGGCCTCGCCGGCAACTTCCTGTTTTTCGCGGCGCTGAACCTGTCCGGCGCCGCGCTCGTCTACTTCACGCTCGGGAGAACGCGTCCGATGGTTGGCGCGCACGAGATTGCCAGCCAGCGCTCGCCGTGGTCGATCTGGGCGGAGCATCTGCGCAACGTGCCGCTGCGCGCCGGATTCGGCATCGGGTTTCTGATCCTGTTCGCGTTCATCGGCACCTTCACCTACGTCAATTTCGTGCTGGTGCGCGAGCCCCTCGCGCTGTCCATGATGGGGCTGGGATTCGTCTACCTCGTGTTCCTGCCGTCGATCTTCACCACGCCGCTGGCCGGTCGCGCGGTGGAGCGCTTCGGCGCGCGGGCAACGCTGTGGGGCGCACTCGGCCTTGCCGGCGCGGGCCTTCCGCTGCTGCTGCTGCCATGGCTCCCGCCGGTGCTGGCGGGACTGACGATGATCGGCGTCGGCACGTTTTTCGCGCAGGCCACCACCACCGCGTTTGTCGGCCGTGCCGCCACCGCCGACCGCGGGTCGGCAAGCGGCATCTATCTCGCCTGCTACTTTTTCGGCGGCATCGTCGGCAGCGTCGTGCTCGGGCAGTTGTTCGACCGCGCGGGCTGGATCGGATGCGTCGCTGGCATCGGGGCAGCGCTAGCGCTAGCCGGCGTGCTCACGGCACGGCTGATCCTTCCGGTTTCGGGCGCCGCGACAAGCAAAACCTGACTTCCGAAAAAAAGGACCGGCAGGAAGACTGCCCTGCCGGCATCAAGCGATCTCGTACATCTCGAAACATTACGGCGTCACTCGCAGGAATACTAGCTCTGTGAAAAGGCGCTGTCATCCAAAACGACGCGTGCGAACTTTCTTGCTTGTAACGCACAAGGATCGGTCTTTCCACAGCGTTTTCCGCGCGCCGGCGTGCAACGGGGACATGATGAAGAGGCGAGCGCGAATTCCGGCGGACGCTCGACCGCGCGCCGCCACGCAGCACTTGTAACGCGGCTGTTGTCGGACACAAGCTGGCGTGGGCCCCGTTCATGCCCCTATCGGGACGCCGCTCGTCGGAAAGTCGCGCCGCGAATGAGCCATGGTGCGCGACAACGCGGCCGCGTCGCGCTGCCGCGGAAGCCCTATCTCGCCGCAATCAGCGGACAGCACCGAAGTTGCGCATAATCACAGGCTTGACCGCAGCGGCGGCGCAGCGCTGCCCTTGCCTGGAGCTCATACATGATCCGTTTCGCCCTTGCCGCATTGGTTTCGACCGCCTGGCTCATTCCGACGGCGCAAGTCAGCGCGCAGTCCCCCGAGCGCGTGGTGTTCGCGACCGATTGGCTGGCGCAAGCCGAGCACGGCGGCTACTACCAGGCCATCGCCGAAGGGCGCTACAAGAAGTACGGTCTGGACGTCACGTTGAAAATGGGTGGTCCGCAGGTGAACGGCCTGCAGCTGCTCGCCGCGGGACAACTCGATATCGTCATGGCCGACGCGCTGCAGGTGCTGTCGGCGGTCGAGCAGAAGGTGCCGGTGGTCGCAATCGCCGCCACCTTCCAGAAGAATCCGACCGCGATCATCGCGCATCCCGATGTCTCGCAGCTCGAGCAGCTGAAGGGCAAGCCGATCGCCATCGGTGCCGCCAGCAACACCACCTTCTGGCCCTGGCTCAAGCAGCGCTACGGATTCAGCGACGCGCAGAAGCGCCCGTACGGATTCAGCGTGCAACCCTTCCTCGCCGATGCCGCGCTTTCGCAGCAGGGCTTCGCCACCTCCGAGCCTTTCTCGATCGAGAAAGGCGGCGTCAAGCCTGTGGTGTTCCTGCTTGCCGACCTGGGCTATCCGCCGTATTCGGAAACGCTGGTCGTCACTCGCGACACGCTGGGCAAGCGCGCCGACGCGCTCGCGCGCTTCGTGCGCGCCTCGGCGGAAGGATGGAAGAGCTACCTCGCCGATCCCGCCGCCGGCAACGCACTCATCAAGCGCGACAACCCGCAGATGAGCGACGAGCTGCTCGCCTACAGCCATCGTAAGATGAAGGAATACGCCATCGTCGCCGGCGGCGATGCCGCTTCGCTCGGAGTGCTAACCATGACCGACGCGCGCTGGACACAGACCATCGACTTCCTGCGCAGTACCGGGCTCGCCAAGCCCGGTCGCGACTACGGCAGCGCGTATACGCTGTCGGTGGTGCAAGGCGTGAAGGTCCTGCCCTGACCGCGACTGCGAATGCGCTCCCGCCGCCGCCTGCGATCGAGGTCGTCGGCGCGCGCAAGGCCTATCGCGGCGGGCACGCGGCCCTCGCACCCGTCGGGCTCCGCGTCGAGAGCGGTGAATTCGTCACGCTGCTTGGACCGTCCGGATGCGGCAAGACGACGCTGCTCAATCTGATGGCGGGACTCGTCGCTCCGTCGGCGGGGGCCCTGCGCTGGTGGGGCGGTCCCCTGAACGACACCGGGATCAAGGGCAGGAAGCTCGCGATGGTGTTCCAGTCTGCGACGCTCATGCCCTGGTCGCGCATCGACACCAACGTGCGCCTGCCGCTGGATCTCGCGCACGTGCCGCGCGAGCGAGCCGACCGCGACGTCGTCGACGCGCTGGCGCTGGTCGGCCTGTCCGACGCGGGGGCGCTCCTGCCGCGCGAGCTTTCCGGCGGAATGCAGATGCGCGCCTCCATCGCGCGCGCGCTGGTGACGTCGCCTGACCTGCTGCTCATGGACGAGCCGTTCGCCGCGCTCGACGAGTTCACGCGGCAGCGCCTGGACGCCGAGCTGTCGTCGATGTGGGCGGCGCGCCGGCTCACCGTTGTATTCGTCACGCACAGCATCGTCGAGGCGGTGTTCCTTTCGACGCGCGTCGTCGTGATGGCGGCGCGGCCGGGCCGCATCGTCGCCGAGGTCGGGATCGATGCGCCGTTTCCGCGGAACGACGCTACTCGCCTCACGCCATCGTTCGCGGCGCGATGCCAGCGGCTATCGCAGCTGGTCGCCGGCGCGGCATCGAGCGTCGGCGCGGAGAGCCCGACGTGAGCGCGCCGCCGGCACATGCACCACCGGGCGGCAAGGGTCGCACCGGCAACGATGCCACGTCGCGTCGCGAAGATCACAGCGACGACGATCCGCTCGATTCGCGCGCGCTCAGATTCGCGGCGCCAGCGCTGATCGCGCTGCTGGTGCTCGCGCTGTGGCAGGCACTGGTCGTCGCGTGGGACGTTCCCGCGTACCTTGTTCCGTCGCCGCTCCTGGTGATGCGAACGCTGGTCGAGGATCGCGTCATGCTGTTCGACTCGCTCCTGGTCACGCTGGGCGTCGCGCTGTCCGCGCTTGCGGTATCGGTGCTGCTGGGCACGCTCACCGCGCTCGTCTTCGTGCGCAGCCGGTGGATCGAGATGAGCCTGTTCCCCTACGCGGTGGTGCTGCAGGTGACGCCGATCGTGGCGATCGCGCCGCTCATCATCATCTGGGTGAAGGACACCCACGTCGCGCTGGTGCTCTGCGCGGTCGTGGTCGCGATCTTCCCCATCATTTCCAACACGACGCTCGGCCTGCGCAGTGTCGATCCCGGATTGCTCAATCTGTTTCGCATCTGCCGCGCCACGCGCACGCAGATCCTGCTGCGTCTGCGCATTCCGAGCGCGCTGCCGTATTTCTTCGGTGGACTGCGCATCGCCAGCGGGCTGGCGCTGATCGGCGCGGTGGTAGCCGAATTCGTCGCCGGCACCGGCGGCCAGGGCGCGGGGCTCGCCTACCAGATTCTGCTCGCCGGCATCCAGCTCAACATCCCGCGGTTGTTTGCCGCCCTCCTGCTCATCACCGCCAGCGGCGTCGCGCTCTTCTCCTTGACCGTGTGGCTGTCGCACCTCGCGCTGTCGCGCTGGCATGAAAGCGAGATCAGCGCCAGCGACTAGGTCTTGTCATTCCGGGAGCGAAGCGAGACTTGTCATTCCGAGGAGCGAAGCGAGACTTGTCATTCCGAGGAGTGAAGCGAGACTTGTCATTCCGAGGAGTGAAGCGACGAGGAATCCGCTGTCGCAGTCGCGCTGTCTCACGCACAAGAACGACAGCAGGTTCCTCACCCGCCGCGCGGGTTCGCAACGACAGCCTAAAGAACGCTTTCCCAGCGCCGGGAAAGACGCGTCGCGCCGTTGATGATCCCCGCCATCGAGTAGGTCTGCGGGAAGTTGCCCCAGAGCTCGCCGGTCGTGGCGTCGATGTGCTCCGACAAGAGGCCAAGACGGTTGCACTTGCCGAGCAGGTCCTCGAAGAGCTCTCGCGCCTCAGCCACTTCGCCGGCACGCGCCAGCGCGTCGATAAACCAGAACGTGCATGCGGTGAACGCCATGGTGGGCACGCCGAAGTCGTCGGCGGCCACATAGCGATGCACGCGGTTGCCGCGGCGCAGATCGCGGCGCACGGCAGCGAGCGTGTCGCGCCAGCGCGGATCGTCGTGGCCGATCAGGCCGACCTCGCTCATGAGCAGTATGCTGGCGTCGAGATTGTCGCCGCCGAAGGTGTCAACGAATGCACGGCGCTTCTCGCTCCACGCGCGGTCGAGGATCAGCGCACGGATCTCGTCGGCGCGCTCCTTCCAGGCCGCGGCGCGATCCGCCAGCCCGACGCGCGACGCGATCTTGCTCAGGCGATCGCACGCCGCCCAGCACAGCGCCGACGACGAGGTATGCACGCCGCTGCGCGTTCGCAGCTCCCAGATCCCCGCGTCGGGCTGGTTGTGCAGCGCGTACGCACGCTCGCCCAGCCACTCCATCGCGCGAAAATCGTCGACGTTGCCCTGGCGCAGCAGCCGCCGGTCGAAGAAGGCCTGCGTCGCCGCGAGGACGGCGTGGCCGTAGACATCGTGCTGGTGATGCTGATACGCCTGGTTGCCCACGCGCACCGGTCCGATGCCGCGGTATCCCGGCAGTGACGGCATCGAGCGCTCGTCGAGCACCGGCTCGAGCCCGATGCCATACACCGGCTGCAGGTGTCCGTCGCGCGCGGCGCTGTGCCCGAGGTTGGCGAGATAGCGAAGGTAGTTCTCCATCGTCGAGACTTCCGACAGGCCGTTCAACGCACGCACGACAAAGAAGGCGTCGCGCAGCCAGCAGTAGCGATAATCCCAGTTGCGCTCGGTGCCCGGCGCTTCGGGCACGCTGGTGGTCATCGCCGCCAGGATGGCACCCGTCTCCTCGTAGGTGCACAGCTTGAGCGTGATCGCGGCGCGGATCACCTGCTCCTGCCACTCGAGTGGTACCGCCAGCGCGCGCGCCCAGTGCCGCCAGTAGTCGGCGGTGCGCTTCTCGAACTCTCGCGCGGTCTCGACGATGTCGGTGTCGATGGTCTCGTCGACGCCGAACATCAGGTTCACCGGACGGTCGAGCAGGTGCCAGGTCTCGTCGAGCACGTACGCCACCGGCATGTCGCAGGTCAGGCGCAGCGTTTGCGTCGCATGCGCGTAGCAGACATGGTTGCTGCCGCGAGTGAGCACGGGGAGCGCCGCGCCGTAACCGAAGCCGGGCCGCACCTGGACTCGGACGCGCGCGCGCCCACCGAGGGGAACGACGCGACGCACCAGCATGAGCGGGCGGAACGTTCGGGCGTTCTCGATGAATCGCGGCGCGAAATCGGTGATGCGGACACCGTTGCCGGCGCCGTCCCTCACCGTCGTCTCGAGGATGGCGGTATTGGGTATGTAACGCTGCTCAAGTCTCTGCGCGCCCTCGACGTCGATGCCGAAGCTGCCACGGCCGCGGCCGGTTGCACCGTCGCCATCCAGCAGCGCGTGGAACACGGGGTCGCCGTCGGGACGCGGCAGGCAGCACCAGACGATGCGGCCTTCGGCATCGATCAGCGCATTGAGCGCGCAATTGCCGATGACGCCGAGGTTGAGGTCGGCATTGCGGGTCGCGTCCACGGTCACACCCGCGTGTGCAGAAAGCCCGCCGGCTCGTGGTCGATCATACCGGTGAGCTCGCGCAACAGCAGCCCGACCTCCTCCTGGAACGCGAGGTACAGGTCAGTCGTGCGCTCGCCGACCGGGGCGACGCGTACCGAGAGCACGCCCGGCAGGCGCAACCGGAACACGTCTTCGTCGGTGACGTCATCGCCGACGTATATCGCGCGCTCGCGCCCCGAATCGGCGAGCAGCGCACGAAGGGCATCGCCCTTGTGCGGCGCGCCCGCCGGCAGCAGGTTGAGCACGCACTTGCCGCGAATCAGGCGCGGGCGCGGCGACAGCTGCATGGCGTGCTGCTCGATATGGCGCAGCGCGTGGTCGCGATCGACCGCGTGCCGGTAATGGATCGCGATCGAGCATCCCTTGTCCTCGAGCAGCACGCCGGTCGCGGGCGGCCATCGATCACCCAGCGCCGCGAAGCCGGCGATCCAGCCGCGGGTCACCAATTCAAGCGCTCCCGCATCGGCGGCGTGCCCGGGTACACCTTCCGCGCCGTGGCTCCCGACCAGGTACGCGGGCTCGAAGGCGAGCATGCGGCGCGCGTCGGCGACGCTTCTTCCCGTCACCACCGCCACCTTGCGCACGCCGTTGAGGAACGAGAGCATGCGCTGTATATCGTCGGGGATCCGCGCCGCCCACGGCTGCGACGCGATCGGCGCCAGCGTGCCGTCGATGTCGAAGGCGAGCAGCGCATTCTCGCCGCTTACCTTGCGAACGCACTCCAGGCCCTCGCGCGAAAGCGCGTACGTCACGCAAACTCCGGTGGCGCCTCGCGCTGGTGCTCGACGATGCGTTGCGAAACCCTGTTGCGCTGACGAAGTCGCGCCGCGTCGAGCAGCATCGCCCCCGCCCAACGGTAGACGTTGAACTCCGCCACCAGCCGCCGCATGCTGCGCATGCGCACGCGTTGCTCGTCGGGCGGCATGGTCAGCGCCCGATGCAGCGCTTCGGCGCACTGGTCGCCGTGGTACGGGTTGACCAGGAGCGCATCGTGCAGCTCGCGCGCCGCGCCGGTGAACTGCGACAGGATGAGCACGCCCTGCTCGTCGTCGCGCGAGGCGACGAACTCCTTCGCGACCAGGTTCATGCCGTCATGCAGGCTGGTCACCACGCACACCTGCGCCGCGCGGTAGTACTCGTTGATGATCGCCGAGCCGTGGTGCTCGGCCTTGAGATGGATCGGCGCATACGCGTCGCGGCCGAAGCGCCGGTTGATGCGCGCCGCGAGCTCGTGCACGCGCTCCTCGAAGTTCCTATATTCGTCCAGCGACGAGCGCGACGGCGCCGCGATCTGCACCAGCACCAGGCGCCCGATCATTTCCGGATGCAGCTCAAGCAGCCGCTCGATGGCGCGGAAACGCTCGACGATGCCCTTGGTGTAATCCATGCGGTCGACACCGACCGCGAGCACGACGTCGTCGGGCAGCTTCTCCACGCGCAGTACCTTGGCGCGGCACAAAGGCACCGACAGCTGCGACTCCACCCACTCAGATGGCCATTGGATCGAGATCGGGTAGTCCTCGACGCGCGTGCGGTGCCCGCCATACGAGATCGTCGACGACTCGCGCTCGATGCGGGCCTCGAGGTTGCGGTCGACGGTCTCGACGAAATTCTGGCAGTGGAAGCGCGTGTGAAAGCCGATGATCGTGCTGCCGAGCATGCCTTCGAGGATCTCGTCTCGCCAGGGGCAGATGCCAAACGACTCGGGGTTGGGCCACGGGATATGCCAGAAGGTGATGATGGTCGCCTTCGGAAGCCTCTCGCGGACCATCCGCGGCACCAGCGCGAGGTGGTAGTCCTGGACGAGCACGACCGGATCCTCGGTGCGTGCCTCGCGCAGCACCGCGTCGGCGAAGCGACGGTTCACGCGACGATAGGCTTCCCAGTCCTCGGACCGGAACACAGGCCGCACGTGAGCGATGTGACACAGCGGCCACAACCCTTCGTTGGCGAATCCGTAGTAGTAACCCTGCTCCTCCTCCTGCGTGAGCCAGACACGTCGCAGCGTGTAGCTCGGCTTGTCCGGCGGCACCCGCACCCGGTCCTGCGCGTCGACGGTGTCGCGATCGGCGCTGCCGCTGCCGTGGGCGATCCAGGTTCCCGAGCACGCGCGCATCACCGGCTCGAGCGCGGTCACGAGCCCGCTGGCAGGACGCTGCACGGCGATGCCGCCTTCGACGCGCACGTGGATGAACGGCTCGCGGTTGGACAGGACGATGATCTCGTCGCCCAGGAGCTGGTCGTGCAAGGTGCGGCGCAGCAGCTCGGGACTCCACGTCCCACTCTGGTCGCGGCCGCGCCGGCTCATGTCGAGCTCGCGCAGCAGCATGCGCAGGTCGCTCGCCAGCGGCTGCATGTCCGATGGCGCAGGCTGCGAAAAAGGCTGCGTGATCCCCTCGCCGCGAAACAGCGCGCGCACCCCCGCGACCCACCCGCGCCAGGAAAGGTGCGCAATGATCACGGTGACCAGCGAGATCACGATGCCGAGCACGATGAACAAGCCGATGAGGTAACGGCGGGTGTCGACGCTTCGGCGTTCGACGAAATTCATGTCGTGGACGAGCATCAGGGTACCCATGTGATCGCCCGCGTGCGTTACCGGGTATTGCACCACGTGCACCGGACCCTGCTTCAGGCGCACGACCGACGGGGTGTCACCGGGCGCGGGCGCAGGCGTCTCGCAGCCGAGCGAGGAAGGGTAGGTGGGCGTTTCGTAGCGCACCTTGCCGCCGTTGTCGCAAAAGGCGATCGCATAGAGGCGCTCGTCCTGGATGGCGCGCAGGAACAGCGCGTTGATCTTGCCCGTGGCGCCATCCCCGACGAGCTCGGCGACCTGATCGCCTAGCGTATTGGCGACGAGGCGAGCGCGAACGTCGAGGTCGCTCACCCACCAGCGCAACGTCAGGCGGTCGACCAGTGGAACCAGCCCGTAAGCCAGCAGCGCCAGGGTGACGGCGAGCGGAACGATGAATCGGAGCGACAGCCGAATGGATCTGAAGGTGCCCACTGGATCTCCGAGTTCAGTCGGCGGGAACCGCATGCAGCGGCAGCGGAAGTCAGGGGCAGGATGCGCCCCGGCATGTCGGCTAACTCTACGCCTGCACGCCTGGGCACCGTGTCAGCGAGGGTCGGATTTGCCTGTAGGACAATCTCCGAGCGAGCGAAAGCCACCCGGCTTGAGCCGGGTGGCTGGTGTTACAGAGGATGCTCTAGGATGGTGCTTGAGACTTAGCCGCCGTGATCCGCACCCTTGAGGCAATCCGCCAGCGCCGGTCCCGAGACCTTCTGACACTTCGGGTCGACCGAACTGAACTTGCGGTTCGCTTCGTCGGTGCATGTTTGCATCTGCGCGCCGGTCTGCGTGCTGCACGCCTGACGCGCGTCCATGTAGGCGCGCACCTGCTCGTTGGTCATCCGCGCGCGGGTGCCCTGCGAGTTCATGCCAGGGGACATCGGTGCGGTCGAAGGCGTCGTGCCGACCGGGCTGCCGTTCTGCGTGGTGCCGGTGATCGGATTCGCCTGCCCCGGAGTCGGCTCGCGCGGCGTCGCGTTTTCGGCCAAGGCGCTGACCGTGAGCGTCGCCAGCGAGGCGGCGAGTAGCGAGTTCAGAAGTTTGTTGCGCATGATGTTTCCTCTTTCAGTGGTTGGCCGAAGGATTCGATGTGACAGTCGGCAGCGATCTCAGGATGGACGACAGTCGCGTCGGGCACCATCGGCCAAGCGCTGATTCACGCCTAGGACGATTCCTACATCGACGAAACGTCTGCGGACAAAGCGTGGTGGCACGCCGCCGCGAGTGCGTGAACGCATCGCGCGCGCTTCGCGCATAATCCGTGGTACGCATCGTCGAAGGTGCGCATCACGCCGCAAGGAGAACCCAACATGGCGAGCAAGCGCGCACGACGACCGATCACGAAAACGCCTGAAACCACGCCGCAGGCCAACATAGCTTTGCGATCGCCGGAGGGCACGACCCAGTTCCAAGGCGCGCCGAAGCTTCCGCACGAGCGTGACGAGTCGCCGACGATGGCTTCCAAGCCCGACGCCGCGATTGTCCAGGCCGAGCGCGATCTGGCCCAGGGACAGAAGGACACCGATCGATACAACGACGCGAACAAGGCTTTCGAGCGTGGCCGCGTAAAACAGAAGCGTGATGGCTAAGCGGCGACGAGGCGAAGCGCGGTGATCTCCGAAGGAGCGCCAAAGCGCATCGGCGGTCCCCAGTAGCCGGTTCCCCGGCTGATGTAGATCCACAATGAGCCAAGGCGGTGCAGGCCGGCGGTGAACGGCTGCTGCAGGCGGACGAAAAAATTCCACGGCAGGAATTGCCCGCCATGCGTGTGTCCCGACAGCTGCAGGTCGAATCCCGCGGGCATCGCCGCGAACGCCGAGCGCGGCTGGTGGGCGAGGAGCAGCTTGACCGGCGCATCGCGCGGCGCCCCCTTGAGCGCAGCCACCGGATCGCTGCGCTGCGCCGGATCGTAGTGATGCGCGCCGAAGTCGGTCACGCCGCCGACGACCACGCACTCGCCGTCGTGATCGAGCACCACATGCTCGTTTTGCAGCACGCGCAAGCCGAGGCGGCGAATCTCCGCGATCCACGCCTTCGCGCCGGAATAGTACTCGTGGTTGCCCGTGACGAAATACGCTCCATGGCGCGCCGACAGCCGCGACAACGGCTGCGTGTGCTCGGACAGGTGCTCCACGGTGCCATCGACGAGATCGCCGGTGACCGCGATCATGTCTGCGCCGAGCGCGTTGACGGCATCGACGATGGCCTCCAGATACCGGCGCTTGATGGTCGGCCCGACGTGAACGTCGCTGATCTGCGCGATGGTGAAGCCGTCGAGCGACGCGGGCAATCCGGCAATCGGCACGTCGACACGCCTGATCGCCGCGCGCAGCCGCGCGTTGACGATACCAACGACGGAGACCAGCATCGCCGCGACCGGTACCCACACTGCGCTCGCCTGGACCCAGTGCGACAGCGTGGCTACGTTGATCGACGATGCGTCCACCGTCGCCGCAACCGCGTGCGCGACCAGCACGATCACATCGCGCGCCACGGTCAGCACGAGCAGCGAGGAGAACGCTCCCGCCGCGAGCATGCCGATCCAGGTAGCCACGTCGCCAGCGCGGCGATTGGCGAGCCGGCGCGCCGAGAAGCCCAGCGGCATGACGGCCACCGAGACGACCAGCCAGGCGATCAAGCCCATCCCGGCAGCGCTACCCGCGCCGAGGGCGGGCAGGAGCCGCCACGCCACGTAGCCGTGCAGCAGCGCGAGGATGAAATAAAGGCGGCTCAAGGTTGTCCAGAAGGGCGGCTGCGCCGCGGCAGGGACGGGCACCCGCCTCTGCCGTAGTTGGGGACCATATCGCCAACGCGCAAGGCCGCGCCCGACCCCTCGACCGCTAAAGAATGCTACGGACATCGGAGCCGATGGCCGCGGGACGGCGTGGCCGTAGGCACTCGTCCTACACCGCCCTACGGACATGCGCACAGCATATTCGGATCAGGGCCGATACCGTGCTGCGGCAGGCCTTGCTAATTTCGCCCGCAGGTCGCGGCTTCGCGTGACCCTACAATGGAGCAGCTGCGATGAAGTCTCTACTCGATCCTTCGTTCAACTACGTCCCGAGCATACGTACGGACCTGCGCAAGACCTTTGCGAGAATACGCCGCGAGCAGCGCACGAGCGATCTGAACTCGGCGCGCGCGCATGATGGCAACGTTGTCACCCCGCTGTTCCTGATGGCGAATCGCGCCGCCAAGTAGGCCGGCAAGCGCTGCCCACAGCGGTTGCGCCGCGCTGGATCATTTTGTCGATCGTGATCGGGAGCGTCCGCGCGCGCTTGCCCATCGCGTGATACACGGCGTTGCCGATCGCCGAGTCCGCCCCCGTCATCCCGATCTCGCGGGCGCCCTTGGCGCCGAGTGGACTGACCAGAGCTGCGTAATAGTTGTCAACGAGGCGGCGCGCGGCGCGCCCTCGCGCGAACGCATTGCCCAATCGTGCGTCGATGTGTTTCCATGGGCCATTCCATGCGTCGCCAGACACCACCCACTCCCGCGGCCGATTCGCCCCAGCCCGACACCGCCCGCTCGATCTACTACGCGCTCGGAGCCAATGGCGCGATCCTGATCGCGAAGACTGCGGGAGCGGTCATCACCGGTTCGTCGTCGCTGCTCGCCGAGAGCATGCATTCGCTGGCCGACACCGCCAACCAAGTCCTGCTGCTGGTCGGGCGAAAGCAGGCCAAGGCGCCGGCGTCCGCGCACCATCCGCTGGGGCACGGCCGCGCGACTTACTTCTGGTCGTTCGTCGTCGCTTTGCTTCTTTTCAACGTCGGCGGCCTGCTGTCGATCGCCGAGGGCATACGCAAGCTGCACAGCTCCGACGCGATCGACCATCCGTGGTTCGCGGTGGCGATCCTGGTCTTCGCGATGGGCGCGGAGGGCATCTCGCTGCGCATGGCGCTGAGCCAGATCGCCAAGGTGCGCGGCGACCTGGGGTTGTGGCGCTGGTTTCGGCTGACGCGTCGAAGCGAGCTCATCGTCGTTCTCGCGGAAGACCTCGGCGCCGTGGTGGGGCTGACGCTGGCGCTGGCGGCGCTGCTGCTGGCGATCGTCACGGGAGATCCGGTGTACGACGCCTGGGGAAGCATCGCCATCGGCGTCCTGCTGATGGTCGTCGCCTCGGCGCTGGTCGTGGAGACGCGCAGCCTCCTCATCGGCGAAAGCGCATCGCCCAAGACGCGCCGCGCGATCCGGGCGTTTCTGAAAGCGCAGCCCGACGTCGCGCAGATCCACAGCCTGGTCACGATGCAGCAGGGAGAAGAGTTGCTCATCGCCGTTCAGGCCCGAATGACGCCGCAGTCTTCCGCCAACGAGCTGGTCGCGGCGATCGCGCGCTGCAAGGAATCGCTGCAGCGTGAATTTCCCCAGGCGACGTGGGTGGTGCTCGAGCCGATCGAGGCGCCGCGGCAGCAGGCGGAAAACGCGCAGCGACCGCTGCAGTCGGGAAAGCCCAAGCCGCGTCGCCGGGCGCGCTGATCCGCTATGTAGGCAATGCCCTACAACAAATTCAGCCTTCGCCGATTACGGCCAAGGCGACGCAGCGCTAGAGTACGCTGGTCGCAGTTTCAATGGAGTACGTCATGCCCTACCAGAGCGTGTCCGATCTTCCCACGGCGCAGACCGACCAGTACAACCCGCATCAGAAGCAGGCATTTCTGAAGGCGTTCAACAACGCTTACAAGGAATACGCCGGGGACGAGAGCCACGCGTTCGCGGTCGCTCACTCCGCTGCGAAGCGTGCGGGCGAGAAGCCGGGTCCGGGCTAGCTTCGGCCTCCTTTATGCATCGAGCACCCCCACGGGTCCCCTAGGGTGCAACCTGCTTCGACGCGGTTCCCTGCGTCCATGGCACCCCCTAGGTCAACCCGTGGGTTTCCTGTTCCCGCTGCGGTGAAATTCATGCCTACCGTGCTTCGCCTCCTCTTCGCTGCCGCATGCCTGCTCGCCGGGAACGTCTGGGCGCAGAACACCATGTCGGTCATCCCGGCCGTTCCGCGCTACATGGAGCCGGTGTACCTGCGCATCAGTCCCGGCGCATTCTCGGGTAGGAACGGCTACGGCGCGACCGCGTCGATGTCCGGCAACAAGATCACGGTCCGATTCTTCGCGGTCATCGACATCGGACAATACGACTACGACGTCGAGCTCGGACGATTTCCGGCGGGCACGTATTCGGTGGAGGTCACCGGGGCGCTGACGATTCCCCAGGTCGAGTTCACTGTCGCAGCTTCCGCCATCCCGTCACAGTTGACCCAGCCAGGGGACGTGCCGGCCGTCAACTACTCGGATTTCTGGTGGAACGAAGCGGAGTCGGGTTGGGGCCTTTCGATCCAGCAAGGACCAACCAACAAGCTCTTCGCGGCGTGGTTCGTATACGACGCGACCGGCAAGCCGGTCTGGTACACGCTGGAACCCGGTCGATGGACGACCGCCAACATCTACACCACGTACACCGGCCCGGTCTACAAAACGAGTGGGCCCTACTTCGGCGGCCCCTTCGACCCGTCTCAAGTCGGCATCGTGCAGGTCGGAACCGGCGAGCTCTCGTTTCGCAACGCAAACAGCGGGACGTTTCGCTATACCATCGAGGGCGTGACGGGCGTCAAGACGATCACGAGAATGCCGGTCGAATGACGCGGACGTTGGAGCGGGCCCGATGCAACGGCTGCTGCGGAAACTTGGGGTGGCTGATGGGATTCGAACCCACGACAACTGGAATCACAATCTTACCGAGCGAGAAAACCAGCCCACACCGGAGCGAAGAGCGACAAGCGAATCAGCGACATACTCGCTCTCCCGTTCTCCAGCTTATGGTGGTTATTTGCCTCACAGTGTCCCGTCAGTGTCCCGTAATAACCGGCTACTGAGCGGCGTGGCGAACATCCTGCGTCGCTCCCAGGGAGACTCGCCACGACGGCAGGCTTTAGAAACTTGGTCCTTGGGTGTTCCACCGATACATGTACGGCTTCTCGCACGTCCTGTGTGACGCCGAAGGCCGCATCATCGCGTCGAGAGTGAATGTGAACGTGGGGACGCGTATGGCTGCTGCGCTCTAGCGTCCTGGAGAGTTTCGTCGAGCGCGAGGGTATGGCGCTGGCGGATTGGGACCCGTACCGCGGGCGGCCAAGGCTAAGAATTGTCGGTGAGGCGATCTAAAAACAGGTGAGAACCGCGTATCGTTACTCGGATGGGGCGGTCCATCACTGCGCTCAAGCTTGGTGCTTCGTATGACTGCAACCGGCCAATACCGGTCTGTCTCCCTCGTCTCTCGGTTTTCCAGTAAGCAGACGCTCGCTCCAGACGCAACCCTCGCGATGTCAGCACCGTCTGGGATATGCTCGGGCTCGTTTTGCGTATCGCCGCAGGCTGGAGTACTTCTTATGGATCCACTACCCCAAGGAGCCACGATGCCCACCATAGTTGC
>JBDTZQ010000094.1:0-11421 GCA_040005035.1 Betaproteobacteria bacterium | reverse complement strand
ACAAATTCTGTTCGATGCTCCCTTCGTTCGTGTTCGAGGTGCACCCCGTCATCCCAGTCGAAGAAGCCGTCCGCGGCGAACTCGAGGTCATCGCCTGGCGAGATGGCCTGAAACGAAAGTGATCGTCGCCATTGCCTTGGGCTCCGACCGGGCCGGGTGAGTCATATGAGCGACGGTTTGCCTGAAGAACCTGTACGGCGAAAGCGCGGACTCCCGCGAGTCTCGCTGGGAACAAGGTTGCTACTAGTCGCGATTGTCGCCGCGGCAGGCATCCTCACACTCGTTCTCCCGAATACTGTTGAGCGTGCTCGCGCAAGCGAAGAGGCGGTCTGCCGTGACCGATGCGCCGTTACGAACCGCCAATATCGCCTCCTCGACAACCCCAGATTGCCGCCGGGTTCGCACAAGTATGCAGGGCCGCGCGTGTGTGAGTGCTTGTAGTGCCGCCTAACCCGCCGCTCAACCCGCCGTTTAGCTTGTTTCGTTAGACGTCAGAAAATGATGCGGTGACCTTGAAGGTGTTGGAGACAGAGCGGCTCAGGCTTCGCTGGCTTTCGATCAACGACGCTGAGTTTATTCTTGAGTTATTGAATGATCCAACGTGGCTGCGGTTTATTGGCGATAGGGGTGTGCGGACGGTTCAAGATGCGCACTCCTACTTGTTGAAGGGACCGATCGAAATGTATGCCCGCGTCGGCTTAGGTTTGTACTTGACCGAGCTAAAGGAAGGTCGTGTTCCGATCGGAGTCTGCGGTCTCATAAAGCGCGACTCATTGGAAGACGTAGATATCGGCTTTGCGTATCTTCCTCGGTATTGGTCGAAGGGACTTGCGTATGAATCTGCCTCGGCAGTGATGGAGTATGGCCGGAGCGTCTGGGGCCTAAAGCGGATACTTGCCATAACATCGCCGGAGAATGCCGCATCGACGAAGCTTCTTGGCAAGCTGGGATTGCGCTTTGAAAAAATGGTCAAGCTACCAAACGAAGCTGCGGAAGCTTGCTTGTATGCATCTGACCCGTAACCCGTCGCTCAACGCGGACGCCCACCGGCGCGCATTCAGCCCGCCGGCGGTCGCCGGTTAGCT
The DNA here is from genome assembly GCA_040005035.1 of Betaproteobacteria bacterium. GTDB lineage: Bacteria > Pseudomonadota > Gammaproteobacteria > Burkholderiales > Casimicrobiaceae > PALSA-1003. Next base: position 10,336 of record JBDTZQ010000094.1, on the reverse strand, counting down.
AGTTCGTTTGGCGCGGCGCGCGTCCGGCGCCACCCGCTTGCCATGGGGAAAGGGAGAAAGATGATCGGGATCGTCGTGCGTCCGGCGGCGCCGCAGGACGAGGGACGCTGGCGGGAATTGTTCGATGCCTATTGCATCTTCTACAAGCGCGAACCTTCAGACGCGATCGCCCGCTATACGTGGACCCGCATCATGGATGACGCGATCCCCGTCCATGCGATCGTCGCCGAGCACGAGACCGATGGTGTCATCGGCATCGCAAACTACCTCATCCACGAGCACACGTTGGGGCTTACTCCGGCGTGCTACCTCGCCGACCTGTTCGTCGAGCCGGGCCGACGAGCGGCGGGGGTAGGCAAGCAGTTGATCGAATGGCTGGCGGAGCAAATGAAGGCAAAGGGCTGGTGCAGACTCTATTGGCACACCCGACTCAACAACTATCGAGCGCGCGGCCTGTACGACAAGTTCACGCCGCACAGCGACTTTGTTCGTTACACCGTATATCAGCCTGTAGGTTGACCCGCAGACGACGACGCATATGGACGTCCGTGACAATCGCGATCGACGGCACTTCGTTCGCTCGGAAGTGGCGATGGAGCGGGTCCGCGCAAAAACCAGCGACGCCTGACAAACGACACCGCAGCCATGCTCGTCGACTTTTTCCTCCACCTCAAGGCGGCCAAGCTGCCCGTGTCGACGCGTGAATTCCTGACGCTGCTCGAAGCGCTCGAGCGCGGGGTGGTGTCGAACGATATCGACGACTTCTACGTCCTCGCTCGCACCTGCCTGGTGAAGGACGAAACGCTCTACGATCGCTTCAACCTCGCCTTCGGGAGCTACTTCAAGGGCATCGACAGCATCTTCGACATCCGCGCCGAGATCCCCGAGGAGTGGATCCGAAAGATGATCGAAGGAACGCTGACCGACGAGCAGAAGGCGCTGGTGAAGGCGCTCGGTGGCTGGGACAAGCTCATGGAGACGCTCAAGGCGCGTCTCGAGGAGCAGCGCGGTCGGCACCAGGGCGGATCGAAATGGATCGGCATCGCGGGGACGAGCCCCTTCGGCGCGTACGGCTTCAATCCCGAGGGCATTCGCATCGGCCAGGAGAGCGGCAGAAATCACAGCGCGATCAAGGTGTGGGACGAGCGCACGTTTCGCAATCTTGACGATTCGGTCGAGCTCAATACGCGCAATATCAAGATCGCGCTGCGGCGGCTGCGCCGCTTCGCGCGCGAAGGCGTCCCCGAGGAGCTCGACATGCCCGGGACCATCGAGGGCACCGCGAAGAACGCGGGCTGGCTCGACCTGCACCTCGTTCCCGAGCGGCGCAACCGCGTCAAGGTGATGCTGTTCCTCGATGTCGGCGGGTCGATGGATCCGCATGTGCAAATTTGCGAGGAGCTTTTCTCCGCAGCCAAGACCGAATTCCGGCACCTCGAATATTTCTATTTCCACAACTGCGTGTACGACTACGTCTGGCGCGACAACCGGCGGCGGCGCAAAGAGCGCATCCCCACATTCGACATCCTGCACAAGTACGGGCCCGACTGGAGATTGATCTTCGTCGGCGATGCGGCGATGAGTCCGTATGAGCTGCTGCAGGCCGGCGGCAGCGTGGAATACATCAACGATGAGCCCGGCATCGCCTGGCTCAAGCGCCTGTTCGACGCGTACCGCCACACGATCTGGCTCAACCCAGAGCCCGAGCGCGCGTGGACCTACACGCGCTCGACGCAGATGGTGCTCGAATCGCTCGGCCCGCGCATGTTTCCGCTGACGCTCGACGGATTACAGAAAGGCATCACGGCGTTGCGACGCTGACGCTGCGTGCCGGCGTACAATTGCAAGTCGACGTTTCGTCGGGCCGTACCGATGCCGCGTCCCCACTTCTCTACTGGAGTTCCGAAATGATCGTCCGCATGACCATCCTTTGCGCCGCCGCGTTCTGCTTCGCCGGCGCTGCGCCCGCGCAGCAAAAAAACCGCATTCTCGTGGAGAAGGCGGCGGATCTGCCGCGCTTCACGTACAAGGTCGATGGCAAGCTAGACGATATCGTGCTCGACAACGCGAAGTTCGCGGCCTTCGCCCGGGAATACCGTCGCGACGTCGACGCCACGCTCGCCCAATACGACATCGCCGACAAGTCCACTTCGCGCCAGCTGCTCAACTCTCTTGCGCAGCTCGACTGGCTCGATGGACGCAACGCCGAGGCCAAGGGCAGGCTGGAGCAGGTTCGCGCGCTGCAGGAAAAGCCCGCGGACAAGCTTCTTTCCGGCCTCCTGCTTGGAACGTTCATCAGCGCCCAGCAGCAGGTCGGCAATCGCGACTCGCCGCAGTACGCACAGGAGGTCGGCCGGCGCCTCGGCTCGACGCTCGCGGGGATGCCTTTTGAGGTTGTGCAGAACGAGGTGCGCGAGCTTAAGGCGAGCAGCGAGATCATGAGCGAAGCGCTTGTCCTCGGATACGTGCGCGAGGTGCTGCAGCCCGCGGTCACGCGGTCCGGCTCGATTTCTTCCGACCTCGCGCCTGCGCTGATCAGTGCGCGCTACCGCACGACGGCGGTGCTGCCGCTCAAGCCCGTGCTCGTCGCTACCGTCAGCGACTATCTGGCGCGGAACACCGTCCAGAAAAACGACATCTGGGCGGCGCGCGACGTCGAGCTCGCTGCCGGTGCCGGCTACAGTCCGGTGACCGTCGCGATCTGGGATAGCGGCAGCGACACTTCGCTGTTTCGTGACCGCCTCGCCAAGGGTGCGGGCGACGCGCCGGCGGTCATCGCCTACGACAAGTATTCGAATCCGTCGACAGGCGAGCTCCTTACGCTGCCAGATGCGATGAAGTCGCAGCTCAGGACGATGATGAATCGCGCCAAAGGCTTCTCCGACCTGCAGTCGAACATCGACAGTCCGGAGGCGAGCGAGATCAAGCAGTACCTGTCGGCGCTCAAGCCCACGGAGTACAAGGCCGCCATCGAGCAGCTTCGCGCCGGTGGCAATTATCTGCACGGCACGCACGTCGCCGGCATTGCGCTAGCCGGCAATCCGTACGCACGCCTGGTGGTCGGCCGCATCGAGTTCGGCCATACGCTGATCCCTGACCCTTGCCCGTCGAAGGAGCTCTCGGAGCGCAGCGCCAGGGCGGCGATGGCCTACGTCGCCTTTTTTCGCAGAAACAATGTGCGGGTCGTCAACATGAGCTGGGGTGGTTCGATCAAGGGGGAAGAGAATGAGCTCGAGCTGTGCGGCATCGGCGTTAACGCCGATGAACGCAAGCGCCTGGCGCGCGAATACTTCGACATCGAGCGCGACGGGCTCGCCAAGGCCTTCGCCAGCGCGCCCGAGATCCTGTTCGTCGCCTCGGCGGGTAACGACAATGCCGACGCATCGTTCACTGAATTCATTCCGTCCGGCATCGTGCTGCCTAATCTGCTTACCGTCGGTGCGGTGGACCTCGCAGGCGACGAGGCGTCCTTCACCAGCTATGGCCCCACGGTGAAGGTCCACGCCAACGGCTACCAGGTTGACAGCGTCGTTCCCGGCGGGCAGCGCATCGCCGAGTCGGGCACGTCGATGTCGTCGCCGCAGGTGACCAACCTCGTGGCGAAAATGCTCGCGGTGAGTCCTTCGCTCACGCCACCGCAACTCATCGATATCATCGTCAAGACCGCCGATCGCACACCGGATGGCCGGCGCGTGCTGGTCAATCCAAAAAAAGCGCTGGCGGCCACCGCTGCTGCACCCAAGCCGAGCTAACGCGCCGGTATTGCGTCATGCAAAAGACGTTCAAGCCAACGTTCGGCGCGTTCAATCAGGGTGAGACGCCAAAGATCGCCTGCTTCAACAAGGCCGCGACGCCGCTAGGCGTGGACTTCGACGCGCTGATTGCGGCGATGCAGGCCTTCGTCGACAACGACATCGTGCCGGTGTGGGGAACCCCTGCCAAGCTCGTCAGGTCGAGCGGATTTCTGCCCGGCCATTGGGCGATGGTGTTCCTTGACAACGCCGACCAGCCCGGTGCGCTCGCGTATCACGACCTTACGCCCGACGGCCTGCCCGAGTCCAAGGTGTTCGTGCAGACGACGATCGCGAACAACAACCTCGTCAGCGTCTCGGCGTCGCACGAGCTGGTTGAAATGCTGGTCGACCCGGCGATCAACCTGCTCTCGACCGGCCCCGATCCGAAGGTCATCTACGCGTATGAAAGCGCCGATCCGGTCGAGGAGCTTTCGTACGCGGTCAACGGCATCGCCATGACCGACTTCGTGTACCCGTCGTACTTCGAGGCGTTCCACAAGCCGGGCTCGGTGCAGTTCGACCGGCTCAAGAAGGTTAAGAAGCCGTTCCAGATGCTCGCCGGCGGCTACCAGATCATTTTCAAGAACGGGAAGTGGACGCAGATCTTCGGCTCGGAGGCGAAGAAAAAACGGTTCCTGCGCGAGGATCGGCGCGGCCACCGCAGCGAGCAGCGCGCCAAGCGCGTGCTCGAGCGCGCCGATCCACCCGCGATCGTGCGCGCCGTCGATCCCACCTGAAAGCACAATCGGTTCGCGGCCGTCGTGGCCCCGGTCAGCGGGCCGAGCGCACCCTGGCCATCACCGCCGCGGTAGCGAAGTGCCATGCCAGCCCGAGCGCGACCAGCGCCCACACGATCACCGGCCCGGTGGGCAGGTCGAGCGCGGTCGACACGACCAGTCCGATGGCATAGCCAATCGCGCCGAGCGCCCACGCCGCGGCGAGGCGATGCCTCGTCATCGCGCGGGTGGCCAGTGGAGGCACGATCAGCGTCGCGAACACGAGGTACAGGCCGACGAGCTGCACCGACACCGTCACCGCCAGCGCGAACAGCGCGTAGAAGCCGACGCGACCCAGCCGGTCGCGCAGGCCGAACCACAGGGCGAGGACGAGCGCGTAGACCGCCGCCGATACGATCAATCGCGACGGTTGCGCCCACAGGATCTGTCCCACCAGCAGGTCGCGCAGATGCTCGCTGCCGTGAACGTTGCTCGCGAGCAGCAGCACGCTGCCGGTGGCGCCGAGCACGAACACGACGCCGATCACCGCCTCCTGCACTTCGGGCCAGATGCGCTCGGTCCAGGTGAGCAGGAGCGCACCGGCGAGCGCGGCGGCGAGCGCCGCGATCTGCACGGCGATGCCTTCGGCTTCGAACCCCAGGCGGTCGGCGAGCAGCACGCCGCAGCCGGCGATCTGGGCGATGGCGAGGTCGATGAAGACGATGCCGCGCGCGAGCACCTGCATTCCCAACGGCACATGCGTCGCCGTGACCAGCAGCCCGGCGATCAGCGCCGGCAGAAGGATCGACCACTCGAGCGCACTGATGCTCATTGCGCACCGCTCATCTTGCCCCCGCAAGCAGGCGGGCGATAGTGTCGTCGAACAGGCTGTACAGGTCCTTGGCCTGCGCGTCGCCGCCGACGGTGAAGGGAAGCGTCACCGCATTGATCTTCGCGCGCTCGGCGATCCATTGCGACGCCCGATCGCTCTGGTATGCGGCGCGCAGCACCATCTTTGCCGGCGTGCGCTGCAGCGTCGACAGCACGTCCGAAAGATGCGAGGTCGTCGGCTCGACGCCGGGCTTGGGCTCCAGGGTCGCCACTTCCTTCAAGCCGATCCATGCGATGAGATAGGTAAAGGCCTTGTGCTGGACGACGATCGTCACGCCCTTGAGCGGCGCGGCCTGCTTTTCCCAGTTGGCGATCGCCGCGTTCCAGCGCTCGCTGAATGACTTCAAACGCGACTGGTACATCGCCGCGTTCTCCGGATCGAGCTGCGCAAGCCGCGCCGACAGCTGCGGTGCGATGCGGGCGATGTTGCGCGCGTCGGTCTGGATGTGCGGGTCGCCTGCGGCGTGCACGTCTCCGTCGGCACGATCGAGCCGCACCGGCTTGTCGAGCAGTGTCACGAACGCGGCGGCCTCGAAGTAACCCGGCTTGCCGGGCTGCACCTTGGGGTTGCCGGCTTGCTGCAGCACGAGCGGCAGCCATCCGATCTCGAGCTCTGCGCCGGTGGCCACGACCAGGTCGGCGCCGCGAGTACGCGCGATCAGGCTGGGCTTGGCCTCGACGTGATGCGGGTCCTGCAGCGCGTTGGTGGCCGTGTAGACCTTGACCGCATCGCCGCCCAGCTCCTGCGCCAGCGCGCCCCACTCGGGAACCGTGGCGAACACGCTGAGCGCGGCCGATGCAGGCGGCGCGAACCAGACCGCTATCGAGGCCGTGAGCAACCACGCCAGGAATGATTTCATTAGGGCGGCTCCTAATATTTGTGGGCGCCGTGCGCGCCCAGCGTCAGGATGTATTGAAGGAAAAACTCGTTGTCGGTGATGCCTTCGCGCAGCTTGGCTTGCGCGAATTGCAGGCGGACGCGGCTGAACTCGGAGGGCGTCCAGTCGAGCATCAGCGTCGAGCGCTGCGGATGGAACGGCGGAGTGGCCAGGTACGCCGCGTTGGCTCCGTAGTCGACCTGGCCTGGATCGAGCCAGTCGTAGCGCGCGCCGATGCGCCACGCCGGCATGAACTGGTAGACGCCCTGCACATAGAGGCCGTTCTGCCGCGCGCTGTAGGCAGACGTCCGCGCAGGTCCGAACTGCGCGTCGCGGTCATAGGTGAAATCTCCGCTCTCGCGTCGCCAGAAATACTCGGCCTGCAGCTTGAAGTTGGTCTGCCGCGCATTGCCGTTGGGTGCGTATTTCCACACAAAATCGGCGACCGCGAGCTTGCTGCTGCCGCTGAAGCCGACCTGTGCAAGACTGCCGAAGACGTCGGCCTGCGCATAGTCGCGGTCGCGCGCTCGCGTCTGCAGGTACGAAAGGCCGGCGCGCCAGCTGCTCGAATCGCCGATGTCGCCGCCGGTGTGCACGTACGCGATGCCCGATCCGACGCCGTTCTTGTTGAGCGAGGTCCCGGGAAAGCCCTCGCCGCTGCCCAGCTCGCCACCGAACTCGAGAAACTGCTCGGTGGGGGCGATCCATTTGAGCTGGAGACCGTCGACGTCGTATTGCCCGCCGAGGAACGCCTGGTAGACCAGCGGCGCGTCGACGAAGTCCCACACGTGCTGGTGCTGATCGTTGAGGTAGCCCAGCCCCGAGAAAAAGCGCCCGAACTTGGGAGCGAGCCCGTTGCCGGCGCCGGTATAGAGCCCGTACGCTTCCTCGACCGAGACGGTGTTCTCCGGCGTCAGCGAAACGATCAGGTTGCCGAAAAAGCGGTCATCGACGTTGGCCGAGATCGCGAGCTCGGATTCGCCGAGGCTGAAGCCTCGCTTGCCGGGCGCGATGTCGCCGCTCGGCGCGAATCCACTCAGTGCGTACGTCTTGGGATCCTGCGAGAGATTCGCATACGTCCCCTGCAGCACCGCGGAAATCGCCGGGTTGAACGCGGCGATCCCGGCGGCCGCCGGTGCGCTGGCGACTGCGGGCGGCTCCTGCGCCGACGCGGCGACGGACGGTTGTGCGACAGACGCAGGGGCGCTCCCGGCAGGACGTGCCTCTGCTTGCTTGAGCCGCTGCTCGAGCGCCTGGATGCGCGCTTCGTAGTTCTCCTTCAGAAGACGGATCTGATCGCGGATGTCCGCGAGCTCGGCGTCGGTGGCGGCGAAGGATGTGGCAGGTAGGACAAGCGCCAGCGCCAGCGCGCTGCACGCACGAATGCAATGGGACCGCATGATGCTCCTCGGGTCTTGTTGCTGATCGCGCCGCGGCAGTGCGCGGCGCACCCGTGCAGACTCAGAGGAGCGTGGGTGGGGCGCGGCTGCGGTAGTAGGAGGGGGCTTCGACAGCGACGGTGAGCGGCGCCGCGATCGCGACATCAACGTCGGAGCGCAGCGCGGCAAGCGCGCCCGCATCGCCGGTGAGAAGGTTGGTGCCGCCTGCGTACGCTGCGCACATCGAGCACGCGTCGCTATTTGCCGTGCTCAACGAGTGGTGCTTGGAGCCCGCGAGCGCGCCGCCTGCGTGGGAGAGCGCATGCAGCATGCCGCCGAGCTGCGTCGAGGCGACGAGCAAGCCGAGCAGCAGCGCGAACAACGGGTGACGCAACCGGATCATGAAGGTGATGCGATCGACTCGGAGGCGTTCAATGTAGCACGCATTCGATGAATACGAACTCGGCCGGATGGACGATGCGGCGCGGCATGGGTCGTGCGACGCACGCTGCCCGGACCCCGCAGTCGCTAGGATGCGACGAAAGTCGGCGCCAGCACATCAAGCGCGTCGAGCTTATGCGACGGCTCTTTCACTGTGATTCGCCACAGCGTGCGCGGATACGCCGCGTCGGTGAGCGTCGCCGAATGCAGCAGCGACGCGTTGTCCCAGATCATCAGGTCGTTGGGCCTGTAGGAATAGTCGAGCAGGTACTGCGGCTGCGTGGCGTGCGCGGCGAGCTCGTCGAGCAGTTCCACCGCCTCGTCGTCCGGCATGCCGACGACGCCGTACGAGCTGCCGGAGACGGCGTACAGAGCCTTGCGCCCCGTCACCGGATGCGCGCGCACCAGAGGGTGCGTGATCAGCGGCATTTTCGCCTTCTGCTCGTCGGTGAGCGGCGAGGCGGAGGTGCGGCTCATTTCGTCGGCGACCTTTCGGTTGCCGTAGTGATGCACTCCGACCAGCGGCTCGATCCGCTTTCGCATCGCCGACGAAAGCCCGTCGTACGCCGCGTACTGGTTCGCGAACAGCGTGTTGCCACCGACTTTCGGAACCTCGATCGAATAGAGCATGGTCGCCCGCGCCGGCACCTGCAGGTACGAATAGTCGGTGTGGAAATAGGTCCCCGCGTCGGCCAGACCCACCGGCTCGCCTTTGTGGGTGCGGTTGGAGAGGATCAGGATGTTGGGATCGGCAGGGTGATGAAACTGGTCGATCACGTGCGGCTCCGGCGGCCCAAGGCGCTTGGCGAAGGCGACGTAGGTCGACGCAGTCAGGGCCTGATTGCGCACGACCAGCACCTGCGCGTGGAAAAAAGCGTGCTGCAGCCGCTCGAACGCGTGGTCCGATAACGAGGCGACGTCGACGTCTGAAATTTCGGCGCCGAACCCCGGGCTCAGTGGTCTGGGTTGCATGGCGTGCTCTCCTGAACCATCGATGCCTTGATGATACGCCGCTGCCGCGCCGTGCTGAACGCGTGTCGCGACAAGCCACGCTTAACGCTACTTCAGGAACTCGGGACGAATCAGCCGGGGCAGGAACAATGGAATCTCAGGCCAGATGATCAGGGCCGCGAGCACGAGCAGCATCGGCACCAGCATGATCAGCGTGTCCTTGATCGCATAGCGCAGCCTTACTTTGGCGATCGCGCACGAGATCATCAGGCACAGGCCGTACGGCGGAGTCACCAGCCCGAAGGCGAGCGCGACGATGCCGATGATCGCGAACGACACCGGGTGCATGTTCACCGACGCCGCCAACGGCTGCAGCGTGGTCCCGACGATGATGATCGCGGGGATCGCGTCGAGAAAGCAGCCGACGACGAGAAAGACGAGCGCGATGCAAAAGCCGACGCCGATCAGCCCCAGCCCCCACGAGGTCACGTTCTCGAGCAGTGCCTTCGGAATTTGGAAGTACGCGAGCAGCCAGCCGAACACCGACGCCGTGCCCACGCAGAACAACGCGATCGCCGACAGTTTGCCGGTCTCGAGCAGCGCATCCCAGAGTTTTTTCGCGTCCATTTCGCGGTAGACGAAAATCGACAGCACCGCCGCGTAGATGACTGCCGCCGCGGCCGATTCGGTCGCCGTGAACCAGCCCAGGAGGATGCCGCCGACGATGATGAAGGGCGTCATCAATGCCGGAATCGACACGGCGGCCGCCGTGAAGAACTCCTTGAGCGTCGCGCGGCGGTACGTCGGGTAGTGGCGCACCTTTGCGTACACATGCACGGTGGCCATCTGCGCGAGGCCGATCAGCAAGCCGGGAATGACGCCGGCGAGGTAGAGCGCGCCGATCGACACCGACAGCACGCCCCCCCACACCACCATCAATATCGACGGCGGGATGATCACGGCCAGCACCGCCGACACCGCGGTGATCGCGATCGAGAACGAAAGGTCGTAGCCCTCTTTGACCTGCGCCTCGATGAAGATCTTGCCCTGGCTGGCCGCGTCTGCCGTCGACGACCCGGAAATGCCGGCGAAAAACACCGACAGAAGCACGTTGATCTGCGCCAGCGCGCCGGGGAAGTTGCCGACCATAGTTCGCGACAGCGTGACCAGGCGGTCGGTGATGCCGCCGACGTTCATCAGGTTCGCGGTGAGCAGGAAGAAAGGCACGGCGAGCAGGATGAACGAGTTGTAGGCCTTGAACGTCGTGTTGAACACCACCATCGGCG
>JBDTZQ010000211.1:0-3397 GCA_040005035.1 Betaproteobacteria bacterium | reverse complement strand
CTCGATGATCATGGCGATGCCCTGCCCGACGCCGATGCACATGGTGCACAGCGCGTAGCGGCCGCCGGTGCGATGCAGCTGGTACATCGCGGTCGTCACCAACCGCGCGCCGCTCGCGCCGAGCGGATGCCCCAGCGCGATGGCGCCGCCGTTAGGGTTTACGTGGGCCGCGTCGTCGGCGATGCCGTGGTCGCGCAGCACCGCCAGCGCCTGCGCGGCGAAGGCTTCGTTCAACTCGATGACGTTCATGTCGGAGATCTTCAGGCCGGCCTTGGCCAGCACCTTGCGCATCGCCGGCGCCGGGCCGAAGCCCATGATGCGCGGTGCGACGCCGGCGACGGCGCTGGCCACGACGCGCGCCTTCGGCGTCAACCCATGCTCCTTCGCCGCATCGGCCGAGGCGAGCAGGATCGCGCAGGCGCCGTCGTTCACGCCTGATGCGTTGCCCGCGGTCACCGTGCCGTCAGGCCGTACCACGCCTTTCAACCTGGCGAGCGCTTCCATCGTCGTCTCGCGCGGATGCTCGTCGCGCGTCACCATCACCGGGTCGCCTTTTTTCTGGGCGATCGATACCGGCACCGTTTCATCGGCTAAGCGGCCCGCGGCGATCGCCGCCGCCGCGCGCTGCTGGCTGCGCAGCGCGAACGCGTCCTGGTCGGCGCGCGAGACCTTGAAGTCGACGGCGACGTTCTCAGCCGTCTCCGGCATCGAGTCGACGCCATACTTCGCCTTCATCAGCGGATTGATGAAGCGCCAGCCGATGGTCGTGTCCTCGATCTTCGCGGCGCGCGAGAACGCTGAGTCGGCCTTGGGCAGGACGAAAGGCGCGCGCGACATGCTCTCCACGCCGCCGGCGATCATCAACGACGTCTCGCCGCTCTTGATGGCGCGCGCGGCGATTCCGGTGGCGTCCATGCTCGAACCGCACAGCCGGTTCACCGTCGTCCCCGAAACCTCCACCGGCAGGCCCGCGAGCAGCAGCGCCATGCGCGCGACATTGCGGTTGTCCTCGCCCGCCTGATTGGCGCAGCCGTAGATGACGTCGTCGATCGCGCCCCAGTCGACACCGGTGTTGCGCTGCATGAGCGCGCGCAGTGGAATCGCCGCCAGATCATCGGGCCGAACGCTCGCCAGCGCGCCGCCGTAACGGCCGATGGGCGTGCGCAGCGCATCACAGATGAAGGCTTCCTGCATCGTCGCTCCTGGAGTGCGTGCGGTCAGGCTGCCGCGATCGCCGCGGCGGGGATCAATGCAACGCCGGTGAGGCGCTGCAACTCGTCGAACGAGAGGCCGTCGACCATCTCGACGACCTGGACGCCCTGGGGCGTGATATCGAGCACCGTGAGGTCAGTGTAGACGCGGTGCACGCAACCTACGCCGGTGAGCGGATACGTGCAATGATCGACGATCTTGGATTCGCCGCTCTTGGTCTGGTGATCCATCATGACGTACACGCGCTTGGCGCCGATGGCGAGGTCCATCGCACCGCCCACCGCGGGAATCGCGTCCGGCGCACCGGTGTGCCAGTTGGCCAGATCACCCTTGGCCGAGACCTGGAACGCGCCGAGCACGCAGATGTCGAGATGACCACCGCGCATCATCGCGAACGAGTCGCCGTGGTGGAAATACGCGCCGCCGGTCAGCAGCGTCACCGGCTGCTTGCCGGCGTTGATGAGATCGGGATCTTCCGCTCCCGCCGCGGGTGCCGGGCCCATACCGAGCAGTCCGTTCTCGCTCTGCAGGAAAATCTCGCGATCCGCCGGCAGGTGGTTCGCCACCGTCGTCGGAAGCCCGATGCCGAGGTTGACGTACGCGCCTTCGGGGATGTCGCGCGCCACGCGGGCGGCGAGCTGGTCGCGGGTCAGTCGCTTCATGTTGGCTCCTGTGGCGATCTAGGCAACGGCGCGCTGCGGTGCGGCGACTCGCACTACGCGCCGGACGAATATGCCCGGCGTGACGATGACTTCCGGATCGAGCCCGCCGAGCGGAACGATCTCGCGGACCTGCGCGACGGTCGTCTTCGCAGCGGCCGCCATGATCGGGCCGAAATTGCGCGCCGTCTTGCGATAGACCAGGTTGCCCCAGCGATCGCCGCGGTCCGCCTTGATCAGCGCGAAGTCGGCGGCGATCGGCATCTCGAGCACGTAGTTGCGGCCGTTGATGGTGCGCGTCTCCTTGCCCTCCGCGAGCAGCGTGCCGAAGCCGGTCGGGGTGTAGACACCACCCAGGCCCGCGCCGGCAGCCTGGATGCGCACCGCGAGGTTGCCCTGCGGCACCAGCTCGAGCTCGAGCTTGCCGGCGCGATAGAGCGCGTCGAACACGTGCGAATCGACTTGCCGCGGAAACGAGCACACGATCTTGCGTACGCGCCCCGCCTTGAGCAGCGCCGCGAGGCCGGTCTCGCCGTTGCCGGCGTTGTTGTTGACGATGGTGAGCTCGCGCGAGCCGCGCGCGATTAGCGCATCGATGAGCTCGGAAGGCATACCGGCGGTGCCGAAGCCGCCGATCATGACCGTCGCGCCGTCGGCGATGTCGGCGACCGCTTCTTGCGCCGACGGGAATGTCTTGTCGATCACTTCCAATCTCCTGGGAGACTCAGCCGCTGGCATCGATGCCTCGGCACCGCTGCACCAGTGAACACTGGTGAAGCGAGCTGGACGTACGCATTATCGCACGACGGCACGCGAGGACTTCGCCCTGCAACGCCGCGCGCTGCCGCGCTAGAGCGGCAGCTCGAGCAGCGCATAGCTCAGCGTCTTGCCGTGCGCATCCTGCGCGAGCGAAGTCGTGACGCCGCCGCCGAGCGCGCGCTCGCAGACGAACTGCAGCGCCCCGAGCCCCGGGAGCTCGAAGCGACGGACCTCGCCGCGAACGATTCCGCGCAAGTGCTTGCGCACCGCATCGACGGTAACGCGCTCGACCAGGAGCGCATAGTCCTCGGGCCGATACGCGATCACCGACAGGATCGACGTGTTGCCCTTGTCGCCGGCGCGACAGTGCGCCAGATCACGCAGTCGCCGGCTCATCGCTCCATTCCAGGTATTCGGTCGCGGCGGCGACGAGACCGCGCTCGACCAGCGTCGAGGCAACGCCGACCTGCTCGCTCACGTACTTGCGCGTCCCGCCGCCGCCGGCGGGACCGTTGAGATAAAGCGCCTCGACTTCCTCGCCGATGCGCGCCGCCGCGCCGCGCGTGACGGCGCGACCGGCCACTCTCAGGCGTATCTCGTACGGGCGCTCGTCCGCATCGAACGAGCGTCCGTGCGCCGAGGTGCTGCCGACGAGGTCGATGCGAAGCTCCACGAAACCGTCGCCGATGCGCTCGCGCACGATGTCGCCGGCCAGACGCGCGCGCGCCAGCGCATTGGCGCCCGCGTAGCTGATCTCGCCTTCGCCC
>JBDTZQ010000093.1:0-11688 GCA_040005035.1 Betaproteobacteria bacterium | reverse complement strand
AGCTTCACCAACACCAAGACGTACTCGTTGCCGTGGTGAGGCTGCCGCCGTGGCGCTGAGCATCCCCGATATCTGCGCGCTGTTCGACGCAAAGGGCGCTTGCATGTACACCGGCGAGCCGGTGACGCAGCTTGAGCATGCGCTGCAAAGCGCGGCGCTGGCGGAGGAATCCGGCGCCGACGCAGCGCTGATCACCGCCGCGCTGCTGCACGATCTTGGCCACATGCTCAACGACCAGGGTGAGACACCGAGCGCGCGCGGCGTCGACGACGTCCACCAGTATTTCGCGCTGCCGTTCCTGCGCCCATTGTTCGGCGAGGAAGTTCTCGAGCCGATCCGCCTGCACGTCGACGCCAAGCGCTACCTGTGCGCAACGCGCCCTGCGTACTACGACGCACTGTCCGCGGACTCGAAGCGCAGCCTGGCGCTGCAGGGTGGAGCGTACTCGCCCGACGAGGCACGCGCTTTTACAGCACTGCCCGGCGCGGAACGCGCAGTACGCCTTCGCCTTTGGGACGACAGCGCCAAAGCCGCGGGCCGCGCGACTGCGCCGCTGTCGCATTTCGTGGCCCTCATGCAAACCCTAGCGGCGCCAAGGCCATGAAGATCCTGCTCAACCTGCTCGCCGGCGTGGCGCTGCTGGTCTGGGGCACGCACATCGTGCGCACCGGGATACTCAGCATCTGGGGCGGCGACCTGCGCCGTCTGTTGCGCGAGAGCGTGGCCAATCGCTACGCCGCATTCGCGTCGGGCCTTTGCATCACGGCGCTGATCCAGAGCAGCAACGCCACCGCGCTGATGGTCGCGTCGTTCGCCGGCCAAGGCCTGATCGCGACCGCGCCGGCGCTCGCCGTGATGCTCGGCGCCGACGTCGGCACCGCGCTGATGACGCTCGTTTTCTCGCTCGATCTCTCGTGGCTCTCGCCTCTGCTCATCTTCGTAGGCGTGACACTGTTCATGCGCCGCGAGTCGACTCCGGTAGGGCGCGTCGGGCGCGTGCTGATCGGGCTGGGGCTGATCATCCTGGCGCTGCAGCTCATCGTGCTCGCCGCCAAGCCGATGACGCAAGGCGCGGGCGTGAAGGTGATCTTCGCCTCGCTCACCGGCGACCTGCTGCTCGACATGCTGGTCGCGGCGGTGTTCACGATGCTCTCGTACTCGAGCCTGGCGGTGGTGCTGTTGACCGCCACGCTCGCGACCTCGAAAGTCATCGCGCTGCACGTCGCGCTCGGGCTGGTGCTTGGCGCCAACCTCGGAAGCGGGCTGCTGGCGATGCTCAACACCGTCACTGCGCCGCCCGAAGCGCGGCGGGTGAATCTCGGCAACCTGCTGTTCCGGATCCTCGGCTGCATCATCATCGTGCCGATCCTGCCGTACATCGAGGACGCTTTCGCTTCGTTGCCGCTCGACGATGGCCAGATCACGGTCTATTTCCACCTGCTGTTCAACATCGCCATTGCCGGCGGCTTCCTTTTCTTCACTGAGCCGATCGCGCGGCTCGCCGAACGGCTGCTTCCGTCGAAGCCCGACCACGACGATCCCGCGAAGGCGCGCTATCTCGACCCTTCGGCGCTGGAGACTCCGGCGCTCGCCATCGGCAATGCCGCGCGCGAGGCGGTTCGGCTCGCCGATTTCATCGAGCAGATGCTGGTCGGCATGCTTACGGTGCTCAAGACCAACGATCGCGCGCTGGGCCAGAAGCTGCGCAACATGGACGACATCGTCGATAATCTCTACACGGCGATCAAGCTCTACCTCACGCAGGTCAGCCGCAAGGCGCTCGACGACAAGGAAGGCCGACGCTGGGCCGACATCGTGTCGTTCGCGATCAACATGGAGCAGGTCGGCGACATCATCGAGCGCATCATCACCGACCTCGAGGAAAAGAAGATCGACAAGGGCCGCAAGTTCTCCGAGGCGGGCATGCAGGAGATCTGCGACCTGCACAGCCGGCTGCTCGCCAACCTTCGGCTGGGAATGAGCGTGTTTCTGCACGGCGACCTCGCCAGCGCGCAGCGCCTGCTTGCCGAGAAGGTGTTGTTTCGTGACCTCGAGCGCGCGTACGCCGAGTCGCACATCGAGCGGCTCACCAGCAATACCGTGCAGAGCATCGAGACCTCCTCGCTGCACCTGGACATGATCAGCGACCTGAAGCGCATCAACTCGCACATCTGCTCGATCGCCTACCCGATCCTCGAGGAAGCGGGCGTGCTTGCGAAGACGCGACTGAAGGCGGCACCCGATCCGGTGGCGCCCGCCGCGGAACCGCTGCCCCCTGCCGCGACGGGCGACGACGCGGCACCTTGGCAGAAGCGCAAGCCGCACACCGCGTGATGGATATTTGATGGAGCTCACGGCCGGCCTGGCGCTCGCCGTGCTGGGCGCGGGCTTCCTGCACGCGAGCTGGAACGCGCTCCTCAAGTCATCGTCGGGCGGTGATCCGATGCTCGACACCGCCGCGGTCGTGGCCGGCTCGTCGATCTGGGGACTTCTGCTGCTGCCTTTCGTACCGCTGCCGCATCCGTCGGCGTGGGTGTTCATCGCCGCGTCGTCGGCTATTCATTTCGGCTACTACATCACTCTGGCACAGGCTTATCGCAGTGGCGACCTTTCCTTTGCGTATCCGCTCATGCGCGGGACCGCCCCGCTCCTCGTCACGCTCGCCGGCAGCATTTTCCTGCGCGAGTTGCCTACCGCGCCGATGATGATCGGCATCGCGCTGATCTGCGCAGGGATCGTCAGCATCGCATTTATCCACCATCGCAAGCATCCGCCTGCGGCCGCGCGCTGGGCGTTCGCCAACGCCGTCATCATCGCCGCGTACACGCTGGTGGACGGCAGCGGCGCGCGCACCTCGGGCAACGCGTTCTCGTATGTCAGCTGGCTCATTTTCCTGGAAGGCATTCCTTTCCTCGTCTGGATCGTCCACCGCCGCGGCCCGCCCGCTCTCGCCTATCTGCGCGCTTCGGCTCGCAACGGTCTGCTCGGCGGTGCCTGCAGCCTCGGTGCCTACGCCATCGTGTTGTGGGCGATGACCAAGGCCCCCATCGCTGCGGTGGCAGCGCTGCGCGAAACCTCGGTGCTGTTCGCGGCATTGATCGGCTCGGTGTGGCTCAAGGAAGGCTTCGGCTGGCGGCGCATGGCGGGTGCGGCAAGCGTGGTCGCCGGTATTGCCGCGCTCAAGCTCGGCTGACCGGATGTCAGCGATGCCGTCCACGCCGGCCACACCTGCTGCGGCGATTCCCGCGTCCGCGCAGGTCGTCATCGTCGGCGGCGGCATCGCCGGCGCCAGCACCGCTTACCACCTCGCCAAGGCCGGCCGCAGCGACGTCGTACTGCTCGAGCAGGGCACGCTGACCTGCGGCACCACGTGGCACGCCGCGGGGCTGGTCGGTCAGCTGCGCGCGACGCGCAATGCCACGCGCATGAGCCGCTATGGCATCGAGCTCTATTCGAGCCTTGAAGCGGAGACTGGCCTCGCCACGGGCTGGAAGCAATGCGGCAGCTTGAACGTGGCGAAGACACCTGAGCGCCTCAAGCTCCTCAAGCGGCAGATGGCGCGCGCCAGGAGCTTCGGCATCGACTTCGAGTTCATCTCCCCCGCCGAGGCGGGGAACATCTACCCGCTCCTGCGCACCGACGACTTGTCCGGTGCGGTGTGGATTCCCGGAGACGGCAAGGCGAATCCCACCGACCTGACGCAATCGCTAGCCAAGGGCGCGCGCATGCGCGGTGTGCACATCTTCGAGCACACGCGCGTGACCGGCGTGATCGTCGAGCACGGCGCGGTCGCCGGCGTGCGCTGGCAACGCGGCCGCGGGGCCGATGCCGAGCACGGCGAGCTACGCTGCGAGAGCCTGGTCAACTGCGCGGGCCAGTGGGCGCGCGCCTTCGGCGCGATGGCGGGCGTCGCGGTTCCGTTGTTCGCGGCGGAGCACTTCTACGTCGTCACCAAGCCCATCGAAGGCGTGCATCCCGACCTGCCGGTAATGCGAGACCCCGACGGCTATATCTACTACAAGGAGGAAGTCGGCGGCCTGGTGATGGGAGGATTCGAGCCCGTCGCCAAGCCTTGGGACGTGCGCGCGATTCCCGACGATTTCGAGTTCCAGCTCCTCGGCGAGGACTGGGACCAGTTCGAGATCCTGATGACCAACGCGATCCATCGCACGCCATGCCTGGAGACCGCCGAGATCCGCATGCTGCTCAACGGGCCCGAGAGCTTCACGCTCGACGGCAACTTCATCCTGGGCGAAGCGCCCGAGCTGTCGCGCTATTTCGTCTGCGCCGGATTCAATTCCGCCGGCATCGCCAATGCCGGCGGTGCCGGCCGCCTGATCGCCGAATGGATCATCGGCGGCGAGGCGCCGATCGACCTGTGGGACGTCGACATCCGCCGTTTCGCGCCCTTCGACACCAATCGCCGGCATCTCGTCGACCGCACCGCCGAGACGCTGGGACTGCACTACGCGATGCGCTGGCCGCGCGAGGAGCTCACGACGGTGCGTCCGCTGCGCCGCTCGCCGCTCTACGACCGCCTCAGGGCAAAAAACGCCGTGTTCGGCAGCAAGCTCAACTGGGAGCGTGCCAATTATTTCCTGCCAACCGGCGCGCCGCTCCCGCCGCCGACGCTGGACACGCCGGGGTGGCTGCCCTACGTGCTGGACGAGCAGCGTGCGACGCGCGAGGACGTCGTCGTCTTCGATCAGACCTCGTTCGCCAAGTTCGTGCTCGAGGGCCGCGATGCGCTCGCGCTCCTGCAGCGCCTGTGCGCCAACGAGATCGACGTGCCGATCGGGCGCATGGTGTACACGGCAATGCTCAACGAGCGCGGCGGCTTCGAGAGCGACCTCACCATCACGCGACTCGCATCCGCCCGATTTTTCATCCTCACCGGATCAGCGCAGGCGACGCGCGACGCCGACTGGATCCATCGGCACCGCCGCGACGACGAGTTCGCGGTGCTCGTCGACGTCACCAGCGCGTACAGCGTCCTGTCGGTGATGGGACCGAAGTCCGCGGCGCTTCTCGGGCAGCTGTCCACCGACGACGTCGGCAAGGACGCGTTGCCGTTCGCGACGACGCGCGACGTCGACGTCGGCTACGCACGCGTTCGCGCGGCGCGCATGAGCTACGTCGGCGGACCCGGCTACGAGCTCCTCGTGCCCACCGATCAGTGCCTGACACTCTACGACGCGTTGTTCGACGCCGGTGCCGCGTTCGGTCTGCGCGACGCCGGCTACTACACCATCGACGCGCTGCGCATCGAGGCCGGGCGCCGCGCCTGGGGCGCCGAGCTCGGACCGGACGAGACGCCGTGGGAAGCCGGCCTCGCCTACGCGGTCAAGCTCGACAAGGCCGGGGATTTCCTCGGCAAGGCGGCCCTCGTCCGGCAGCGCGAGCTGGGCGTGAAAAAGCGCCTGGTCGTATTCACCTTCGATGATCCGGCGGCGTTTGCGTGGGGCGGCGAGCCGATCCTTATGGACGGACGCAGCGTCGGCGAGCTCACCTCGGCGGGGTACAGCCGCAAGCTCGGCCGCGTCGTGGCGATGGGTTACGCGCGCAGCGACGAAATTTTCACCGACGAGCGCGTGCTCGCGGCGCAGTACGAGGTCGACGTCGCCGGCGAGATCTTCGCCGCGACCGCGCATCTCGCGCTGCGCTGATTGCGCCGCCCGCGGCGCAGTGTGCCGATGGGTCGCTTGCCGACTCCGTGCTCCTTCAGTGCCGGCTCAGTGCCGGTTCAGCATCCAGCGCAGCGCCGACGCCATCGCCCACCCAATGAGGTAGACGATGACCGCGCAGAACGCCCCTGCCAGGAAGACATCGAGCGCATCGAACGCGTTGAACTCGAAGGCGTCGTTGCCGGTGAGCATGCGGCCGACCAGCGTGTACGGCACCGCGAGAATGGCGATCAGGATGTCACCCATCCAAGTGCCGCGATGCCGGTAGGCGTCGATCCAGGCCCAGACGTATCCGACCAGGTAGATACCTGCGAAGACGAGCCCGGTCGCCGATCGCGGACGATTCACCGTGCAGCCTCGGGTTGCGTCATGCGATCAGGCCGCTCGCGTGCGCCGCGCCATCGCGTCGGATCGACGCGCCGCCGCATCGTTGTGCGCCGGCTGCCAGCGCGCGAGCAGCGCGTCGGCGCTCGCCGGGTCGTTGCACACCAGCACCATGTCGCATCCCGCAGTACGCGCCGCATCGGCTCGCGCCACGATATCGCCTGCGCCCTCGGCGCCCGCCATCGATAGGTCGTCGCTGAACACTAGCCCGTCGAAGCCGTAGCGCGAACGAAGCAGGTCCTGCAGCCATACGCGCGAGAATCCGGCGGGTTGCGCATCGACCTCGGAATAGATGACGTGCGCCGGCATCACTCCGGCGACGCCGGCACGGATCAGCGCGCCGAAGGGCACGAGATCGTCCTTTTCGATCGCCGAGAGCGGTCGCGGGTCGACTGGAATATCGTGATGCGAGTCGGCCGCGACGAATCCATGCCCGGGAAAATGTTTCACCACCGCGGCCATGCCGCTGGCCTGAAGGCCACGGCACAGCGCGACGCCAAGATGCGCCACCGCGTTCGGATTGCGATGCAGCGCGCGATCACCGATCACCGAGCTTGCGCCGTAGTCGAGGTCGAGCACCGGCGTGAAACTGAAATCCACGCCGTGCGCGTGCAGCTCGCCGCCGATGAGACGTCCCAGCCGCTCGGCCTCCGCCGCCGCGCCGGCGACGTCTTCATCCCAGCGCTTCCCCAGCGAGCGCATCGGCGGGATCGGCGTGAATCCATCGCGAAAACGCTGCACGCGGCCGCCCTCGTGGTCGACCGCAATCAGCGGCGCAGGACTGCGCAGCGCCCTGATCGCCGCCGTGAGCGCGGAGAGCTGCGCGGGCGTCGCGTAGTTGCGCGTGAACAGGATCACGCCGCCGACCAGCGGGTGCGCGAGGCGCTCGCGATCGGCTGCGCCGAGCGCGTGGCCCGCGACATCGATCATCACCGGGCCGCGCGGCATGGCAGCGCCGGCATGCACCCCGGTCACCTCGATCCCGCCTCGCGCAGCAGCGCCTTCATCTGCCGCACCGCCTCGCGCAAGCCGACGAACACCGCGCGACTCACGATGGCGTGGCCGATATGGAGCTCGCGGATGTCGGCAAGCGCGGCGACCGGCTGTACATTGAAATAATTCAGCGCATGACCGGCATTGAAGCGCATGCCCATCCCGCAGACAGCCTCGCCCGCGGCGCGTATTTTCGCCAGCTCGGCCTGCACCGGCGCGCTCCGGGCGTCGCGGCCGCGCGCGTGGAAGGCATGCGCGTACGGTCCTGTATGAATTTCGCACACGCGCGCTCCGACGCGTGCGGCGGCTTCGACCTGGCGGATGTCGGCGTCGATGAATACGCTGGTCATGATCCCGGCGCTCGTGAGCTTCGAAACGATGGCGCCGAGGCGTGGCTCCTCCCGAGTCACGTCGAGCCCACCTTCGGTGGTGACCTCCTGCCGGCCTTCAGGGACCAGCATCGCCATCTCGGGCTTGAGCGCGCAGGCGATCCCCACCATCTCGTCGGTGGCCGCCATCTCCAGATTGAGCTTGATGTGGACTAGCTCGCGCAGGCGGCGCACGTCCTCGTCCTGAATGTGGCGCCGGTCCTCTCGCAGGTGCACGGTGATGCCGTCCGCGCCGCCGAGATGCGCCTCGACCGCGGCCCATACAGGATCGGGCTCGTAGGTACGCCGCGCCTGCCGGAGCGTCGCGACGTGGTCGATGTTGACGCCTAGCTCAATCATGGACGCTACCCGTTCCTTCGCTGGCTTCCTCGTCGAGCGAGCGCAGATCGCGCACCACGCGACGGCTGAACACGGCGCGCTGCTCGAGGTAGTGGTCGAGCACCTCGCGCATCAGGCGCTTCGCTTCGGCGGCGGCGTCGGCCTCGGCGAAATCGAGATCGGCGAGCGCCAGCAGGGTCGCACCGCGCACCTGCGGATAGCGCAGTCCGGGCTCGGACACCGTCAAGCGGGGGCCGCGCTCGAACGCGTAATAGTAGCGCGCCACAGGATCGACCGGCGCGCCGGTGTCGACCTCGTGGCGCAGTGGCAGCGCGTAGCCCAACTCGGCGAGCAGGTTGAGCTCGAACTGGCGCAGCACCGGCGCCTGCTCGGCTCCGGAGGCCAGCCGCGCGAGCGCGTCCTGGTAGTCGCGGTAGAGGCGCGGATGCGGGTCCTCGCGCGCCAGCAACTTGAGCAGCAACTCGTTGAGATAGAAGCCGCACAGCAGCGCCGATCCTCCCACCAGCGGCAACCCGCCGCGCCATTCGGCGCGCATCAGTGTCTTGAGCTCGCCGCTGCCGGCCCACGACAGCATCAGAGGCTGAAATGCCTGGAGGATGCCGCGAAGTTCCGAGCGAGGTCGGCGTGCGCCACGCGCCACCAGCGCGACGCGACCATGCGTCTCGGTCAGCGCCTCGACGATCAGGCTCGTCTCGCGGTACGGATAGGCGTGCAGAACGAAGCCGTGCTGGTCGTCGCGGCGCTCGCGGGGTTGCTTCATGATATGGAAGCCATCGCGGATCAGTATCCGAGGCGATCGAGCATTCGCTCGTCCGATGACCAGCCCGATTTCACCTTTACCCACACCTCGAGGAATACCTTGCCGCCGAAGAGCGCCTCCATGTCGCGTCGTGCCGAGGAGGCGATGCTCTTCATGCGCTCGCCTCCCGCGCCGAGAAGCATCGCGCGCTGCCCCGCCTTCTCGACGTATATCGTCGCATGAATGGTGCGAAGCTCGCGTTTGTGGTCGAAGCTGTCGATGACGACGCTGGTCGAGTACGGCACCTCTGCGCCGAGCAACCGGAAGATCTTCTCGCGGATGTATTCCGCCGCGAGGAAGCGCTCGTCGCGATCGGTGACGTCGTCGTCGGGATACATCGCCGCGCCAACCGGAAGATGCGCGCGCGCCTCGGCGAGGAGGTCGTCGAGCTGCCATCGCTTCTCGGCGCTGACTGGCACGATCGCCGCGAAGTCGCGCAGCGCCGCGACTTCGGCAATTGCGGGAAGAAGCCGAGAGCGATCGGTCACGCGATCGACCTTGTTGAGCGCGACGATCACCGGGACATCCCTGGGCAGCAGTGCCAGGACCTCACGGTCGCCGGGGGTGATGCGCCCGGCTTCGATCACCCATACGACGACCTCGACGCCGCCGATGCCGGCGCGCACCGAGCTGTTCAGGCGATGATTGAGCGCGGACGCATGCTGGGTCTGGAAGCCGGGCGTGTCGACGAACACGTACTGCGCATCGGCGCTCGTCAGAATGCCGAGCACGCGGTGGCGCGTCGTCTGCGCCTTGCGCGACGTGATGCTGATGCGTGCGCCGACCAGCGCGTTGACCAGCGTCGACTTGCCCACGTTCGGACGACCGACGACCGCAACGCGACCGCAGCGGAACGGCGAATCCCGAGCGGCGCCCTCGATCGGATCGGCCGAATTACTCATCGGGTCGACGCCTCTTCATAGGCGCGGCCGGCTGCCGCCTGCTCGGCGGCACGCCGGCTCGGTCCGGAGCCATGCGCCTCGATGCCCATGCCGGGGATGCGGCACATCACGTCGAACGACTGCGCATGCGCCTCGCCGTTGACGGCGACGATCGAATATTCGGGCAACGCGAGGCGCCGCGCCTGCAGCCACTCCTGCAGCCGCGTTTTCGGGTCCTTCGCCGCGCCGAGGTCGATCTGTGCAAGCTCGGCAGCGTAGACATGCGCGACGCTGGCGCTTGCGGAATCGAATCCGGCGTCGATGAACACGGCGCCGAACAGCGCCTCGAGCGCGTCTGCCAGGATGGATGCGCGCGCCGCGCCGCCGCTCCTGATTTCGCCGGCGCCCAGGCGCACGTGCCCGCCCAGATCCAGCGCGAGCGCCAGGCGATGCAGCGTGTCGCGGTTGACGAGGTTGGCGCGAACGCGCGAGAGCTCGCCTTCGGACATGTCGGGAAAGCGCTCGTAGATGAGCCGCGCGATCGCGCAGTCGAGCACCGCATCTCCGATGAATTCCAGACGCTCGTTGTGTTCCGGACTGGCGCTGCGGTGGGTGAGCGCTTGTTGCAGAAGCTCCGGGCGCTGGAAGACGTGCCCCAGCCAATGCCCCGCGTCGAAGGGCATGACCGCTATTTCTTCGCGGTTGCGTCGAACTCCAGCAGAAGGCTCACGTTGCCAACGAGGTGAAGGACCCTGGTCCAGCTGGCGGTCGCGACCAGCTGATTGCCATCCTTCACGACCTCGACATCACTGCCGCGCACCGAGTCGATGTAATCTGCAGCTGCCTTGAGATCGAAATCGCGCCGGAACTGGTACAGCGTGAAGCCTTCCTTCGACGTCGCTAGCGTGTTGGCCATCACTTTCTGCACGGTGTACCACTCGATGTAGGCCGGAACCATCCTGAACCCGATCATCACGACGAGCATGCCGAAAATGGCTACGAAGATGAAGCCGGTGATGGTGAGGCCCTGCTGCCGGCGGCGGGTATTCATGTCCCTCCCTTCAGTGGATCGAGCTTCCGATCCGCTTGAACGCCAGACTGCTGATGTCGTCCCAGTTGAACCAGATGAAAAACGCCTTGCCGCGGATGTGATCGTCCGGCACGAAGCCCCAGTACCGGCTGTCGTCGCTGTTGTCGCGGTTGTCACCCATCATGAAGTAGCTGCCCGCAGGCACCTTGCATGTGAAACCGCGCTCATTGTAAACGCAGTTTTCCCGGCCGGGGAACATGCGCACGTTATGGGGGTAGACGGGGGGAACGGCAGGATTCACCGCAATGGCGTGGTCACGATCGCTGGTCTTCTCGAAAAACCGCTCGGTGTTGGCGTAGGCGAGGCCTTCCAGGTAGCCGTAATTGCCATCTGCGGTCTGAGTCCACGGCACACCGTTGACGGTGAGCTTCTTGTCGCGATACGTCACCTCGTCGCCGGGCAGTCCGACCAGCCGCTTGATGAAGTCCTGCGACGGATTCGCAGGATAGCGGAAGACGATGACGTCGCCGCGCTGCGGATCGCTCGTCGAAATCACCTTCTTCTCCAGGATCGGCAGCCGGAGGCCGTAGGCGAACTTGTTGACGAGGATGAAATCGCCGACCTCGAGCGTCGGGCGCATCGACGAGCTCGGAATCTTGAATGGCTCGGCAATGAACGAGCGAAGCAGGAACACGATCAGAAGCACCGGGAAGAAGCTCTTCGGATACTCGATCCACCACGGCTCGGGCGCACCGGCGGCGCGGTGCCTGGCGAACACGAGCTTGTCGGCGAGCGCGATGACGCCGGTTACGGCGGTGAGCACGAAAAGGATCAGGGCGAAATTCATTTCTCTCCCACCTGCAGGATGGCGAGGAAGGCTTCCTGCGGGATCTCCACGCTGCCGACCGCCTTCATGCGCTTCTTACCGGCCTTCTGTTTTTCGAGGAGCTTGCGCTTGCGCGAGATGTCGCCGCCGTAGCACTTGGCGAGCACGTTCTTGCGCAGCGCCTTGACCGACTCGCGGGCGATGATCTGCGCCCCGATCGCGGCCTGAATCGCGACATCGAACATCTGCCGCGGAATCAGCGAGCGCATCTTCGAGACCACCTCGCGCCCGCGATAGAGGACGTTGGCGCGATGCACCATCACCGACAGCGCGTCGACGCGCTCGCCGTTGATCAGGATGTCG
>JBDTZQ010000210.1:0-3466 GCA_040005035.1 Betaproteobacteria bacterium | reverse complement strand
CCGCCGCTGATGCGAAGCTCGGCGTGCCCTATCCTGCCGCCCGGCGCGGGAAGTCGCAGCACTTCCTCCATGCCGAAGGCACGCACGTAGAAATCCAGCGCGCGCGCGGCGTCGCGGACGATGAGATAGGCGGTGACACCGGAATAACCTGCGGGGATCGGCTGAACCATGGATGTTTCTCCTCCGGATTCGGCGGCAGCCGGCGTGAGCGCCGTGCCGCCCGTTGTGAATTCGACTGACGCTGCTTGGACTTCGGGCTACCAGCGGACGGCGTCGCGCACCAGCCCGACGGCGATGCCTTCGATCGCCAGCGCCGGCGAACGCGCGTCGACGACGATCGGCGAATAGTCGGCGTTTTCCGGCATGAGCACGATATCGCGCCCGCGGCGCCTGAAGCGCTTCACGGTCACGTCGTCGCCGATTCGCGCGACCACGATCTGTCCGTTGCGCGCCTCGGCGCTCCTTTGCACCACCAGCAGGTCGCCGTCGTGGATGCCCGCGTCTTTCATGCTGTCGCCGCGCACGCGCAACAGGTAGTCGGCGCGCGCGCTGAACAGCGCCGGATCGACGCGATAACGCGCCTCGATGTGCTGCTCGGCGAGTATCGGGCTGCCCGCCGCGACGCGACCGACCAAGGGTAGCGTTCCCTGCATGGGCACGCCCGGGAGGTCGTTGAGCCTGATACCCCGCGCGGCGCCGGCAACGATCGCGATCGCGCCTTTTTTAGCCAGCGCCTGCAGATGATCCTCGGCCGAGCTCGCCGTGGAGAATCCGAGCGCTGCTGCGATCTCGGCGCGCGTGGGTGGCATGCCCTGCGCCTCGATGAAGCTCCGTATCCAGTCGAGAATCTGCTGCTGCCGCGCGGTGAGGCGTGCACTCAGCTGTGCGCCGGGTTGCCCGCTCGTGCGGCCACTCGGTTGCCTACCGGGAGTGGCGCCCTCCTGCGCAGCAGGCGGTGAGCGGAGATGCGCGTACGGGCGGCGCGAGGCTGGGGCCATGAAAAGACCGTATGTATATGCGGTACCCGGATTATAGACGGCGCGCGGCGTATGTCAACCCGGTGTTGTCTGCGCATCGTCGCCGAGAAACGTGGATGACGTCGCGGACCACCGGATAGATGCTTGCGCTCCAGCGCTGTCCGCTGCGCTGCTGCGTCTAGCCGCTGTTGCGAAGGCCCGCGGCGACGCCGTTGATGGTGAGATGGATCGCACGCTTGGTACGCTCGTCGGTCTGCCCGCCGCGAAAGCGCCGCAACAGCTCGACCTGGAGGTGGTTGAGCGGGTCGAGATAGGGAAAGCGATCGCGGATGCTTCGCGCGAGCGTCGGGTTGTCGTGCAGCAGCGTTTCGCTGCCGGTGATCTCGAGCACGAGCTCGATACTGCGCCGGTGATCCGCCGCCAGGCGCGCGAAAATGGGGTCACGCACCGCCGCGTCGGGCACCAGCTCGGCGTAGCGCGACGCGACCGCGAGGTCGGTCTTGGCGAGCACCATCGCCATGTTCGACAACACGCTCTTGAAAAACGGCCAGCGACCGTGCATCTCGCGCAGCAAGGCAAGACCGTCGGGGCGCTCGGCGAGCCAGGCGTCGACGGCGACGCCGAAGCCGAACCAGCCGGGCAGCATCAGACGGCATTGCGACCAGCTGAACACCCACGGTATCGCGCGCAGATCCTCGATGCGCGACGACGCCGTGCGCGATGCCGGCCGGCTGCCGATGTTGAGTTCGGCGATCTCGGCGATCGGCGTCGAGGCGCGGAAGTATTCGATGAATTCCGGCGTCTGGTACACCAGCGCGCGGTATGCCGCGAGCGCGCGTCCCGACAGCGCGTCCATCGCCGCGTAGTATTCGCCGGCGCGTGAGCCCAGCGCCTCGTCGTCCTGCAGGCTCGCTTCAAGCGTGGCCGCGACCAGGGTTTCGAGGTTGCGCCGGCCGAGGTCGGGATCGGAATACTTGCTGGCGATGATCTCGCCCTGCTCGGTGATGCGCAGCCCACCCGTGACGCTGCCTGCGGGCTGTGCCAGGATCGCCTCGTAGCTCGGCCCGCCGCCGCGACCGACGCTGCCGCCGCGCCCGTGGAACAGGCGCAGCTTGACGCCATGCGCGGCGAAAGCGCCGACCAGCGCGAGCTCGGCGCGATAGAGCGACCAGTTGGCGGTGAAGTAGCCGCCGTCCTTGTTGCTGTCGGAATAGCCGAGCATGACTTCCTGCCAGTCGTCGCGACCGCGCAACCATTGCCGATAGCACGGCAGCGCGAACGCGGCGTGCATGATGCGGGCGGCGTTGGCGAGGTCGTCGATGGTCTCGAACAGCGGGATGATGTTGACCGAGAGCGCGTGCGTGCGCAGCAGTCCGACTTCCTTGAGCACGATGCCGACTTCGAGCAGGTCGCTCACCGACTGGCATTTCGAGATGACGTAGTTGGGCAGCGCCGCGGCGCCGTAGCGGCGGTGAATGTCGGCGGCGACGCGCAGGATGTCGAGCTCGGACGCGGTGCGCGCCGAATACTCGAGGTGTGCGGAGTACAGCAGCCGCGGTCCCGAAAGCTCGCGTGTGAGCAGCGCCACGCGCTCCGCTTCCGGGAGCGCGGTGTAGTCGTCGGCGACGCCCGCGCGCGCTAAGAGCTCCGCGACGACGCTCTCGTGCACGTCTGCGTTCTGCCGCAGGTCGAGCACCGCGAGGTGAAAACCGAACACCTCGACCGCGCGGATGAGCGGCTCCAAGCGACCGGCTGACAAGAGCTGCGCGCCGTGGCTGGCGAGCGAGGCGCGGATCGTCCCGAGATCCGCGAGCAACTCTTCCGGCGTCGCGTAGGTCGCGAGCACGGCCTGCGGCGCGTAGCGCGGCACCAAATCTGCCAGCGCAGCGGCGGTGGCGGCAAGCCTCGAATAAACGCCGACCAGCGCCTGCCGGTACGGCTCGTCATTGCGATGCGGGTTGGTGTCTTGCGCGGCGTCGGCGAGCGCGGAAAGCTCAGGCGTCGGCTTGACCAGCCGCGAGGAAAGCGACAGCTCGGCGCCGAGCAGATGCACCTGCTCTAGATAGTGCGAGAACACCAGCGTCGCCTGTGAACCGATGGCGAGCGCCAGCGTGTCGGCGACGACGTTGGGGTTGCCGTCGCGGTCCCCGCCGATCCACGAGCCCATGCGCAGGAACGGCGGCAGATGCATTCCCGGCGCGAGCCCGAAGTCGTTGCTCAGACGCTGCTCGAGCGCAGCATAGATGCGCGGAATTTCCGACAGAAACGTGTAGCGGTAGAAGGCGAGCCCGTTGTCGATCTCGTCAGCCACCCGCAGCTTCGACAGGCGCAGCATCGCCGTCTGCCACAGTGAGAGCACCTGGCGGTAGAGCGCCGACTCGAAGTCGTCGGATTCGTCCGGAGTGAACACCACGCGATCGCGCCATTGCAGCAAGCGCGCGATCTCGCGCTCGCAGTCGAGGATGCTGCGCCGCTGCACCTCGGTCGGA
>JBDTZQ010000013.1:0-35973 GCA_040005035.1 Betaproteobacteria bacterium | reverse complement strand
GGCCGACGAGAAAATTCGCCAGCACCTCGGCTCCGGCGGAAGCGTGGAACGCGTCGTATACGACCTTCGCCAGCGGCATGTTGCCGCGATTGACGACCGTGGCAAAGTTTCGCTCGGCGTAGGGCTGGAATTTCGCGTACGTCGTAAAATCGATGTCCGATTGCATTCCGGTTCCGCGCATGAGGTGACACTGGCGGCAGGCGGGCTCGATCACCGACGTGTACAGGGGCGCCTGTCCAGCCGCTGCCCACGACGCTGGCACGCCGGGGTCGACATAGGCAGGGTTGGGCAAGCCGTCGCCGCCGTAGGACGCCTTGACCAGCGCGGCCGCCGTGCCCTGCCACTCGCCGGCACCCGCGGGACGGCGGCAAGCGTCTTCCGGCGACGTCGACGGCGCGGACAGCGGGTACGAACAGAGGAGCATCCGATTCATCGTCTTGAGCGCTGCCTCCTGCTCGGCACGCGTGAATCCAGGCTGCGTGGAAAATTCGAAGGCCGCCACCTCGAACGGCGGCAGTTGCGCCTGAGTATCGCCGCGGGTCTTCGACACCACGTTCTGTAGCACGGCGAAGTGCGCCTTGCCTGAGGCGTCGGGCGGCGTCAGCGCATCGGCTCTCCCGCCGTGGCATGTCAGGCACGGCCCCGGCATCGCCTTGTCGCCGCGACCGTCGATGTTCACCATGTTCTCGCGCACACCTGTGACGACATTGAAGTTGAAGAATTTCGTGAAACTGGGCCCTCCCGCAGGTCCGGGGCTGAATTCCACCGTGGCAAGGTAGACCAACGACTTCGGATCGCGCACGATCGCGGCCTCGAGATTGAGCGGAGAGAAGCTGTAGGACGCGCCGGTTCGCACGAGATAGTTCTCGACGATGAAGGCGAGGGTGCCGTCCGTGTTCTGTCGCGCCGTCATCCGTCGTCCGAAGCCGAGATCGCGCGCATCGCCGAACACGGCAGTCACTTGCGTGCCGGTCCCTGTGTCGAAGCCGTTAGCCGTCTTCCACTTGGCATACGTGTCCTTGGTGCCGTTCGGATCGATGTCGTTGTAATAGGCTTGGGCGTAAGCAGGCGTGTTCGTTTGCAGCGAGCCGTCCGGTTGCAGTTGCGGGTTGGGGAATAACAGAAAGGCGTTTGGTTCGCCAGCGACCGGAGCAGGGGCGGCTCCTGGGTGAATATCGCCCGGACTTCCGCCACCACCGCACGCTACGAGCAGCAGCGTCGCGGTCACGGCGCAGGCACAGGCGAGGAAGCGCGTGTTTGACATGATGTGAACCGTCTAGAAGACCGTGAGGAAGAACAGCGAGTATTGGTTGTCGATGTAGCGCAGAGAACCCTGCACGTCGAATTCCGGCCGTTCGGTCGGCGTCCCCTGCGCGCGTCGCCACGAGATGTCGATCGATGTTCGCGCGCCCAGCGGCAGGTTGTAGCCGAGCGTGCCGACCCATGTGCGGGCGTCGAAGCGGTAGGCGTAGAGTTGTTTGCCTGGAAACGCGTCGTCCAGCACGAAGACCTGCGCCAGGGTCACGTTCACGAGTGAGGGGTGGCCGTCGGACACCGTATCGCCGCGCCGGTATTCACCGTTGAGGTACACCGATCCACTGCGGCCCAGCGAATAGTCGAGGTTCAGGCGCGCGGAATAGTAGTGCAGGTCCCACACGTCGCTCTGGGCGTGGCGCTGGTTCCACGCGAATTCTCCGTAGACGCCGATGCGATCGGTCAGAGCGCCCTGCGCGTTGATCCCGAGAGCAAAATGGCTGCCGTCGCGCAGGTGCGACGCGTAGTTGTCGAGCCAGCCGCGGGCGAAGGCCCCAAAGGTCACCGCATCGAAAGCCGCCGATTGGCGATACTGCAGTTCTGCCTGCAGGCCGCCGGACAGGTTTGACAAGCCGTTGTAGGTTTTGAACTTCTCGCCGTTGAGCATACCGGTCACGACCACCCGCGCGTTGTCGTTGATGCGCAAGCTGCCGCCCGCGCTTACGTTGAGACCGAGCAGCTGGTCCGCCAGGATCTCATCGGCGGCGCGGCCTCGGGTGACGTTGTCGTCGTACGTGTAGCCGAGCTCGATCTGCACGCGATCCAGGAACGACCACCTGGAGCCGGGCGGGGCGGACGGGCCCATGCCAGTGAGTTCAGGGCCCGGCACGACGACGGTTCCGGTTGCGGTGTCTTGCGCCGTCGATGGCGTCGGTGTCGCCAGACTGAGCAGCGCGGCCGCGATGACTCCAACGAGGCGCCAGCGGGCAGGCCGTCGTTGTAGCAAGAGAAGACACCGCCGGTCGCCCGGACAATGCCGAGAGTCTCCAGACACGCGCGCTGCCGAGAATGCGATCGGGACGTTCGAGAAATGTTCGACGTTCATGTCCTGCATCCCCATCAGGACGCAGGTCTGCCCCGAATCCTTATGTTTGGGAATGGCCACCACTCCATCGCGCAACGCTGGACTTGGTTTTACATCAATCGCGAGCGGCCAACAAGCGCTTGGGGTGAACACCAGGACCGCGAAGGCGGTCGGCGCCGTCATCCCGCCTCCGCTACTGCTACGTGCGGACGAGGTGATCCAGTGATGGCTGGTTGCGCGACAAGGGTAGGTTGCGAACGGTCACCGAACCGTCCAAAGTGCGGTGCAGCGGGGCTGTCCCGCGGCACGGGGAGGCGAAATGCATAGCGCAACCGTTAGAGTCTTCTTGATCGGCATGCTGCTCGCGCTGGCATCGGGCGCGTCGGCGCAGAACAAGTGCACCGCCAAGGGCACCATGGGCGGCCAGAAGTTCGAACTCGCGAATTGCGAGGTCGCCTACTACGCGGGCGCCAATGGCGTAACGATCTGGTTCAGCAGCACGCCGATCACGGCCGAGGAGCGCGATTTTTTCCAGCTGTCGAGCACTTCCGACCGCTTCAAGAAGGGACGCACCATGGTGCAGGTCGCGTTCTGCCCCGGCGGCGGCAGCGCGGCGCCGTCGCCGACGACCGCGAAGTCGGTCGAGATCGCCTTCAAGCACGCGACCGTGCTCGACCTGGGCACGCAGGACCAGTGGGTGCTGGAGCCCGCGAAGGACAAGCAGATCAAGGTCGAGAAGCTTTCCGGCGATCTCAAGAAGGGCGGCAAGCTGGCAGGCAAGATCACCGGAGCGATCGCCGGCCACAAGCCGCCGTTCAACTGGGACCTCGAATTCGACCTGACGCTGCCGCAAAAAGCGGCGGGAGCCGGGCCGGGGTGCTAGTGCCGCGCGGTTTTGGAAAAGCGGCGCTGACTGAATAACCGCAGTGCGCTCCCGCGCACTGCGGCTCGAGCAACAGCTCTGGCTACGGCACCAACGGATTCACCACGGCGAAGCGGCCGCTGTACGCACATCCCAGCGTCGTGCTTTGGCCGCTCAGTCGGCCACTGATGATGCCGATGCGATTAGTCACCTCGATAAAATTCATCAACCCAGTTTCACCGTTCGGGCACACGTAGTTGGTGGCATACGTCCCCATGCGGCCGAATTCCGTGTAGGTGCCGCTGAACGCGCATTGGCCGGCACCGGCGAGCTGGAATGATCCGTTGATCGCGGCGCCCACTTGGTTGAGTGCCAGCGTGTAGCCGAAATTCCCTGCGGTGTTGTTTGCCGGGTTGGTGCAGCTCGAGGCGGTAATGTTCGCCGACCCGGTATAGGTTCCACTCACCGGTTCGAGCAGCAGAGGCTGACGCTGGATGTTCTTGGTCACGACGACGCCGGAGATGCTGTACGTGATGGTCGCGGTGACGATCGAGGTGAAGGTGAAAGTCATCGTGCCTACCGGTACCGTAGTCACCAAAGCCGGGTTGAAGACCGGCGCGCCAAAGTAGGGTCCGCTGGACAAGAAGACATTTCCGGTAAACGACGAGTTCCCGACGGAGGTGAGCTGCGCGGTCACCCATAGCGGAGAACCATCGCCGCGGTAGATGAAGATGGTGACGAACAGCAGATTGCCGGACTGGTTGACCTGCAAGCCCCAGCCGCTTTCGTTCGGATTCCACCACAGGTCGGTCGCGTCGGTGGTGACCATGGTCTGCGGCGTTATGTGCTCCGCGCTCGCCTGCGCGGGGAGCATGAGCGGAATGACCACCAAAGCAGCGAGCGTGCACAGGATTTTTTTCATGACAGTCTTGAATTTCATCGACGTCCCCTTGTGTTCGTTGTCTGACGTACCCACCTGACTACAGGTTTGCGATCTCCCGGGGAAAGGCTACTACGCCGGCGGATCGCGCGCTAGGCACTTCTGTTGCTCCGGGCTGTCGAATATTCACGACAACCCGCGCAGCGGCGACCGCCATTGGCAGTCTGTAAGGTACACACCGCTGCCACGACCAAATCACTACGATGGTCCAGGCGTGATCCGTTCAAGATGGAGGTACAGATGAAGTCCATGACTCGCAAGAGCTTTGCTGCGGCGCTCGTGCTGTTTGCCGCGGCCTCGACCTTGACCAGTGCCGGCCCGCTGCCGGCGCCGGCGAACGATTTGCCGATGGCAGGCTCGCCGGGACAGGCCACGGCGGTGTTTGCCGGAGGCTGCTTCTGGGGCGTCGAAGCAGTGTTCAAGCACGTCAACGGGGTGACCAGCGCGACCTCCGGCTACTCGGGCGGTTCGGCGACGACCGCGA
Organism: Betaproteobacteria bacterium; assembly: GCA_040005035.1. Taxonomy (GTDB): domain Bacteria; phylum Pseudomonadota; class Gammaproteobacteria; order Burkholderiales; family Casimicrobiaceae; genus PALSA-1003. The sequence goes on along the minus strand of JBDTZQ010000013.1, from coordinate 31,349 downwards.
GCTACGCGCTCGTTGGGTCTGGTATGACCGGGCATGCCGAGGCCGTGGAAGTGAAATACGATCCTTCCAAGGTCACCTATGGCCAGTTGCTGCGGGTCTTCTTCGCCGTTGCTCATGACCCGACGCAGCTCAATCGGCAGGGCCCGGATTGGGGCAGCCAATACCGCTCCGCGATCTTTTTCGCCACGCCGGAGCAGGAAAAAGTCGCGAAGGCCTATGTGGCGCAGCTCGACGCTGCCAAGGCGTTCTCCAAGCCCATCGTCACCGAGGTCGCCGCTCTGAAAGCGTTCTATCCCGCCGAGGCGTACCACCAGAACTACCTGGCCTTGCACCCCAATGAGCCCTACATCGTCATCAACGACTTGCCCAAGCTGGCGGCGCTGAAGACCGAGTTGCCGGAGCTGTACGCGAAGAAATAGGCCGGCGTGGCATGGCGCTTGCTTCGAGGTTGCGTAGATTCACGACCTCAGGGAGCATCGTCATGCCCATAGCCCCTTCGTTCGTCGTTGCGGTCGCGGTGGCGATCCTCGTTCTCGCCAACGTCATCGCCGTCTATCGCGCGCATACACGCAACCATCGCGTGCGCTCCGCGCTCGACCTGCCGCAGCGGATGGGAAGCCCCCAGAAGGGCGTCCCGATGCAGCGCATCGTGGAAGCCTTCGCGCATACCGACGCCAATCTGCGCAAGCGCGCCCCGCATTTGTCGAACCCCGAGCGCCACGAAATGGCGAGGGCATTGATGCGCGCCAGGGGCCTTTTGCCGGAGACACCTCCGGTGAGGGGTTCGGGCGCTACCGAGTCGACGCCGCAGGCCGTCGCGCGCTGACCGTGTAGAACTGGGCGCCGGCGCGGTCCGGCCGCGCTCCGTAGTCCCACCATTCGCGCTCGATCTCGAAGCCGCATACCCGAAGTTCCCGCACCAAATCCTCCGGTGCAAGCGGCCGTATCTCCTCGATCGTGTCGATCCGCTCCACGACCGTCCCATCGCCCGCTGTAAGCTCGTAGCGGCGCTCGATACGGTGGACTCCCGGCGCGATGGACATGACGCGCTTGCTCCGCCGCAGGGACGCCTTTCCTATGGAGCGCCGGTAGTCGAGCGCAAAGTCCTGATGCATCGCCGTCGCACGTGGCACGAAGGCGTCGACGATGGCGTTGCCCCCTGGCGCGAGCACGGCGAAAGTCTCCGCGAGCATGCGCTCCCTGTCGCCCGCTGCGCTCATGTAGGTTATCAGCGAATACGGACACAGCACGGTCGCAAAGGAGTTGGCAAACGCGAGCTGGCGCGCGTCCATCAAGCATGTGCGCGGACGCAATCCGCGCTCGCGTGCCTTGCGGCCAAGCTCGGCCAGCATCTTGGGTGAGCAATCGACGCCGACTGCATCGATCCCGCGTTCGACCAACGCAAGCAGGATGCGGCCGTTGCCGCAACCCAGCTCGAGCACCGCACCGCCACCACGCATGGACTGATCGAGGTAGAGCGCGACGTCGTCGAACGCCATGTTGCGCGCCATGTCGACGTCGTAGAGATGGGCAACGCGGTCGTAGCTGTCCCGTGGCGTGGTAGCGCTATGCATCGGAAGTCCCCAACAGACTGCGGTACAGGTCGCCCTGGACAGCAGCGCATTGCTGCCAGGAGAAACGCGCCAGCTGGGCCGCATCGGGGCGCTCGATATCGCGCCGCCGCGCCGGATCCGTGAGCAGCTTCACGATGGGATCGATCATTCCGGCAACGTCGGACACTGCGACCAGGCCGGGCAGCCCGGCGTCGGCGTAGCCGCGGGCTCCTTCCAGCGTACTCACGCAAACTCGTCCCGCCGCGAGCGACTCGATGACCTTGATCGCGGAGCCGCGAATGCCGGAGAGTGGGTTGACCGTCATCGCGCTCGCGCCGAGCAGCGCCGCGATGTCTTCGCGGTGCTCGAGCACGCGGACTCCGGGTTGCGCGAACACGTCATCGCCAGCGGTCGCTGCGGGTGCGCCATCGCCACCGAGGACCACCAGCGATGCCTCCGGCACGGCATCCTTGATCGCCGGGTACGCGACCCTCAGGAAGTGGCGGATGCCATTGAGATTCTGCACGTAGCGAAAAGGCCCCATGAACAAGAGCTGCGCAGAATCCGACGGAGCATGTTCCATCTGCGTCGAATCGGTGCCGTTGAATACGCAGACCGCGCGCGGATGAGCGAACAGCCGATGGTCCTCGCGCGAGCACACCGTAACAGCGTCGTACGTCGACCGAACGTGATCGGCGAAGCGCGCGCCTTCCGCCGGGTCGCGGAAATCGCTCGGCGAGAAGGCGTCGTGCAGGCCAAGGATCCAGCGCTGACCCGCCTGGCGCAACTTGCTCAGCATCGCCAGCTCTACATGCTCGACCTGCACCACGTCGGGTCGATGGATGCGAAGCGCATCGATCACCGCTTGCCGCAAGGCGTGGTGACCGTGCGATCGCATGCGGTCGGCCAGATCGGCACCTGCCGCGGCATCGTCGCCGACGGCGCGCTGGACCAGGTGCACGCCGAGCAGCCCATCGAAGCTGGCAAAGCTGCGCGCATCGTGCAGTGACGCTTCGTCGCTTACCAACGCCACGTCGAATTCGCAGCGCAGTCGCCGGAGCAGGCCCTCGACGCGCCGCGCGCCGCCGTGTCGCGCCGGGTAGATGCAGTACGGGCTGATCACCAGAAGACGCGGGCGCGCCGCCGAGCGAAAGCGCACGCTGAAGGTCGGTGTGACGCGTGACGGCGGCCCTCCGGCCACGGGAAGTGTCACCGGCACGACCGGAAGTTGCACGCACGCGGCGCGCCGTCGGCGCGCGAAGACCCGCGCCGCGACGGACAGCCGGGACAGCTCGCGCTGGGATGCGTAGGGCAGGTCGCAAACGCGTTGCAGGAGCGAGGCGGCGCCATGCCCCGTGATTGCATTGCGCAGGTCGCAAAGAACGCGGTTGCGCTCGACGACGCGCTCGATCTCGGTGGGAGTGTAGAAGCGTGAGGTCGTGGCACGATGCAGATGGTGGGCGATCGCCCGCGCGCAGAAGAGCACGCGAAAGCCTTCGCGCTGCGCGCGCACGCTCCATTCCACATCTTCCCAGTAGAACGGGTCGTAGCAGACGCTGTCGCCGGCGTAGCGGCGAAGCTGGCGCGTCTGGAACAAACCCGCGCCGCCGCTGACGCACAGCGTACGGCGCGGCACGCCACCGTCACCGGGCGGTGCGTGGAAAATTCGCACACCGCTCGCGTCGGCATACCAGTCGGTGAATCCTGTTTCCTCGCGGCGGCCGTCGGCGCTACGCTGGATGATCTGCGCGCCGATGGCGAAGACGTCGCCGGCGCGGCATGCCGCGAGCTCGTGCAACGCATCGCGCTCCAGGGTCATGTCATTGTTGAGCAGAAGTGTCCAGTCATGGCGGACGCGCTTAAGCCCGGCTACGACGGCCGCGCCGAAACCGAGCGGCTCGGCGTGATGAACGAATTCGGTGTGGGGATGCGCCCGCGCCACCTCGGCGTAGCGCTCGCTTGGCGCGCCGTTGGTCGTGACCACGACCTGCGACGGCTCGGTGAGCCCCTCGAGCGCCGAGCGCACGCTGTCAAGCGCCCGCATCAGGAGCTCCGGCGCGTCGCGATCCGGAATGACCACGCTGATGCCCACGCCGGTGGCTTCGTGTGCACGCGGAAGCGGATCGCGGCGCGCGCGTCCCGCAAGACGATCGGCGAGCGCGACCGCCGCGTGCAGCGGCGCCATACGGAGGCGTTGACGGAAGCGGTTACCCCACATGCGCGCCGTATCCCTTCAGCACTCGAGGCGCCGGCTGCGGCAAGTCATACGAGATAGGTCGTCAGGGTGGCGAGCATTGCATCGTCGGCGCTTCGCGTCGCGACCGACAGGGCCTGCTCGGCGAACATCGCAGCCCACACGCTGTATTGCCGCGGATGTGCGTCGGGCGAAAATGGAAGCGCTCCGCGCGAGTCGATGTGCCATACCAGGGTCTCGCTCATCGTGCGCAGACTTGTCGCGGCGGTCGAATCCACAGCGTCACCCAGCCGAAGCAGCGCAGCCGCGCGGATGGCTTGCGCGACGATATCGAGACGGTACGCGCCAGCCGCAGCACGCGATTCCCAAAGCCGGCCGCGAACGGCGTGCTCGGCGAGCATTGCCTGGACCTGTGCAGAGAACGGCGCGATCGTCGACGGCATCGTATGGTGAGCGTGGGCCCCTATCGCGCCCTCGATCGCGTACAGCGCGGGATGTGTTTCGTCGTGCCGGTCGCGTGCGGCATGCGCAAGGCTCGCCGCAAGGGTGGCTCGTGCCGCCGGACGCAGCGTGCGCAGCCGTGGCAGTGTATCGGCGGCGCTAAGAATCCCGGCCGCGGCCTTGGCGAGAAACCCGCCGCGGCGCGTCGACCAGCGCTCGGGCAGCCGCCGCGCTGACACGGTGTCCGGGCGCGCGAGGAACATGCCGTCGTCGTGCACCATGGAGGCGAGCCGATGCTCCAGCGCGTCGACCAGCGCCGGATCGGCATCGATCAATCCCATGCGCGTCGCCGACGCGACACCACGCGCGACCATTGCGACATCGAAGCAGAACAGCGATTCGTTACGCCAGTCTGGGACAGGCGAGCGCAGATAGACACGAGTCTGCGGTGGATCGGTTCGTTCGATCCACATCCGCAGCCATCGCTGGGCGGCGCACGCCTGTTCGCTCATGGCGGGAGTCGCTGTCCCTCGCGCGGCGTGCCACGCGAGATATTGCAGGAAATAACCGGTGATCTCGGGATAGACGTACACGGCATCGCCGGATGCATCCAGGCTGCCGGCGACTCCACCGCGGTGGGCGCCGTCGCGTAGCTGTGCGCCGCCTTCCAGCAGCCAGCGCGTCAGGCGCAGGCGTGCCGCTTCAGCGGCGCCATCGCTTCGGGCCGAAGTCGAAAACGCAACGAGCTCGCCGGCGATCATGCGTTGGCGTGACTCCTGAGCAACATCTCGAGGACCGCCACGATGCGCTGTGCCGCATCTCCGGCTCCGAATGGCGCGCGCTCGTCGAACGGCAACGGCGCCGGCCGTTGCGCATCGAGCGCGTCGAGCGCGCTGCGCACAATCGATTCCCGGTTGACCGCCACCAGTCTTACGAATCCGGTGGCAAGGCATTCGGGGCGCTCGGTGTTGATACGCGGGACGAGCAAAGGCGTTCCGAGGTGCGGCGCTTCCTCCTGGATGCCGCCTGAATCACTAATGATGAGCGCTGCTCGCGCCGCGCACTCGATGAAGTGGCTGTAGCGCATCGGCTCGACCAGGTCGAATGCAGGATGGGCTTCCAGACGGCGCCGGATGGCCGCCGAAACGCGCGGATTCGGATGCACCGGGAAGAGGAAGCGAAGCTCCGGACGCGCCGCCGCGAGGTCGGCCAACGCGTCGCAGATGATCGCGGAATTGCGGTCGTAGTTGGCTCGCCTGTGCAGGGTCACGAGCACCGTGCTGCGCACCCGCCTACCACGCAGCTGCGCCGGGGACTGCGCCTGCAGGCAGCGGCGCAAGCTGTCGATGCCCGTGTTCCCGACGCGATGCACGCTGCGCGCATCGATTCCCTCGGCGAGCAGGTTCTCGAAGGCGCTTTGCGACGGCGCGAAGTGCAGGCACGCGTAACGAGCGATGCGCCGCCTGAACCACTCCTCCGGGAACGGCTCGAGAACCGCGTCGGTGCGCAGTCCCGCCTCGATGTGCGCGACGTCGCATCCTGCATCGTGTGCTGCGCGCGCGGCGGTGTAAGCGGTCAGGGTGTCACCCTGCACGAAGACCAGGTCGGGTGATTCGCCGCGTATCACCTGTGCCAGCGCGCGTCGCAGATGGCGGTGCGACGCGGCGAGATGGGGCAGGGCGGGAAGCGGCGCAAGCTCGACATCGGCCTGCAATCCCATTTCGGCGAGGCACGCTCGTACCGCGGTCGCGTGCTGGCCGCTGTTGACGAGGCCGACACGAAGATCGGGATGGCGTGCCAGAGCATGCGCCAACGGAGCGAGCTTGATGCATTCGGGCCGGGTTCCCGCGACGAGCAGGATTTTGCTCGGAGGCGTGCTCGGATGCGCGTTGACCGCGTGTAGGCGCCGAGCCTGCCCTACGTCGCTTGCCGGTGATGGCGACAAAGACTCGTCCCGAAGCGCGGACGCGAATGACTGTACTGCGGAGCTCATGTGCCTCGCCGAAGAAACTACGATATTGAGAATGCCCGGCTTCTTTGAGGCAGGGTCGTGCGGGAAGTTGGCTGCAACCGCGGAGCAAATGTAACAAATCTTTTCCGCGCGGGATATGTTCGATGCAGCTTGGTGCCGTTTCAGCGTGGCATCTTTGCGACACCCCCGCCAAGCCTTCGACAACCTTGCGGTTCGGGCGCTGAACGAACCGGCAGCGCTTTACCTGCCTCTAGATAACGCCGCCGATGATATTGATGCTCATCGCCAGGATCGCAATGTTGAACACGAACGCGAGCACGCCGTGCACCAGCGTCAACCGGCGCATCTGCCGCGTCATGACCAGCACGTCCGACACCTGCGAAGTCATCCCGACGACGAAGGCGTAGTACGCGAAATCGAGATAGTCGGGATCACGATCGCCGGGGAAGCGCAAACCGCCGCGATGCGACGTGCTTCCTGGCTCGGGCGAATAATACCAGCGTGCGTAGTGAAAGGCGAAAAGCGTCTGAATGAGCAGCCAGGACAGCAGCAGCGCGGTGATCGACAGCGTCAGGTGGATCAGGCGCTGCTCCAACGGCAGAGAATGAATGTCGCCTACGAGGAAACCGATCGCAACGAAGCTCGCGCTTGCCGCGATCAGCACGAGCACGAAAATCACGTAGCCGTTCTGGTCGTGCGACTGCGCGCGCACGCGCGTCATCAGCGGATCGGCGCGCGACACCGTCGTCCAGGCCAACGCCAGATACGCGATTGCGCCTACGTTCCAGCTGACCAGCAGCCGCATGTGGAGACGGACCAGCGGCTCGAGCGCGACAAAAGTCACGCCCGCGACGACGAGCACGATGGCGAGCCGGCGCGGGGCGCTGAGACGAACAATCCACGGCAGTGTGGGATGGGCACGTGGCATGATGCTTGTCGGTCCGGCGGGCGGTCGGGCGGCCCGCGCCGGGCGCTGCGCCGGAAGCTTAGCGCATTTGCCAGCGCGGCGCGCGCCGGTGCGCTGCATTGCTCAATGGATCGCCGCGACCTCGAGACGCGGCAGCGCCTTGGCGAGCAGGCGATAGATGTCGAGGTCGAACGTCGCGCGCGGCGGTGCATCGGTCAACGCGGCGAGCTCCGCGTCGTCGTGCGCGGTGCCGAGCCAGCACCAGCCCTGAAACACGTGGACGTCGCAGCGCTCGTCAATCAGGTCGCGCTCGCACACGCTGATCGCCCCGGGGTACGGCCAGCGCTTGAAGGCGAGCGACGACAATGCCTCGCGAAGTCGCGCGCCGTGCGTCTGCGCCGATTCCTCGCCGACGCATGCACCGCGACAGCGCCGCACCTGTCGCGCAAAGCACGGCCCGACGCGCCGCTCGAGGCCCAGCGCCGTCCAGCACAGGCCGGCCTCCGCGGCGAGCTCGCGCAGCGTGGCGCGCGCACTGGCGCGTGAGCTGAACGGCCCGAACAGATTTTGCAGTGCGCCCGGATCGATCGCCGCCGAGCGCACGTAGTCGGGGGGCGCGGGCGCTTCGCACAGCGATAACGCCACCATGTCGCTGCGGCTGCGCAGGCGCTGGTTATAGGCCGGGAGCAGCGTCTTTATGAGCTGCGATTCGCGGAGCAGCGCACCGAGCTCACCGGCGGTCGGCTGGACTTCGATGCGAGTGATCTCCGCAGAAAGACGTAAGTCATTGGCACTGCGATAGTCCGACGAGAAATGCGCACCGACCCGCTCGCGCAGGTTCACGCTCTTGCCGATGTAGAGCGGAAGCGCGTTGAGGCCGTAGAAAAAATAGACGCCGGGCGACTCCGGAATCGTCGAGAGCGCGTCGGCGGGCAGCTGCGGCGGCAGGCTCGGCCGGCGCAGGATGCGCGCCACCGCCGCGCTCACCTCGTCCTCGGATTTCTCCCGGTACACGCACTGCGCGAATTCCCAGAGCAGCCGCGCGTCGCCGAGCGCGCGATGCCGGTTCCCGGCCGCCAGCCCATGACGCTCGACGATCGTGTCGAGATTGTGCCGCGCGGCTTCGGGGTAAAGCCGCCGCGACAGCTTCACCGTGCACAGGACCTGGGCGGTGAATGCGCGGCGCAGCCGGCCGAACTCGTGCTTGAGAAAGCCGTAGTCGAAGCGCGCGTTGTGCGCGACGAAAACGCAACCTCCGATGCGCTCGGTGAGCTCGTCCGCGATCTGCGCGAAGGTCGGCGCTCGGGCCACCATCGCGTTACTGATCCCGGTGAGCGCCTGTATTTCCGGCGGTATGCTGCATTGGGGATTGACCAGCGTGCCCCATTCGCTCACGCACTCCCCGTCGTCGACGCGCACCACGCCCACCTCGGTGACGCGATCCTCGGCCGCGGCGGTGCCGGTGGTTTCGAGGTCGACGAAGGCAACCGAAGAGGCGAACATGGCGGCTTGACGGGAGAACGATCGTTCGGTAGTGTAGCGCAATGGCGAACGATCGTTCCTATCTGGAGTCGTTGCAGGACTATTATGCGCGGCACCGCGCGCTGCCCTCGTACGCCACCATCGGAAGCCTGCTCGGGTTGCGCTCGAAATCCTCGGTGGCGGCAATGGTCGCCAGGCTCAAGCTTGCGGGGCTGCTGCAATCTACCCCCGATCGGCGGCTCGCCCCCACGCGGCGCTTTTTCGAGCGCCCGCTCGCCGATTCTCCGGTGCACGCCGGCCTGCCGAGCATGATCGACGATGCGCCCGCCGATGCGCTCACCCTCGATGACTATCTGATCGAGCATCCATCCCAAACCGTTCTGGTGCGGGTCAAGGGCGACTCGATGATCGATGCCGGCATTTTCGACGGCGATCTCGCGGTGGTCGAAAAGCGCAGCGCCGCGCGGCGCGGCGACATCGTCATCGCGATCGTCGACAACCAGTTCACCCTGAAGCGCCTCGACCTCGAACGCGGACGATTCGTGCTGCGTCCCGAGAACAAGGCGTACGCCGTCATCCGTCCCGAGGGAACGCTGGAGATCTTCGGAGTGATGGTTGGCCTGGTGCGCAAGACCGCCTGACGTTGCACGCGTCCCAGGCGCTCCGAGTGCTGCGGTAACATAGCCGCCGCCCTCGTCACCTGCGTGTCGACGGCAGAGGGCGCGCGATGAAAGGGATGGGCAGGCAGGGTGGCTCCGTCGAGGATCTCTCGCACGTCGGGCGTTTTTTCGGCGATGAGCTGCATCTGCCGGATGGCGAGCGGCTAGCGGATTGGGAACTCGTCAAGGTCAAGGATCTCGTCGACGACGTCGTCCGCGAGGAAAAGTGGTCGAGCGCCGCGATCGCTCCCGCGCCCACGCTCCTGGGACGCATCCTCGAGCGTATGCGATACATGTCCGATACTCTTCTGCCACGCGTGTTCGCCCGATTCGAACGCTTTGTCGGCAGCGCATTCGTAGGCGGTACGATCGCTGCCTTGGCTCGGATGACGAGGTTGGCTGGCCTCAATTCTCACAAGGCCGCCCTGATGCCGAGCTGTCACAAACCGCCTCCGGGGGCGTCGGCGCGGCCGCAGTATTGCGCCGCTGATTTTTGGCTCTTCGACAGGATCTCCCAGAAGCATGGAGGCAAGTTCCGCGGCTCGGTCATTGCCAACTGTCTTCTGGGCGTAGCCGCGAGCACGGCGCTGCTGTTTTCGCTGTCGCCGCCATTCGGCACCCAGTTCGTGATCGAGAGGTTTCAACTCGCCGACGGAAGCGCCCTCGTGGCAACGGGGATCGAGTTCGTGTGCATCCTGCTCATCGGTTTGATCTACAGGCGTGGCCGCACGCCCGACCAGGACAACCGGCCGCCACCGCGGATGAGCCCGCGCCTTGGCACGCAAAGGTGGCATCAGCGCTGGCTGGAGTACCGCCTGCTCGCCGAGCGCTTTCGCTATGTGGACCTGCTGCTGCCCATGGGAACCAAGGCGGTTTTGGGCATGTCGATCGCACCGCCCGCCGAAGCCGGGCGCATGTGGCACCAGCGCTATTTCGAGCGGCGGCTCGACGAAGTCGCAGGCGCTGAGCGTCACGACGCTGCGCAGGCGCCGACGCAGACCGTTCGCGCCTACCGCGATCACGCGCTGGCGGTCATGGCGCAACAGGAGGCGTATCACCGCGACAATCATCGCCGACGGGGCGCCATATCGCACCGCCTGCACAGCGCCGGCAAGGTGGCATTCTTCTCGACCTTGCTCATCTGCGCCGTCGAAATCGGCTGGCATTTTGTCCGCGAGTTGCACGCGATCGCAACGTTGACGCCCCTGCACACCGACGATTTTCGCATGACGCTACTGTTCCTGGTGGGAGTGCTTCCGGTGTTTTCGGCGGCGACGTACGCGATCGCGACGCACGCCGAGTATGCGAAGGTCGCCGATACCTCCGCGGAGACTTTCGAGCGCGTGCATTCCCTCTACGAGCAGCTCGCCGCGTTGCCGGTACCGGATGGGGACGTCTCCCCGACGGCGCTCGCCTCGATGCAGCCCATCGTCGTCGAGTTCGCCGGGATCGCCATCACCGAGGCCACCGGTTGGCGTGCGATGCTGCGCGACAAGAACGTGCCCCTGGCCTGATGCAGACAGGCCCCAGAGCAGCGCGATGGTATTGCAGTGAGTGACATCAACCTTGTCGACGACCGCGAAGCGCACCGAGCGCGCAAGCGGCCGGTGCAGCTGGAGGTCGTTTTCGCGACCGAGCCGGGGACGCTCGCCACCCGCGAAGGCGATGCCGTCTACGAGCGCGGCGACGCATTGATCACTGGAACCGAAGGCGAGCGCTGGCCCGTTGCCCGTGCGCGCTTCGACCCTACCTACGAGCCGGTGCCGCCACTTCGCGCCGGCCGGCCGGGACGCTATAGCAAGCGCCCGATCCTGGTGTGGGCGAAGACGATGCGCGCGCCGCTTTCGGTCGAGCTCGACGAGGGCCGCGGCAGCCTGCGTGCGCAGCCGGGAGACTGGCTGGTTCAGTACGGGAAGGGCGATTTCGGCGTGGTCAGCGCCTCGGTCTTCGCGCAGACCTACGAACTGCTCGACTGAGCCGCGCCGGCAACGCGCGCCTGCGAGGCATCGTGCCCGGCTTTTTCAACCTGCACCAGCGTGTCGTAGAACGTCGCAGCGCGTCCCATGTCGGTCAGCGCCTGGCTGGTCACCATATTGGCGTTGGTCGCGTCCGGAGAGAGCTTGCGCCACCAGATCGACAGCGCGACCACGACGCCTGGGCGCGCCTTGTCGGTGATGCGCGCGGTCAGCACCAGACTGCCACGATCGTTGAACACGCGGACGCGGTCGCCTTCCGTGATGGCGCGCAGGGCCGCATCGGCAGGATGTATTTCCAGCCTCGGCGTGCGCTCGGCATCGATGAACACCGGCAGATTGGCGAAGGTCGAATTGAGCGCATTGCGCGCGGGCGGCGAGAGCATCGCCAGCGGATAGCGCGCCGCCAAGGCAGGGTTGCTCGCGGCCGATTCGCGCGGCGGCGTGAACGTCGGCAAGGGATCGAGCCCCTGCCGCGCCATGCTCTCCGAATAGAACTCGCACTTGCCCGATGGCGTTGGAAAGCCACCTTGCGCGAAGGGAGCGTAAGGCGAAGGAACATTGAGGCGCTGCCAGCCGCGCTCTTTGAGCGAGTCCCAGTCGATGCCATCGGCGCGCGGATCGGTGGTGCGCAACGCATGGCGCGCCATCGATTCGTCGCTTTCGCGAAAGCAGTCTTCGTCGAAGCCCATCGCCGCCGCCAGCTGCCGGAACACTTCGGTGTTGGGTTTCGCCTCGCCCAGCGGCTCGATCGCCCGATTGTTGGCGAGCACGTAGAGGTGACCGTAAGAGGTATGGATGTCGATGTGCTCGAGCTGCGTGGTCGCCGGCAACACGATGTCGGCAAAGTCCGCGGTATCGGTCAGGAACACATCGTGCACGACGCAAAACAAGTCTTCGCGCGCGAAGCCGCGCAGCACCTTGGCCGACTCGGGCGCGACCGCAACCGGGTTGGAGTTGTAGACGTAGAGCGCGCGGATGGGTGGGTCGCGCGCGTCGAGCAGCGCGTCGCCGATGGTCGACATGTTGATGACGCGCGGCTTGTTCCAGATGAGATCGGGCCGCTCGAGCGCCTTGAGATCGACGGGGTAGGTACCGCTCGACGAGAGCAGGGCGCCACCGGCAGGGTCTCGCCACGCGCCGACTAGCGCCGGCAGGCAGGCCACCGTGCGCACGGCCATGCCAGCGCCGGCGTGGCGCTGCATGCCGTAGTTGAGGCGGATCACCGCCGGACGCGTCGTCCCATAGTCACGCGCCAGCGTAACGATGTCCTCAGCAGTAAGCCCGGTCACTGCCGCGGCGCGCTCCGGCGTCCACTCGAGCGCGCGCTCGCGCAGTTGCTCGAACCCCAGCGTGTAATTCGCGATGTACTCGTCGTCGAGCAACCCGTCGCGGATCAGCACGTGCATCATTCCCAGCGCCAGCGCGGCGTCGGTGCCCGGAAGCAGAGCGAGGTGAACGTGGCATTTCTCGGCGGTCAGGCTGCGGTAGGGATCGATGGCGACCAGTTTCGCGCCGCGACGCCTGGCTTCCTGCACGCGGCTCCAAAGGTGCAGGTTGGAGACCACGGGGTTGGATCCCCAGATCAAGATCAAGCGCGCGTTCTCGAACTGCTCGAGGTCGGTCCCGACCGCCGCGCCGATGGTGGCGACGTATCCCGCCTTGCCGGCGGTCGAGCAGATCGTCCGGTCGAGCTGCGAGGCGCCGAGCTTGTTGAAAAAGCGCCGGTCCATCGAGCCGTATTGGAGCAGCCCCATCGTTCCCGCGTAGCTGTAGGGGACGATCGCCTGGGGCCCGTCGGGGGAGGCGGCGATGGCCTTGAAACGCTCGGCAATCGTGGCCAGAGCCTCGTCCCAGCTGATTTGCTCGAAGTGTCCCCCGCCCTTGGCGCCGGCGCGACGCATCGGGTGCAGCACGCGCTGGCTGGAATAGGTGCGCTCCAGATAGCGTGCGACCTTGGTGCACAGCGTGCCACGGGTCGTCGGGTGCTCGGGATCGCCGGCGATATCGACCGCGCGCCCGTTCTCCACGCTGATATGCAGCGCGCAGGTATCCGGACAATCGTGCGGGCAGGCTCCGCGCACGATGCTGCGTCCACTCGACACGCGTTGAATCGGAACTTGCGCCATGGCGCTACCGTTGGATAATCCCGCATTGTAGCGCCCGCGCCGTGGAGCTCCCGCGGTGCGGCATCGCACATGGCTAAAGAAGGCAACCACGATGACCGAACCGATCAATCTCACGCTTCCGGACGGAGCATCGATGCCCGGGCTGGGCCTCGGGACGTGGCGTATGGGCGAGCGTCGCGACGAGCACGCCCGCGAAGTTGCCGCGCTCAAGCTCGGGCTGGCGCTCGGCATCAAGCTCATCGATACCGCGGAGATGTACGGCGAAGGCGGTGCCGAGGAAATCGTCGCGGAGGCGATCGCGGACGCGCGCACCCACCTGTTCGTCGTGAGCAAGGTATACCCCCACAACGCAACGCGTCGCGGCGCGCTCGCCGCATGCAAACGAACCCTCGAGCGACTGCGCACCGACTACCTCGACCTGTATCTGCTGCACTGGCGCGGCGACGTGCCGCTTGCGCAAACCGTCGCGGCGTTCGAGGAGCTCCGCGCCGAGGGCAAGATTCGCGCGTGGGGCGTGTCCAATTTCGACGTCGCCGACATGAAGGAATTGCTGACGGTGTCTGGGGGTGGGTGCTGCGCCGCGAATCAGGTGCTCTATAACCTCGGACGCCGCGGTGTCGAGTACGATCTGCTGCCTTTCTGTCGCGAGCGCTCGATCGCGGTCATGGCGTATTCGCCCGTCGACCAGGGCCGCCTGCTGCGCAATCGCGCGCTGGCGGCGGTAGCCAAGCAGGAGGGCGTCTCGCCGGCGCAGGTCGCGATCGCGTGGCTGCTCCGGCGCGGGGTGTCGGTCATTCCCAAGGCGTCGGAGCCGGACCACGTCCGCGAAATCCGCGCCGCCGCGGATCTCGCCCTCTGCCCCGCGTCGGATGCCGCCCTCGTCGCCGCGTTCCCGCCTCCGACCCGCCGTACACCGCTGGCCATGCTCTAAGCCGGAGCGCGCGCGCGACCTTGACGCGCCACGGCAAACGAAGCGCGGCACCTCGCTTGGATCGCAGCGACGGTCGCGTCGTGTCGCAGGTTACCTCTTGCTTAAAATCAAAGGCTTATGCCCCATGCCGCAGGCGGCCACCGCATGGCATGGTTGTTGCGTCGATGCTGTCAGCACCTGGGTTCAACGGTCTGGCAACGCAACCGAAGGAACGTGCCATGGATTACACCCATTACGACTATCTCGAGCTTCCGCCGGGCGCGTCCGCCGCGCGCATCGAGGCTGCGTACCAGACACTGCGAGCGCGCATGAACGGCCACGCCGATCCGATGCTCCTGAGCAAGGTCCAGCAGGCCTACATCGTGCTGTCCGACATCAAGCTGCGGCGCGCCTACGATGAGTATCTGCAGCGCATCGCGGACGAAGCTGATCTCGAACTCAAGTCCACGCTCGACGAGCACGCGACGCGCCTGCCGCGCCGTGTCCAGGATGTCCCGGCGCCGCTTCTCGCCGTGGTCAACGCGTGGGCCGCATGAGCGCGATGGGCCGCCCCGAGCGCGAATACCGGAGCGCGTGCGCGAAGGTGCTCCGATGACCGACTTTCGCGATCGCAGCGTCGGGCTGCGCGTCAGTTACCGGACCGAGCCCGAGCGTCGCGCTCCGTCGAGGGCACGCCTGCGCCCGCATTCGGCCCTGGTCGCCGCCGCCCGCCGCCGTTCGCCGCCCGCGCGCAAGCCCTTGTCGCGGTCGCGTCCCGCGCTGTCGGCGACGTCGCGCCGGTCGCTGACAGCCGTCCCCATCTGAACCAGTAGCCGGCGGGGAGCCAGGTGCCGTGTACCCCTCTCGGCTGTTCGCATCGGACAAGAGGCTGAATCGGTTTCGCCGTCGATGTGGCAATATCTCCACACGACGGGCACTGCCTGAACTCAACGGAATCAAAAATCGCCGCGCGCCTTCGGGCGCCTCGATGATCTAGCGGGGGTAATACACCGTGGAAAAATGCGTCAATTGCCAATTCTATGACCGCCGCAACGCGCGGCCGAACGACGGGCGCGCGCCGGTGATGTGGGGCCAATGCAGGCGGCATTCTCCGCACCTGTCCCCCGTCGCCGGCAAGAAGGCGTATCTGGTCGAAGGCGTATGGCCGCTGGTCCGCGATGACGACTGGTGCGGCGAATGGCGGGCTCCTGCACGCTCGACCATCGGCCGCACCCGATTCGGCGTGCGCCCGGCGGAGGCGGTTCCCGCCAACAGTCCGTCGCAGACCGATCCTGTCGACATGCCGGTGGCCGCGTCGGGCGATTAGGCCCGGCTGCCCAACCGCACAGCAAGCCAATGGCGGCGCGTATTCGCCGCTAGAGACCGGCGACCGCCACCATGTTCATCACTGCGGCGCCCTCGCGCGCCGCGCGCGCCGCGACGTATTCCGTCGAATCGTAGAAAGCACGCGCCTTTTCGAGCGACGGGAACTCCAGCACGACCACGCGATTGGGATGCTCGGTCCCCTCCAGCAGCACGCTTTCGCCGCCGCGCACCAGGTAGCGTCCGCCGTGCTTGGCGATCGCCTCGGACGCGAGCTTCTTGTACACCTCGTAGCGCAGCGGATCGCTGACTTTGATGTCGACCAGAATGTAACCGGCCATCGGCTTGTCTCCCTAGTTTGCACCGTTTGAAATCGCGGCGCCCAGTGTGCGGTGCCGCGCTCGCCTTCGCAAGCATCGCATCGATGCTGCCGGCTGCACCGATCGGCTACCATCGCTTCCGTGACACCCGCCTTGCTCGACGCGCTCGCCGATGGCGCCACCGCCGTCACGCCCAACCGCCGCCTCGCCCGCCAACTCAGGCGCGCATTCGATCGACGACAGATCGACGCGGACCACCGAACGTGGCGAACGCCGGCGATCGTTCCCTACCCGGCCTGGCTCGTCACGCTGTGGCAGACGCGCCGCGAGGCACACGGCGCTGCCGGTGCGCGCACGCTGCTCAGCGCCGCACAGAGCCAGCATCTGTGGCGGCGAATCGTGGAAGACGCGGCGATGGGGCTGTTCGATACGCGCGGCGCCGCGACGCTCGCGATGCAGGCATGGACGTTGATGCATGCGTGGGGCGAGGGTGGCGAAAGCTGGCGCGCCTGGACACGAAGCGGCAACGGCGACGATCCTTCGATGTTCGCGGCGTGGGCGCAATCCTACGCGCGCGCGCTGGCACGTCACCGCAGCGTCGACGCCGCGCAGCTTGGCGATGTTCTCGCGGCAGAACCTGCCGACGGCGCGGCGCGCGGCATGCACGCAACGTTGGTGGGATTCATGCAAATCACGCCGCAGCAGCAGCGGCTGATCGATGCGCTGACCCGGCGCGGCGCGCGGATCGATCGCGACTCGTTGGCCAGCGACTCGCGCTCCACGCCCAGGCGCGTGCTCGCTCCGACGGCGCGTGACGAGCTGCGCGCAGCGCTGGCCTGGGCGCGCGAGCGGTCGATCGCTGACCCGGGAGCCGCCATCGGCATCATCGTCGAGGACCTGACGCGGCGCCGCGACCAGGTCATCGCGCTCGCCGACGAGATCCTGTGCCCTGCGTTGTGCCTCCCCGCGGGCCTGGGCGTGCAGCGGCCTTATGAAATCTCGCTGGGCGCGAGCCTCGCCGAGGTTCCCCTGGTCGCGTCCGCGCTGGGCCTGATCGCGCTCGCCGAAGGTTCGCTGCCTGCCGGCGAGGCGGCTGCACTGCTGCGCTGCCGCTACCTGCCCGACGCCGAGCGCGCCGCAGACCCGCGCGCGCGGATCGAGCTCGACTGGCTCGAAGCAGGGCACTCGCGGATCACCTTCGACGACGCGGTAGCGGCGCTCGGCAAGGGGTCCATGGCACTGGCGCAGCGCTGGCGCGCCGCGCGCGCCCGGACACGCCGGCGTGCGCATGCCTCGCCGCGTGAATGGGGCGATGCGTGGCGCGGTTTGCTTGCCGACGCGGGCTGGCCGGGATCGCTCACACTCGACAGCGCGGAGTACCAGGCGCGCGAGACCTGGGATGCGACGCTGACCGATTTCATGCGAATCGGCGTCGTGACGGCGCGCATGAGCCGCGACGAGGCGCTGCAGAGTCTGCGCGCGCTGACCACGGAGCGCGTCTTCCAGCCCGAAGGCGGCGACGCGTCAATCCAGATCCTCGGCATGCTCGAAGGCTCCGGGCTCGAGTTCGACGCGCTCTGGGTGGCCGGACTGTCCGCCGATCGCTGGCCGCGTCCGCCCGAGCCCAATCCGCTGCTGCCGCTCGACTGGCAGCGGGCGCGCGGCGTGCCGCGCTCCACGGCGCAGGGCGAACTGGACTACGCGCTAACCGTGACGCGCGCTTTCGCTGCGGCTGCAGGCGAGGTCGTGTTCAGCAGCCCGGCACGCGTCGACGACTACCCGATGGCGCCTTCCGCCGCGCTGCTCGACTACCCGTCTGCGCCACTCGCGGACGTCGTGACAGCAAGCGCATCGTGGACCGACCTGATCGCAGCGACCGCGGCGCTCGAATCGCTCGACGACGACCGCGCGCCCGCGCTCGAGCCCGGGGTTCGTGCGCCGGGTGGCGCCGGCATTGTCAACGCACAAAGCGAGTGCCCGTTTCGCGCGGTGGCGAAATATCGGTTGCGCGTCGATCGCTGGCCCGAGCCACTGAGTGGCCTTTCTCCGCTCGAGCGCGGAAAGATCGTGCATCTGACGCTGTCATCCTTCTGGGATCGCACTCGCGATCACTCGAACCTGATCGCGCTGTCGGCATACGAACTGACTCAGCGGATCGCGGATGCCGTGGCGGACGGTCGTGACGCCGTGCCCGCATCGCGTTGGAGTCTCGTGCCCGGGCCGGTGCGACGCGCCGAGACCCAGCGCCTCGCCGCCGTGCTGGAGGCGTGGCTGTCCATCGAGCGCGAGCGCGAACCTTTCTCGGTGCACGCGCTGGAAGGCGAGACGTCGGTCGAGCTGGCGGGACATCGTTTCAGGCTGCGCGTCGATCGCGTCGATGCGCTCGAAGGCGGGGGAGTCGCGATCATCGACTACAAGAGCAACGTCTACGAGACGCCGCGGGTGTGGTTCAGTGAACGGCCGCGTGGCGTCCAGCTTGGAATGTACGCGCTGGCACAGCGCGCCGCCGAGCCCGACGCCGCGGTGCGCGCGGCGCTTTTCGCCTGCCTGCGCGCCGACGAAATCGAGGCCATCGGCTTCGCCATGGATGCGGGGGCATGGCCCGGTCTCAAGCCGCCGGAGCCGGTGCAATTTCCGGACTGGAACGCGGTCGAGGCATGGTGGAAAACCCAGCTCGATGCCCTGGCCGACGAGATCTCGGCAGGGTGGTCGCCGGTGGCCCCGCGTGAATCGCCGTCGCCGTGCAAGATTTGTCGCCTGCAGTCGCTTTGCCGCATCGACTCGGTGCGTCATGCCGACGACGACGGGCTCGACGATGCATGACGCGGTCCTGCGCGATGCAGCGGCGCGTGCCGCGGCGCTGGACCCGGCGCGCTCGTTTATCGTGCAGGCGCCTGCAGGATCCGGTAAGACCGGGTTGCTGATCCAGCGTTATCTCGCGCTTCTTGCCGGCGTCGCTCAGCCCGAGGCGATCGTCGCGATGACCTTCACGCGCAAGGCTGTCGCCGAAATCCGCGAGCGCATCATCGAAGCGCTCGACAGCGCGTCGGGCGACAAGGAGCCGGCGGACGCCTACGAGGCGGTCACGTGGCGGCTGGCGCGGCGGGCCTTGCAGCGCGACGCCGAGCTCGGATGGAACCTGCGCGCGCATCCCGCGCGACTGCGCGTGCTCACCATCGACGCGCTCGCGACTGCGCTGATGCGCCAGGCGCCGCTCGCCACTCGCCAGGGCGCGGAGCCGCGTCTGGTCGAGCAGGCGGAGTGGCTTCATCGACGCGCCGCGGAAGAAGCGTTGCACGAGGCAGCGGCCGACGATGCGGCGTGGGCGACGATGCTCGCGCGACTCGACAACGACGCTGCGCGTGGCGTTTCGCTGCTCGCCGGGATGCTCGGCAAGCGCGAGCAATGGCTGCGCGAGTTGCTGGCCATCGAGGGAGGTCACCGGCCGGCGCTGGAGCGCGCCATCGCCGCGGAGGTGGAGCGTGAGCTCGATGCGCTGCGCCGGGTCTTTCCACGTGACGAGATCGTCGCGCTGCTCGAGCACGCGGCATTCGCGGCGGAGAACCTCGCGATCGCGGAACCTGGCCATCCGCTGTCCCTCGTCGTCGCCACCAATGCGTTGCCCGCGAGCACGCTCGACGCGCTGCCGCAGTGGCGGGCGCTGGGCAACTGGCTGTTGACCAAGGGTGATCCGGTATTCGTCACGAGGCCCGATGTTCGGCGCGGCTTCCCACCTGCAAAGGGGGCACTCGCCGCTCACCGCGACACGCACAAGCGTGGCATGCAGGACCTGCTGGCGCGCCTTGCCGCCACGCCGCGGCTGGCGACCGCGCTGCACGTCGCGCGGCTGCTTCCGGACGCGGCGTACGACGACGCCGACTGGGCGTTCGTCGCGGCGCTTCTCGAGATCCTGCCGCTCACCGCGGCACGCCTCGAGGTCGTGTTCGCGGCGCAGCGCGCAATCGATTTCTCACAGGCGACGATGGTCGCGCTTCGCGCGCTCGCGCACGACGACGCCCCGTCTGATCTCCTGCTCTCGGTGGACATGCGCATAAGCCACGTGCTGGTCGACGAATTCCAGGACACGTCGGTCACGCAGGGCGACCTGATCAGGAGCCTGACTGCCGGGTGGACCGCCGGCGACGGACGCACTCTGTTCCTGGTCGGCGATCCCATGCAATCGATCTACGGCTTCCGGCAGGCCGATGTGGCGTTGTTCGTCGACGCGCAGCGCGAGCGCCGCTTCGGCGGGATTGCCTTGGAGCCTTTGACGCTGGCGAGCAACTTCCGGTCGCGACCGCCGCTGGTCGCGTGGGTGAACGATGTATTCGCCGAGGTCTTCCCGGCGGCGGACGTCGATGCACCCCGCGTCGTCACCTTCACGGCGGCACAAGCCACACGCGTAGGCACAACCGATGCTCGCGCGCCGGTCACGATGGATGTGCATCACGATGCGGTGGGCGAGGCCGAGGACGTGATCCGGAACGTGCAAATCGCGCTGGACGATGGCATGCAGCAAATCGCCATCCTCGCGCGCAAGCGCATCGATCTCACGACGCTGCTCCCCGCGATGCGCTCGCGCGGCATTGCCTACACGGCGGTCGGCCTCGACCGCCTGCTCGAGCGTCCCGCGATGCTCGACCTGCTCTCGCTCACGCACGCGTTGCTTCAGCCTGCCGACACGCTCGCCTGGCTCTCGCTGCTGCGTGCGCCGTGGTGCGGGCTGACGCTTGCCGATCTATTCGCGGTCAAGGCCGCGGCGCCTTCGGCGGCGGCGTTGTTCGAGCGGGCGCCCCGCGATGCGGGCATCGTTGGCGTCTCCGGCGAAGGGCAAGCCCGCCTGCAGCGACTGGTCGATGCGCTAACGCCGGCGTGGGCACAGCGCGGACGCGTCGCACCTGCGCCCTGGATTCGCGCAGCATGGCTAGCGCTCGGGGGTCCGGCATGCGTCGCCGAACCGATCGACCTCGCCGCGGCGGAGCGCTACTTCGCGCTGCTGGCCGAGCATTCTTCCGGCGCCGACGTCGCCGATTGGCACGGATTCATCGATGCCTTGACCGAAACGACGGTCGAGCCGGACGAGAATCAGTCGGGCAGCGCCCGCGTCCAGGTGATGACGCTACATCGGGCCAAGGGGCTCGAGTTCGACGTCGTCCTGATGCCTGCGCTCGCGCGCTCCTCACGCCCCGCCGACGCGCAGCTGCTCATGTGGCGGCGCCGCCCGCACGGCTTGCTGGTCGCGCCTTTGAAAGCGCGCACGCCGGCCTCGAGCGACGAAGCGTTGTATGCCTACCTGACCCGACTCGCCGCCGCCGACGAGAAAGCCGAGCTCGTGCGTTTGCTGTATGTAGGTTGCACACGAGCGCGCGAACGGCTGCATCTGAGCGCGGTCCTGGCGACAGCCCCAAGCGGACCGGGGGACGTACGCTGGCGCGCGCCGGGTAGAGGTACTTCGCTGGCCAGGCTGTGGCCCGCCATCGCCGGCAATGTGCCGCCGCCGGGTGCGCCGCGCGCGACGGGTAGTGGGCGACGCACGCCGCACGTTAGGCTGTCGCGCCTGCCGATGCAATGGCGCTTGCCGCCTCCGCCTCCGGCGGTCGCCGCGCCGTCGCCCGCCGGAGACACGCTGGCACGGGAGCCCATCGTGTTCGACTGGGTGCGCGAGCACGCCCGGCAGGCCGGGATTGCCGCGCACGACGTGCTGCGTCGCATCGCAAGCGAAGGGCTCGACCGGTGGGACGCGCAGCGCGCGGCGGACGAGCGCGGTCGCATCGAGCGCGACTGGCTGGCGCTCGGCTTCGATGCGGCGGAGGCTCGCACGGCCGCCGATCTCGTGATCCAGGGCACCATCGCAACGCTCGCAGACGCGCGCGGACGCTGGCTGTTCGACAGCGCGCACGCGCACGCCGAAAGCGAGCTGGCGCTGAGTGCGGCGCTGGATGGGGCAACGCTGCACGTGGTGCTCGATCGAACCTTTGTCGACGCCAAGGGCACGCGCTGGATCGTCGACTTCAAGCTGTCACGCCACGAAGGCGGCGACCTGGACGCCTTTCTCGAGCGCGAGAACGAGCGCTACCGCACCCAGCTCGAGCGCTATGCGCGAGCGATGCGTGGCATCGATGCGCGGCCCATCCGCCTCGGGCTGTACTTTCCCTTGCACAAGGGGTGGCGGGAGTGGGCCTTCGATGGCTGAAGGCCAAGAACGGTGGCGAGCGCACTGGACCCGGAGTCCGTCAACGCGGTAAACTTATTGTTTTTCAACATCTTCCGCTTGACCTTCGATCGCAGCAGTACCGGCAGCTTGCGCGTCTACCGAGGTTTCCCAGTTGCGTCGGACGATCATGTCGCGTTGACCATCGGCAACTTCGACGGCGTCCACCGCGCGCATCAGGCGATGCTCGCGCGTGTCACCGAGGCTGCCTCCGACCTGCGACTGGCTCCCGCCGTGCTCACTTTCGATCCGCATCCGCGTGAATTCTTCGCCCGCGACCGCGCGCCTGCACGCCTTTCGACCCTGCGCGCGAAGCTCGAGCATTTCTCGGCTGCCGGCGTGGCGCGGGTCTACGTCATGCGCTTCAACGCCGCGCTCGCCGCGTTGACGGCGCATGAGTTCATCGAACGCGTTCTTCGCCTGACGCTGCGCGTGCGCTGGATCCTGGTGGGCGATGACTTCCGATTCGGCAACGACCGCCGCGGCGATCTCGCGTTGCTTCGCGAGTCGGCGCGAGATTTCAGCGTCGAAGCGATGCCAACATTGCTGGTGAACGGCGAGCGCGCCTCCAGCAGCGCCGTGCGCGCGGCGCTCGGTGCGGGCGACCTGGAGCGCGCCGCGGCGTTGCTTGGGCGGCCTTTCAGCATCGCCGGACACGTCGCGCACGGAGAAAAACTGGGCACCGGGCTGGGGTTTCCAACCGCCAATATCGCGCTGCGCCACAAGCCCGCGCTGTCGGGGGTGTTCGCGGTTCGCGTCCGCGGGCTGGGGCCTTCGCCGCGCGGCGGTGTGGCAAGTCTCGGCGTGCGCCCGACCGTAAAGGCGGGTGCGCGGCCGCTGCTCGAAGTCTTCCTGTTCGATTTCAACGAATCGATCTACGGCAAGCGGGTCGAAGTCGAGTTCCTGCACAAGCTGCGCGACGAGGAGCGCTATCCGGGCCTCGATGCTCTGAAGCAACAGATGCGCATCGACGCCGCGCAAGCCCGGCAGTACCTCGCCACGCACCCCTGACCCGAGCGCCATCGATGCAAGACGCCGCCAAGGTCGACTACAAATCGACGCTGAACCTTCCGGACACGCCGTTTCCGATGCGTGGCGACCTGGCGCGCCGCGAGCCCGAGTGGGTGCTCGAGTGGAAACAAAAAAAAGTCTACGAGGCGATCCGCTCGGCGAGCCGCGGCCGTCCCAAGTTCATCCTCCACGACGGACCGCCCTACGCCAACGCGGCGATTCACATCGGGCACGCGGTCAACAAGATTCTGAAGGACATCGTCGTCAAGAGTCGCCAGCTCGGCGGATTCGATGCGCCGTATGTCCCGGGTTGGGATTGCCATGGCATGCCCATCGAAGTGCAGATCGAGAAGACTCACGGCAAGCACCTCTCGACCGCGGAGACGCAACGCCTCTGCCGTGCCTACGCCACGGAGCAGATCGCGATCCAGAAGGAGGATTTCCAGCGCCTGGGCGTGCTCGGCGACTGGGACCATCCTTATACGACGATGGCGTACGCCAACGAAGCGAACGAGATCCGCGAGCTGGGCAAGCTCCTGCTGAAAGGCTATCTCTACCGCGGGCTGAAACCGGTCAACTGGTGCTTCGATTGCCAGAGTGCGCTGGCGGAAGCCGAGGTCGAATACGAGGACCGCCAGGACATCGGCATCGACGTCGCCTTCGCGGTCGACGAGGCCGACCGCACCAGGCTCGCGCAGGCGTTCGGCCTGAACGCGCTCCCGGAAGGCCCAGTGTCGGCGGTGATCTGGACCACGACGCCGTGGACCATTCCCGCGAACCAGGCACTCAACGTGCATCCTGAATTCAACTACGCGCTGGTGCAAACGCCGCGCGGTGCGCTGATCATCGCAGAGGATCGCGTCACCGCGTCGCTTGCCAGCTACAAGTTCCCGGGACAGATCCTGGCGACGGCGAAAGGCAGCGCGCTCGAGCGCGTGCGCTTCAGGCATCCGTTCTACGACCGTGCGGCACCGGTGTTCCTGGGCGAGTACGTCACCCTGGAGCAGGGGACCGGGATCGTGCACAGCTCGCCTGCGTACGGTATCGACGATTTTCTTTCGTGCCGACGCTACGGCATGTCCGACGACGACATGCTCGGTCCGGTCCAGGGGGACGGCCGTTACGCTTCCGACCTGCCGTTCTTCGGCGGGCTCAGGATCTGGGATGCGAACCCGAAGATCGTCGACAAGCTGCGCGAGACGGGTGCGCTCCTGCATGCCGAGAAGATCACGCACAGCTACATGCATTGCTGGCGCCACCGCACGCCGATCATCTATCGCGCCACGACGCAGTGGTTCGCCGGCATGGACGACGTGCCGGGCTATCAGGGCGTCAAGCCGACGGTGACGCTGCGCAGCGTCGCACTGGCCGGGATCGAGGCGACGCAGTTCTTCCCGTCGTGGGGCAAATCACGGCTATACGGAATGATCGCCAACCGGCCGGACTGGACGCTGTCGCGGCAGCGACAGTGGGGAACGCCGATCCCGTTCTTTGTCGACAGGGAAACGGAAGACTTGCACCCCGATACGCCGGCGCTGCTCGAGCTCGCCGCCGCCAAAGTCGAGCGCGGCGGCATAGAGTCGTGGTACGAGTCGACGCACGAGGATTTCGGCGTCGATCCCGCGAAGTACCGCAAGCTCACCGATACGCTGGACGTCTGGTTCGATTCCGGATCGACGCACCAGACCGTGCTTCGGGCCAATCCCGAGCTTCGCTTTCCGGCCGACCTCTATCTCGAAGGCTCCGATCAGCATCGCGGCTGGTTCCACTCGTCGCTGCTCACCTCGTCGATGCTCAACGGGGTGCCGCCGTACAAGGCGCTGCTCACGCATGGCTTCGCGGTCGACGGCACCGGCAAGAAGATGTCGAAGTCCAAGGGCAACGTCGTCGCGCCCCAGAAGGTGTGGAATGCGCTCGGCGCCGAGATCCTGCGCCTGTGGGTCGGCGCCACCGACTACTCGGGCGATCTGTCGATCTCCGACGAGATCCTCAAGCGCGTCGTCGAAAGCTACCGTCGTATCCGCAACACGCTGCGCTTCCTGCTGGCTAACACCGCGGACTTCAATCCGGCACGCGACGGCGTCGCGATGGACGCGTTGCTCGAGATCGACCGATACGCGCTGGCGCGCGCGCAGGTGCTCGCCGACGAGGTCGCCGCAGACTATGATCGCTACGAATTCCACCTCGTCATCCAGCGGCTGCAGACGTATTGCTCGGAGGACCTCGGCGGGTTCTATCTCGACGTGCTCAAGGACAGGCTCTACACCGCCGGCAAGACCAGCCACGCGCGGCGCTCGGCGCAGACCGCGCTGGCGCTGATACGCGATGCGCTGCTCAAGCTCATGGCGCCGGTCCTGTCGTTCACCGCCGAGGAGGCCTGGCGCGTGCTGTATCCGGACGACGCGACGCTTTTCGTGCACGTGTGGAAGGCGTCGCTTCCGGCGCTGCCCGATTCGCCCGCGCTGCTCGACAAGTGGAAACGCATCCTGGCGGTGCGCGCGGCGGTGCAGAAGGAGCTCGAGGGCCTGCGTCAGCAGGGAACCATCGGTGCGTCGCTGGAGGCGGATGTGACCATCGTTGCCGGCGACGACGACTATGCCGCGCTCGCCTCGCTCGGAGACGACCTGCGCTTCGTGCTCATCACCTCGGCGGCGCGCGTCGAGCGCGGGGATTCGCTGGCCATCGCGGTCAACCGCAGCGGTCACCCGAAGTGCGAGCGCTGCTGGCATTGGCGCGACGACGTCGGCGCGATGGACGGCCACCCCGCGCTGTGCGGGCGCTGCGTGGCCAACCTCTACGGCGCGGGCGAGTCGCGACGCTTCGCATGAGCGACATGCCGCGGCGCGCGACGCTCGACAGGGGTCGGTGGTGGCTCTGGCTGATCGTGTCGTCGCTGGTCGTGGCGGCCGACCAGGCGAGCAAGGCCGCAGTGTTGGCGTCGCTGCGACCGGGAGAAGAACGGCCGATCACCGATTTCTTCAGCCTCGTGCTGACCTTCAACGCCGGTGCCGCTTTCAGCTTCCTCGGCGACGCGACAGGATGGCAGCGCTACCTTTTCGCAGCGATTGCCATGGGCGCCTCCGCCTTCATCGTGTGGCTGTTGCGCCGCGGCGGCGGAACACTCTATTGCGCAGCGCTCTCCTTGATCCTCGGCGGCGCGCTCGGTAACCTGTGGGATCGGATGAGCATCGGACGGGTCGTCGATTTTCTCTTTTTTCACCACTTCCTGCCCGCGGGCCTGCCAGGTGCCTCGCTGATCGATCCCTTTCCCGCATTCAACGTCGCGGACAGCGCGATAAGCGTCGGTGCCGCATTGCTGATTCTCGACAGCTTGCGCCGGCAGCCATCGAAGCACGATTCGGCATGAGCGAAGTCGTACTCGCCAATCCTCGCGGCTTCTGCGCCGGCGTCGACCGCGCCATCGCGATCGTCGAGCAGGCGCTCGCCCAGTTCGGCGCGCCGATCTATGTCCGCCACGAGGTCGTGCACAACAAGTTCGTCGTCGACGGCCTGCGCGCGAAGGGCGCGGTGTTCGTCGACGAGTTGGAGGACATTCCACCCGGCAGCACTGTCGTCTTCAGCGCGCATGGCGTCTCGCGCGCGGTGCGTGCCGAGGCCCGTACGCGCGGGCTCACGGTGTTCGACGCGACCTGCCCGCTGGTCACCAAGGTGCACGTCGAGGTCGCGCGAATGCGCGAGCAGGGCTGCGAGATCGTGATGATCGGACACGCCGGCCACCCCGAGGTCGAGGGGACGATGGGTCAGACGGAGGGTGGCATCCACCTGGTCGAGTCCGCGGAAGACGTCGAACGCCTGGTCGTGCGCGATCCTGTGAACCTCGCCTACGTCACACAGACGACGTTGTCGGTCGACGATGCAACCCACGTCGTCAACGCGCTGAAGCGTCGCTTTCCGTCGATCGTCGGGCCTAAGCGCGACGACATCTGCTACGCCACGCAGAATCGCCAGGATGCAGTGAAGTTTATGGCGCCGATGTGCGACCTGGTCATCGTCGTGGGCAGCCCCAACAGCTCGAATTCGAACCGGCTGCGCGAAGTCGCGGCGAACCGCGGAATCGACGCCTACATGATCGACCACGCCGGCGAGCTCGAGCCGCAATGGCTCGAGGGCAAGCGGCGCATCGGTGTCACCGCCGGCGCGTCCGCCCCGGAAGTGCTCGTGCGTGAGGTCGTGTCGCGGCTGAAGGAGCTGGGCGCCAACGACGTGCGCGAGCTCCAGGGCGCGGTCGAACAGATCGTCTTCCCGATGCCGAAAGGACTGGGCGCAAAGGCTTCGGGCGCAGCGCGCTAGCTCGGCCCGGGAACAGGCGGCGGCGCCGACGACGGCTGCAAGCGCTTAAACGCTCGCAGCCAGCACAATCCTGCAACCAGCGCGATCAACGCCAGCGCGGCCGAGGTCGCGGCGCACAACGCCGTGCGCCCTTGCTCGCTCCACACCCGAACCACGCCCTCCGCGACGTACCAGGGCAGGAGCAACAGCGCCCATTGCGAGGCGCGGCGCTGACGGCGCGACACCGCGGGCCACAACAGCGCCAGCGGAAGCGCCTTCAGCGCGAGCCAGAACGCGCCCGGCCGGATCGGCGCGAGCACGATTTCCCAGAGGATCTGAAGCAGCAGGAGCGCCGCGAGCGCCGCGGTAAACACGCGGCGCGCGCGCTCGCCCGGATCGGTCAACCGACCGCCACGAACTCGAACAGCTCGTAGCCGGGGCCCTGGTCGACGAGCTTGGTCAGCACGACCGTGCTGTCAACGCCGCCGCGCTTGAGCGCGATGGCCTGCTCGATCTGGAACGCGCCGGCGGGAGTCAACGCCATCGGGGGCGAGCCGTCTTGTCCCTCGTCGGGCAGCAATACGACCGGCTGCAGCGATCTTCCGTCGGCGCCTTCCGCATGCGCCGCGGCGGCTTCAGGGCTGTCGGTCAGCAGCTCGCAGCCGAACTCGAGGCCGGCGCCGCGCAGCGTGTTGCGAAACCAGCGCACCGCCGCGACCTGCAGCGCATTGCGGCCTTCGACGCGCAGCGCGATGAGATCTCCGATGCGAAGCGGAGCGTGTGCCGAGTCGATCTGCCGGAGCGCGTACCCCGCCGGCGTGTGGTTGATCACCTGGCACGCGTGCATCGGTGGGAGGCCGGCGGGTGCGTTGGTCACCTGCGCGTGCGTGCCGCGGCTGTACTGCCACACTGCGGCGAGGCCCGCGCACATCACGACTCGTGCGCGTGAGGGAAGGCGGTTGAACTGGCGCGCCGGCGGGATCGCCCACTGCCGCAACAGGCGGCGCAGCAATCCGGTGTACTGCATGACCGCGCCGGGCTCGCTGCCCACGCCAGGCGGCGCGGCGCCGCCCGCGTCGAGCGAGCGCAGCTGCTCCTGGATCTGGAACGCGAGGTCGAACGTCAGCAGGAACAGCTTGCTGCCTTCGATATTGCCACCCTTGTTCGCGGAGAACGGCGGAAAGTCGTGGCCCAGCGGAATGATCGCGACCGCCTTGGCGAGGCGATGCACCGGAGCCACGTCGGTGATCTTGGCCCAGTGCGAATACTCCTGGAGATACTGCAGGACCTGACCCAGCTGGCCAGGAAGGAAGCCGTAGGGGTTGGCGAGCGCAAGCAGCAGGGCCTGCGTATAGAGCCGCTCGGGCGTGGCGTCGGGGTTGTCGCTGGCCACCGGGGTCTGGTGGACTCCACGGTCGTAGGCGAACTTGTAGATCAGATGCGCATCCTGCCAAGTGCGCGCCGGTACCGGCGAGTACGACAAATAGCTGTTCATCAGCACCCGCGCCTTGCACTGCAGGCAGCGGTGGATGAGCGCGACGAGCAGCCGGTTGCCAGTGAGCAGGATGCGCTTGCCGGCTTCGTGCGCCAACAGGTGCTTGTACGCCGTGGAGAGCTCCGCGGCGAGCGTGAGCGCGGCCTTCGCAGCCTCCAGCGCCTTGCCGGAAAGCGGATGCGCGGCGCGCGAAAACTGCCGCTCGAGAATAGGCCAGAGGCTTTGCGCGCTGGCGTAATAGCGCTCGGCAAGCTCGAGCCGCTTCGACTCGGACAGCGCCACGCGGTTGGTCGCCGCCAGCGCATCGCCGATGACCCGCGCCGCTTCGACCGGATCACGCTTGAGCAGGTCGTCCAGCCACGGGCCCACTTTCGCCAGCCGGGTTTCCGGCGGGTTGGAGGGCCTGTCTTCCAGCTGAGGTAGGCTGAGCGCGAGCGCCATGACGTTGGAATTAAACCGCTTTGCGTCGGATTGTAGTCGATACGCCTTGTTTTGCGAGGCTTTAGCCCTGTTCCGCTCGCAAAAAACGGACCACCGGCGCGATCTGATCGGCGCTCAGGAGCATCGGAGCGTGACCCACGCCCGCGAATTCGATGACGTCCGGCCGCGGTCCCCGGGCATGCATCGCCATGGCCGTACGCTCCGACAGCAGGTCGGAGTCGGCGCCGCGCAAGACCAGCGTCGGACACCGAATGGCATCCCACACCGGCCACAGGTCCGCCGGGTTCGCCGGAGCGCTCCTGAACGGCACGGCGATGGCGGGGTCGTACTTGTACGTCCAGCGGCCGTCCTGCGTCTGCCGTGCGACGCTGCGCGACAGGTGCTCCCACTGCGCCTCGGTGAGGTGGCCGAAGGTCGCCGAGATCTGGCGCACGTGCGCCATGAGATCTTCGAAGGTGTCGAACACGGGGTCGACGCCGACGTATGAGCCGATGCGCGAGAGCGCGGCCGGCTCGATCACCGGTCCGATATCGTTGACGACCAGTCGCGCGATGGGCGTCCCCGGCTGAGCCGCCATGAGCATGCCAAGCAACCCACCCATCGACGTCCCGACCCACGCGACTTCGTCGACTTGCGCGTACGCGAGCATCGTGGCGAGGTCTACGAGGTACGTTGCGCTCGTGTAGTCGCCGGGATCGCGCAGCCATTCGCTGTCGCCGCGACCCGCGACATCGGGGCAGAGCACGCGAAAATCCGGCGCAAGTGCGCGAGCGAGATCGTCGAAGTCACGCGCGCATCGCGTCAATCCATGCACGCACACGACCGCGCGCGGGTTGTCGGGTTCGCCCCATTCGAGGTACGCGACGCGGTGGAAGTCGTGCGCGCTCAGGCTGCGATAGGAACGCTGACGGGGTTCGAGCATGAGGAAGTTGTGATGCCGGAAGCGCTGGAATCGTCGGCGATAACGGCGCGCGCGTCAAACGATGCCCGTGCAACGCCTCAGTACAGGAGATCGGCGGGGAAGAGTGGCAGGAACTGCGCTTGGTCTCCCGAGAGGAATGCCACGATCTCGTCACGACGGGCGAGCGTATCGGCGTATCCAAGTTCGATGAGCTCGCGACAATAGTGCTTGTCGAACATCAGGTACGAAAGGAGATTGGCGCCGGTGGCGTCGTTGCCGCCCAGGCCTCGCAGAAGATAGCGAACGCCCGTCGGCAACCGGTCCGCGTGCGGCAGCGCCATCGCTCCGACGTCGCGGCTGGGGGCGAGCAGCAGCGCATCGACGTGCGAGATCTCGGGGTGCGACCGCTGCGCTGCCTGTGGGATCAGCGTCCAGGCGTGGTTGAGCGCCTGCATGCGCTCGAAGTCCGCGCCCAGATTGTCGAGGAAAATGCTCGACAGCGCGTGTCCGGCGACCTGTGCGAAGGAAGGGTAGGCCGCTGGCCCGGTCCGCCTCGCGAGCGCGCCCTGGCCGCCGGTGAACTGGCCGACGGCGATGACCAGGATGCGTCGCGCGCCCAGGTGCAGCGCGGGAGAGATCGGCGCGATCTGCCGCATCGATCCGTCGGCGTAGTAGTCGTCGTCGATTTGCGCCGCCGGAAACACGAAGGGGATGGCCGTCGACGCGAGCAGATGCTCGAAGCCTATGCGCGCGCGCTGACCGCGCCGGCGCGTGCGCTGCCACGGAGCCACCGACGGCGCGCCGTTGAAGAAGGTCACGGCGTGCCCCGAGCTGTAGCTGGTGGCGTTGATAGCCAGCGCGTGAAGGTGCCCCTCGGCAATGCGCAGGTCGACTTGCTCGACGTCGAGCGCGCGCTCCAGGAGGCCGCGCAGCGGTGCATTGTCGAGCATCGACGCGGCGCGCGCCGGCCCGCGGCCGCCCACGAGCACGGATGCCAGCCACCGCATGCCGTGCAGCGACACCGCGCTGAAATCAGCCTTGTATACGTCGCCGACTTCGATGTTGCGCCAGAAGCGCAGCAGGCGCGCAATGCCGCACCGCCAGTCATCGGCGTGCACGGCCAGCGTGGCGGCGTTG
>JBDTZQ010000092.1:0-11796 GCA_040005035.1 Betaproteobacteria bacterium | reverse complement strand
TGAGTTCCTTGAACTTGCCATAGCCGAGCAGCTTGTCCTCGCGCGCCTCGAGCAGCGCATCGAGCGGACGCTCTTTCGCCTGGCGCAGCGCCTCGGTGAGCGCTTTCTTGAGCGAGACCATCGTCGCCGCATGATCGCGGTGCGCGCCGCCCGGCGGCTCGGCCACGACCTTGTCGATGAGTCCCAGCGTCTTGAGGCGGGGCGCGGTGATGGCGAGAGTTTCCGCGGCTTCCTCGGCGTGCGCCGCCGATTTCCAGAGAATCGACGCGCATCCCTCGGGCGAGATCACCGAGTACGTCGAATACTGCAGCATGAGTGTCGCGTCCCCGATGGCGATCGCCAGCGCGCCGCCGGAGCCGCCTTCGCCGATGATGGTGGCGAGGATCGGCGTGGCCAGCCCGGCCATCTCGTAGAGATTACGCCCGATGGCTTCCGACTGTCCGCGCTCCTCGGCGCCGATGCCGGGAAACGCCCCCGGCGTGTCGACCAGCGTGAACAGCGGCAGCCGGAATTTCTCGGCGAGCTTCATCAGGCGCAGCGCCTTGCGGTATCCCTCCGGCCGCGGCATGCCGAAGTTGCGGTGAATCTTCTCCTTGGTGTCGCGCCCCTTCTGATGGCCAAGCACGATGCACGGCGCGCCGTTGAAGCGCGCCATTCCGCCGACGATCGCCGGGTCATCCGCGTAGGTCCGATCGCCGTGCAACTCGTGGAAGTCGGTGAACATCCCGGCGATGTAGTCGAGCGTATACGGCCGCTGCGGGTGCCGCGCGACCTGCGCGATCTGCCACGACGTGAGCTTCGAGTAGATTTCCTTGGTGAGCTGCTGGCTCTTCTTGGTCAGCCGATTGATCTCGTCCGAGATGTCGACCGCGGAATCCTCGTGCACATAGCGAAGCTCGTCGATCTTGGTCTGCAGATCGGCGATGGGCTGCTCGAAATCGAGAAAGGTCTGTTTCAACGGCGTCGTCGGCGGAGAGATGACTAGCGGGGTGGCCAGCGCGCGATGATAGCTCAACTGCACGCGACTGGGCGCGCGCGCGGCGCGGGCGAAGGCGGTGGCGCGATCGCGCCGTAGATGCGCTTGCTCGCCGGGTGCACGCTCCACCGCGCGAGCAGAAAAATCAGCGCCTGACGTCGGCGGCCAGGCCCGACCTGAAGGCCGCGAAGGCTTCGTTGGCAAGCACCGCGGAGAGAACGACAGCCGCCCCGATGAGCGTCAGCGCCGACGGTCTCTCGCCGATCAGCACCCACACCCAGATGGGACCGAGAATGGGCTCGAGCAGCGCGAGCAGACCGAGCTCGGTCGCAGACAGCTCGCGCGCCGCTGCTGTCATGAGCAGACACCCCGCTCCGAGCTGCACGCATCCCATCAGCAGCAGGATCGCCAGATCGCGTCCGGATGCGGTGAGCGTGTCGGCCAGCAGGAAAGCGGGCACCAGCGTGAATATGCCCGCGAGCATGACCGTGGGAAGCATGTCGGTCTTGGCGCGGAATTTGCGCAGCATGGTGAGATTCAGTGCAAAGCACACCGAGACCCCGAGCGCGAGAAGGTTGCCGGCGAGTCGTCCGGCGTCGAGCGAATCCGCGAACATCACCACGATTCCGGCGAAGGCGACGCTCATGGCGATCCATGTGCGCATCGGCACTGCCTCGCGGAGCACGAGGCGGCCTGCGATCGCCGCGAGAAAAGGCGAAACGCTCATCAGGACGAATGTGTTGGCGACCGTGGTGCGGGTCAACGATGCGATGAAAAAGAAAAAAGTGCCGCCGAGAAAAATGCCGGAGAAAACGCCCGGCCAGCCGACCGCCGCGACCTGAGCCGGCATGCGCCGGCCGTTCATCGCGATCAACGTTCCGGCGACGAACAGCGCCATGAACAGTGAGCGCCAGAACACGATCTCCCAGGCGCTGGTGATCGAGAGCTGCCGAACCAGGATGCCGCCCGACGACCAGCATATCGCCGCGATGATCATGAACAGGATGCTGCGGCGGTGACGCGCGGTCGACGCTGAGGAGGGCATGACATCCCGGGCGTTGGCGCCCGGCGAACGGATTTCGGGAGCGGCGAGCATAACGCACCCTGATAGAATTCGACGCCAAAGGAGGAGCCATGGCTGCGCATCGCATCGCTGTGATCGCCGGGGACGGCATCGGCAAGGAAGTGATGCCGGAAGGGCTGCGCGCGCTCGAGGCGGCGGGCAGGCGCTACGGCGTCGAGTTTGCATGGGACGAGCTGCCGTGGAGCTGCGACTATTACGCCAAGCACGGGCGGATGATGCCGGAGGACTGGTTCGAGAAGATTCGGTCGCACGCGGCGATCTACTTCGGCGCGGTGGGCTGGCCGGCCACGGTGCCCGATCACGTGTCGCTCTGGGGATCGCTCATCCAGTGGCGGCGCCATTTCGACCAGTACGTGAATTTGCGGCCGTGCCGGCTGATGCCGGGGATCGCGTCGCCGCTCGCCAACCGCAAGCCCGGCGACATCGATTTCGTCGTCGTGCGCGAGAACACCGAAGGGGAATATTCGTCGGTGGGCGGCCGTGTGTTCGAAGGCACCGACCGCGAGACGGTGTTCCAGCAGACGATCTTCACGCGCAAGGGAGTCGATCGCATCATGCGCTTTGCCTTCGAGCTCGCGAAGACGCGGCCGGCGAAGCACGTGACCTCGGCGACCAAGTCGAACGGCATATCGATCACCATGCCGTACTGGGACGAGCGCTTTCGCGAGATGTCGGCGAAATACCCCGACATACGCGTCGACCAGTACCACATCGACATACTCACCGCGCATTTCGTGCAGCGCCCCGACCGCTTCGACGTGGTGGTCGGCTCCAACCTGTTCGGCGACATCCTGTCCGACCTCGGGCCTGCGGTCTGCGGTACGATCGGCATCGCGCCGTCGGCCAACATCAATCCGGAGCGGCTGTTTCCCTCGACCTTCGAGCCGGTGCACGGCTCGGCGCCGGATATCGCTGGCAAGGGCATCGCCAATCCCATCGGGCAGATCTGGTCGGGTGCTCTGCTGCTCGAGCACCTCGGACATCGCGACGCCGCCGCGGCCGTGGTGCGTGCGATCGAATCGGTGCTCGCCGATGCGTCGGCGCCACGCACGCCGGACCTGGGCGGCAAGGCGACCACCGCGGATCTCGGCAAGGCGGTCGCAGCCGCGATTGCGTGAGCATCGTTTTGCGCACGGTGAATCGCCGGACGGGCGCGTTCCGATGCAGCTCGCAGCGGGGCGGCGCGGAGGCGCGCCGTGCGCTCGTGCGGCGCGTGTGGCAAGATAGCGCGCAGCGGCAGGCCCGCGGCACGCGAAGTGCCGCACGCCAAGGTTACACGCAGACACAGCGCACCACGCCCGCCGCCGTGGCAGCAGGCGCGGCGTCATGGCGCGGCGAATGGGGGCTTGGATGATCATCGGTATTCCGCGCGAAACTCGCGCTGGTGAGACGCGAATCGCGGCGACGCCGGAAACGGTCAAGAAGCTCGCAGCTTCGGGCAAGCACTCGCTGGTCGTCGAGTCGGGCGCCGGCACGACATCGTCGATTCCCGACGCCGATTTCGTGGCGGCGGGCGCGACCCTCGCCAGCGCGGCGCAGGCTCTGGGCGCGGACATCGTTCTCAAGGTGCGCGCGCCGTCCGCATCCGAGCTCCCGCAGCTCAAGCGTGGCGCGCTGCTCATCGGTCTGCTCGATCCTTTCGACGCGGCAGGCATCCAGGCCATCGCCGGCGCCGGGGTCAGCGCGTTCGCGCTCGAAAAGCTGCCGCGCATCTCGCGTGCGCAGTCGATGGACGTGCTTTCTTCACAGGCCAACATCGCCGGCTACAAGGCGGTGATGCTCGCGGCCGACACCTATGCGCGCTTCATGCCGATGCTCATGACGGCGGCGGGCACGGTCAAGGCCGCGCGCGTGCTCGTACTCGGCGTCGGCGTCGCGGGACTGCAGGCGATCGCCACCGCGAAGCGGCTCGGTGCCGTCATCGAGGCATCCGACGTGCGTCCGTCGGTGAAGGACCAAGTCGAGTCGCTCGGCGCGAAGTGGGTCGACGTGCCCTACGCCAACGACGAGGAGAAAAAGATCGCCGAGGGTGTCGGCGGATATGCGCGCCCGATGCCGCCGGAGTGGATGGCGCGGCAGTCGTCGATTATCGCCGAGCGCTGCAAGGTCGTCGACATCCTCATCACCACCGCGCTCATTCCCGGACGGCCGGCGCCCAAGCTCATCAAGGCCGACACCGTCGCATCGATGAAGCCCGGCGCGGTGATCGTCGACCTCGCGGTGGAGCAGGGCGGCAACGTCGAGGGCTCCGAGCTCGACCGTATCGCCGACAAGAATGGCGTCAAGATCATCGGCTACGCCAATCTTCCCGCGCGCGTCGCCGCTGACGCCAGCGCGCTCTACGCGCGCAATGTGCTCAATTTCCTCGCGCTCTCGCTCAATCCCAAGACCGGCGACTTCAATGTGCCTCGCGACGACGAGATCATTCAGGCGACGCTGATGTGCGAAAACGGCCAGGTCGTGGCCGCAGTCAAGTCCTGATGCGCAAGTCCTGATCAAGGAGACAGTCATGGCCGCAGGTGTCGATCCGTTCGTCGTCAATATCACCGTATTCGTGCTTGCGGTCTTCGTCGGCTATCACGTCGTTTGGGGCGTCACTCCCGCGCTGCACACACCGCTGATGAGCGTGACCAACGCCATCTCCAGCATTATCCTGGTCGGCGCGATGCTCGCCGCGGGCCCGGTGGAGATGGATTGGGGCGCGTGGCTCGGCGTGGTAGCCGTGGCGCTGGTGTCGATCAATACCTTCGGCGGATTCCTGGTCACGCGGCGTATGCTGGAAATGTTCCGCAAGAAAGAGCCGAAGAAAGGCGCCAGCGATGCGCATTGAACAGCTTGTCGTTCCGAGACGCGCAGCGGCAACTGTCATTCCGAGGCGCGCAGCGCAGAGGAATCTGCTGTTCGCCGTGATGGCTGCAAGCAGGTCCCTCGCATTCGCGCGGGATGACAGTGTTGGCAAGGCGCGCGAGGATATGCGATGAGCGCCAATCAAGTCGCGCTGTGGTACCTCGTCGCGTCGGTGAGCTTCATCCTCGCGCTCAAGGGGCTGTCGAGCCCGCACACGGCGCGCCGCGGCAACCTCTACGGCATGATCGGGATGACGATCGCCGTGCTCGTGACGCTCGCGTTGATCTACTCGCGCAGCAAGAACGTGCTGCCGATCCTGGGCGGGATAGCCATCGGCGGAACGCTGGGCGCGATCGTTGCCAAGCGCGTGCAGATGACCTCGATGCCCGAGCTGATCGCGGCGATGCATTCGCTCGTCGGCCTCGCCGCGGTGTTCATCGCGGTGGCGGCGGTGAATAATCCCGCGGCGGTGGGGCTCGATGTGCCCATCACCTTCGGCCACAAGCTCGAGCTCTTCATAGGCACCTTCATCGGAGCGATCACGTTCTCGGGATCGGTGATCGCGTTCGGCAAGCTCTCCGGGCGCATCAAGAGCGCGCCGGTGTCGTTCGCGGGACAGCACTACGTCAATCTGGCGCTGGGCATCGCGATGATCGGGTTCGGGATCTGGTTCTGCATCACACCGGCGCCCGCGCACTGGACGCCGTTCCTGGTGATGACCGCGATCGCGTTCCTGTTGGGCTTCCTGCTGATCATCCCGATCGGCGGCGCCGACATGCCGGTCGTGATCTCGATGCTCAACAGCTACTCGGGCTGGGCGGCGGCGGGGATCGGGTTTTCGCTCGACAATCCGATGCTGATCATCGCCGGATCTCTGGTGGGCTCGTCGGGCGCGATCCTGTCTTACATCATGTGCAAGGCGATGAACCGCTCGTTCTTCAGCGTGATACTCGGTGGCTTCGGCGGCGAGACCGTGCAGGCTTCGGGCGATGGCACGCAGAAGCAGGTCAAGAGCGGCAGCGCCGACGACGCTGCGTTCCTGCTGGGCAACGCCGACACCGTCATCATCGTCCCCGGCTACGGCCTCGCAGTGGCGCGCGCGCAGCACGCGGTGAAGGAGCTGGCCGCGAAGCTCACCGAGAAGGGCGTCACCGTGAAGTACGCGATCCATCCCGTCGCGGGACGCATGCCCGGCCACATGAACGTCCTCCTGGCCGAAGCCGAGGTGCCCTACGACCAGGTGTTCGAGATGGAGGACATCAACAGCGAGTTCGCGCAGGCCGACGTCGCGCTGATTCTCGGCGCCAACGACGTCGTCAATCCGCTCGCCGAGCAGAAGGGCAGCGCGATCTACGGCATGCCGATCATCGAGGCGTACAAGGCCAAGACGGTCATCGTCAACAAGCGTTCGATGGCCTCCGGCTACGCCGGCCTCGACAATCCGCTGTTCTACATGGACAAGACGATGATGGTGTTCGGCGACGCGAAGAAGGTTGTCGAGGATTTGGTCAAGGCCATCTAGGAGCAACGATGAATCATTCTCGTCAGGTTTGCTTTCTCTTGCTCTCGACATGCTTGAGTCTTGCCGCGCTCGCCAACGACAAGGTCGTGCTTCAGCGGATACCGGATGGCGGCTTGCAGCCACAAGTCGCCACCGACACCAAGGGGCATGTCCATCTCGTCTATTTCAAGGGCAACCCGGCAGCCGGCAACCTTTACTACGTCCAGTCCCTTGATGGCGGGAAGACCTTCGGCCCGGCATTGCGCGTCAACAGCGATCCCGACAGCGCAATCGCCGTCGGCAATGTCCGTGGAGCGCATGTCGCGCTGGGCAGGAACGGGCGCGTCCACGTCGCATGGATGGGATCGGACGCGGCGCCGCAAAAGGGTGCCAAGGGTGCGGCCCCCATGCTGTACGCGCGACTCGCCGATGGCGGCTCAGCGTTCGAACCGCAGCGCAATGTCATCCGGGAAACCTACGGCCTCGACGGAGGAGGCACAGTCAGTGCGGACCCGGCGGGGAACGTCTTCGTGTACTGGAACGGCGATGGCGAGCATCGGGGGGAGGCGGGACGTCGCATCTTCGTCGTCAAATCGACGGATGACGGAAAGACATTCGGCAGTGAAATGCCCGCGTCCGCGCCGGGGACCGGGGCGTGCAGTTGCTGCGGGTTGGCGGCAGCGAACGACAGCAAAGGCAATGCGTATGCGCTTTACCGCTCGGCATCCGATACCAACCGTGATATGTACTTCATATCCTCTCGCGACAAGGGCCGAACTTTCCAGAGCACCAAGATCGCGGATTGGGCGATCAACGCTTGTCCCCTGACGACTGCGTATCTGGAAGAAACAGGCGCCGGTGTGTTGAGCGCGTGGGAATCGCAGGCGCAGGTGTATTTCAGCCGCGTGAATCCCGGAACGCTTTTGCCCGCGGACCCGGTCGCCGCTCCGGGACCTGCCGGCGGCAGAAAGTATCCGGCCGTGGCGGCGTCAAACGGCGAAACGATCCTTGCCTGGACCGAGGGCATGGGCTGGAGCAAGGGTGGCGCAGTCGCTTGGCAGGTCTACGATAGCTCCGGCCGCCCGACCGGTGACAAGGGCCGCGTCGACGGAGTGCCTGCGTGGAGCCTGGTCGCGGTTTTCCCGCGCGGCGCCGGCGGGTTTACGATTCTCTACTAGTGGTTGCGCGTCCTGCCGCGTTCCATCTTGCCATGAGCGCCAGGCCCATTTGATTGCGCCGTCGCTGCGCGGAGTCACCCACGCACCGCCATTCTGGATAGCCTTCGTCGCGCTCTCGGTCGCCTGCGCGCTGCTGGCATGGCGGTACTTTCCCGACGCATTGCCACTGGTCAACCTCGACGTGCGCATGTCGAGGGCGCAGGCGCTCGAACAGGGAAAGGCGCTGGGAGAAAAGCTCAAGCTCGCGCCCGCGGATGCGCGTGCCGCGGTGCTGTTCGGGCACGACACGGCGACACAGAACTACGTCGAGCTGGAGGCCGGGGGTACGGCACGCTTCACCGAGCTCCTGTCCGGGTCGGTCTATTCGCCCTACTGGTGGGACGTGCGCCTGTTCAAGCCACACGAGACCGACGAAGTACGCGTCCGCTTCCGTTCGGACGGAACACCGTATGGCTTTGTGCGCCAGGTCCCCGAGACACAGCCGGGGCCTGCGCTCGACAGCGACGCAGCGCGCAAGATCGCCGAGGCGCGCACCGCGGCAGACTGGGGAGTCGACTTCGCGGACTGGACGCTGCTCGAACGCTCGCAGCAGACCCAGCCCAATGGACGAGTGGATCACGTCTTCGTCTACGAGCGGCCGCGCGAAAAGCTGGGCGACGCCCGCTTCCGCATGAGCATCGGCATCGCCGGCGCGGAACTGAGCGGCGTTCTAAGGTATGTCCATATCCCGGAAGCTTTCCAGCGCCGCTTCCAGGAGATGCGCTCGGCCAACAACGAGATCGCGCAGGTGGCGAGCCTGGTCGCCGGGCTGCTCTACGGGATCGGCGGCTGCGTGCTCGGCGCGCTCTGGCTGGTGCGCAAGCGCGCGCTGCTCTGGCGGCAGGCGCTGCTCGCTGGCCTGGTAGTCGCAGGATTGAACGCGGCGGCGATGCTTGCGAACGCACCGCAGGCGTGGTTCGGATTCGACACCGCGCAATCCGAGTGGATCTTCTGGGGCCAGCAGCTCGGCGTCGCGCTGCTGATCGTCGTCGGTGGAACGCTTGGGCTGGCGCTGGTGTTCATGACCGCGGAGGGGCTGTCGCGGCTCGCCTTCGCCGACCACCCGCAACTCTGGCGGCTGTGGTCGCGCGACGCGGCGCCCACTCGCGCGGTGCTCGGGCGTACGCTCGGTGGCTACCTGTTCGTTCCGATCGAGCTCGCGCTCATCGTCGGCTTCTATTTCTTTACCAACCGCTATCTCGGCTGGTGGCAGCCGTCGGAGTCCTTGTCCGATCCGAACATCCTGGGCAGCGCGCTGCCGGGCCTCGCGCCCATCGGCATGGCGCTGCAGGCCGGGTTCATGGAGGAGTGCCTTTTCCGGGCGGTACCGCTGTCGCTGGCGGCGCTGATCGGCGCGCGCCTCGGCGTGCGCCGAAGCGCGATCGCGCTCGTGCTCGTGCTTCAGGCGCTCGTGTTCGGCGCGGCGCATGCCAACTACCCGGGTTTTCCCGCGTACTCGCGGCTGGTCGAACTCATCGTGCCGGCGCTGATCTGGGGACTCATTTTCCTGCGTTTCGGATTGCTTCCCACGGTACTGCTGCACGCACTGTTCGACCTGGTGCTGATGTCGCTTCCGGTGTTTCTGGTCGACGGGACCAGTGCGCGCTTCAACCAGGCGCTGGTGATCGCCGCCGCGCTCGTGCCGCTCGCGGTGGTCATGTGGCGGAGGGCACGCGCGGGTGCATGGGGCGAGTTGCCGGCTGCGCTGCGCAACGGCGTCGGCGTGCCTGCGGGTGTGGAAGACGCACCGTTCCGGCCCGACACCCGCGCGGCCGCGGGACGCTGGACGCGGCGCGTGCAGAAGGCGCTGCCGCTGCTCGCGCTGGTCGGCGTCGTCGCTTTCGTGACCGCGGGCGACTTTCGCAGCGACACCCTGCCGCTGGCCGGCGACCGCGCGCGCGCCGAAGCGATCGCGGACGCGGCGTTGAAATCGCGCGGCATCGAGCTGGGCGCCGACTGGACGCGCGTGTCGTCGACGCGGCTCGCATCGCAGGACGCGAACAGCTGGCTGTGGCACAAGTTCGTGTGGCGCGAAGCCGGCGAGCAAGCGTATGCAAAGCTGATGGGGAGCTGGCTGGCGCCGCCGTTGTGGGACGTGCGCTACGCGCGCTTCGACACCGGCGACGTCGCTGACCGCGCCGAAGAGTGGCGCGTCACGGTCGACGGTGCCGGCAACGTGCGCCAGGTGCGGCACGCGCTTCCCGAGCAGCGCGCAGGCGCCGCGCTTTCGCAGGACGACGCCCGCAAGCTCGCCGCCAAGGAGCTCGCGTTGCGCTTCGGGCTCGACGCGGTGTCGCTACGCGAAGTGTCCGCCGAGCAGAGCCAGCGACCGGCGCGCGTCGACTGGCAGTTCACCTGGGTCGATCCCCGCGTCGATGCGGGCTCCGGCAGTGGGGGCGAGGCGCGCGCCATCGTTGGCATCGCCGGCGACGAGGTGTCGACCTACGGACGCTATATCTTCGTCCCCGAGGAGTGGCAGCGCACCGAGCGTGCGCGCTCGGCGCGGCTGCGCCTGGTGAAAATGGCCGTCGCGCTCGCCGTCATCATCGCCGCGGTGGCGGCGCTGATCGCCTCGATCGTGGCGTGGAATCGGGGCCGCTTCGATCGGCGCGCCTTCACCCTGGCATTCGCGGTGGTGGCGGCTGCGCTGGGCGCGGGCGCGCTCAACGCTTGGCCGGGGGCGCAAATGAATTTCGCGACCGCCGAGCCGTTTCGCTGGCAGGCCATGCTGTGGGCCGCGGGCACGGCGTTGTCGATGCTGCTCACGACGTTGGTCGTCGCGATGCTCGCCGGCGTAGCGGCGTGGGCGGCGCGCTCCTACGCGCCGTCGGGCGTCGGCGAACGCACGCTGCTGCTGCGCGGGATCGCCGCGGGCCTGTTCGTCGCCGGGACCAACGCGCTGGTCGGCGTGGTCGGCGTGCGCGACGCGCCACACTGGCCGCGTGGCGGCGACGAGAGCGCGTGGTTCCCGTGGCTGTCCGCGCTCGCGGGTCCCTTCATGCCGGTCATCGGCGGGATCGCCGTCAGCGTGATGATCCTCTACTGGCTCGATAGGCTCACTGGCGGCTGGCAGCGGCGACGCGCGTGGGCTTTCGCGCTGCTGGCGTGCGTCGCCGGCGCCCACGCGGCGATGTCGGCGGACAGCGCGCTCGCGATCATTGCGGTGGCGCTGGTCGTCGGCGCGCTCGACACGGTCCTGTTCGCCGCGGTGCTCCGCTTCGACCTGCGCGTGGTGCCTGGATTCGTCGCGGCGCAGGTGATCGCATCGGTCGTGGCCGATGCGATGCTCCAGCAGACGGCCCCCAGCCAGGCGCTGGCCGTGCTGTCCTGCGCGGTCGTGCTGTTGCTCACCTGGGCGGTCACGCGCTACCTCATCCGCGCCGGGTCGACGGTTAGCTCGGCGCGCCCGCCCGCGCAGACCCCGGCAGGACCTGCGACTACTGCACCGTCACACGGTACGGTATGACCTGGTTGTCGGCACGGTGGAACGCCGTGACGTTGCTGCGCGTCGCCCAGGGGATGACCTGGCGATGCAGCGGCAAATGGTTGATCTCGGCGTTGTGCGCCGCGAGCGCATCGCGGATCTCGCCCAGGCGCGATTCCGGATTCATGTCGACCTTGACCTTGGCGGTGATCTCGTCGATCTTGGGATTGCTGTAGCGGCCATAGTTGTAGTCGCCGTCGCCCTTGCCCGAGTACGTCGACAGTACCGGCTGCAGGATGAAGATGCCGTCGGTCGAGCCGCCTCCCCAGCCGAGCATGTACAGGCTGGTGTCGGTATTGGTCAGCTTCGGAAAATAGTTGGCGCGCGGCATAGCGTTGACGGTGATCCCGATGCCGATCTGCGCCCACATCGCGGCGAGCGCCTGGCAGATCTTCTCGTCGTTGACGTAGCGGTTGTTCGGGCAATCCATCGTGACTTCGAAGCCGTTCGGGTAGCCGGCATCGTTGAGCAGCTGCTTCGCCTTCGCCTTGTCGAAGGGCAGGCGCCTTTCGAGCTCAGGCGTCGATTGTTCCGGAGAGGGGAGCATCGCGCCGGAAGGCGCCGAGAGGCCGCGCATCGTCGTCGACTTGATCGCGTCGATGTCGATCGCCTGGTACATCGCCTGGCGCACGCGCTTGTCCTTGAACGGGTTCTTGCCCTTGACGCTGGAGTACAGCAGCTCGTCGC
>JBDTZQ010000091.1:0-12051 GCA_040005035.1 Betaproteobacteria bacterium | reverse complement strand
GGCGACGTCCGCCGCGCCAAGCTCTACTACCTGCGCGAGCGCTCGGGCAAGTCGGCGCGCATCCGCGAGAAACTGGCACATCACGACGTCAAGAAGGGCGCCTAGGCGCCCGCGCCCGACGCTCAAGAAAAGCGGCCCACGGGTCGCTTTTTTGTCGGCCCGCCGGGTCCCGCCCGTCGTAGCGCAAGAAAAAGCTGCATTTCGATCTCCAGCGGTGACGTACAACGGCACCGTCTGACGCGCAGCGCCAGCATCAACCTTGTGGATTGGCCCCCGAACCGAGCCGGCTTGCATTGGTACGCCATTTACCCGAATATTCCAGATCGGTATTTTGTTCATTTTTGGCCCCCCGATCCGGGTATGAAAGCAACGCTCTACGAAGCGCTGGGCGTCCCTCAGGGTGCCTCCGAGGAGGAGGTGCGGGCAGCGCTTCGCCGGTTGATTCGTAAATACTACGCAAAAACGCGCGATGGCCAGGGCAATGTGGAAGAAGCCCTTCGCTTCATCAATCATGCCAGTCGCATACTTAGCGACCCCAACCAGAGACAGCACTACGACCAGGAGCTCGCGGTCACCACCGAGGCCACCACCGAGCAGCGCATCGCGCACTTCGTGAGCAACGTCGCGGCGACCGCACAGGACACCGGTTCGCACGAGGATGTGATCGACATCGAGGACGAAAAGGCGCTGACGCTCCCCGACCCGTCTGCGGACAAGCACCTGCACCACCCCGGCCTGACCGAGCGCGTCGCGTCTTTCGGACGCTCGACGATGGGTCAGGTGGCGCTGTGCGTTTTGTTCGGTGCGTTCATCGCAGCCGCCATTGTGTTCGTCACGCCGACCGACGCCATTCCGGTCGCCAAGCACGTGCTGGTGCTGCTGACGCTAACCCTGTTGGTCCTCTCGCTGGTGTACGGCATCGTGCACGGTGTGGCGTGGGCTCGGCGCCGACGCGTGATCCCTGCACCCGCGCTGGTACCGCAGACCGACCTCGCGATCCTCAACTGGCGCCGCGAAAAGAGCGTTTTCCTCGGCACCGACACGCCGCAGGAGGATGCGAGCTGGATTTTCCAGTTGCGCATGGCCGAGCTGGAGCGCGCCAAGGCGGGTCGCACCAGCGAGCCTCGTCCGGCGAACCGGCTTGCCGCCCGCCTGTTCGACTATGCGATCTGGGGACTGGTGCTTGCGCTGTTGCTCTCTGCGATGCACGGCGCCGGCGCGGTGAGCGACGACACGTCGTTCTGGATCGGGCATCCCCTCTTCGCCCCCGTGATCATCACCGCGACCTGGATTCCGATCGAGGCGATGCTGATTGCGTCGCTGCAGCAGACGCCGGGCAAATGGTTGTTCGGTGTGTACCTGCAGTTTTCGATCAGCGATGCGTACGCGCGCCGCGACGTTCGCGCGCAGTTCCGGCGC
This sequence comes from Betaproteobacteria bacterium, assembly GCA_040005035.1. Classification (GTDB taxonomy): domain Bacteria; phylum Pseudomonadota; class Gammaproteobacteria; order Burkholderiales; family Casimicrobiaceae; genus PALSA-1003. Next base: position 10,632 of record JBDTZQ010000091.1, on the reverse strand, counting down.
GCGCTGCGCCGCGCCTTTCGCGTCTGGTGGGAAGGCGTCGCGTGCGGCTTCCCGCTGCTGGCGCCGATACTCATCGCGGTCGCCTACGAGAAGATCGCGCAGAACGGCGAGACGGACTGGGATTTCGCCGAGGACTGCCTGGTCACGCACAGTCCGCCGGGCGTGCTCAACATGCTCACCGGAGGCGTGGGCCTGGCGGCGATGCTCTGGCTCTACGGCGTGGCATGGCACGAGCCGATGACCGATTCCATCGCCGCCGCGAGGACTGCGGTCGTGGCGTGGATTCCTTCGCCGCCCGCGCTTTTCCCGCGCGGGTTTCAGGGCGAGGTCGGCAAGATCAGCTCGATCGAACGGAGCATCGCCGCGGTCGTGTCGCCGCCGTCGCAGGCCTTTACGGGGTCGGTCAACGACCCGGACACCGCCGCGCTTTTCGCTGACCGGCAGGCGCGACTGGCGCTTCTGCGCGGGGAGGGACCGCGCATGCTGCGCGCCGGCAACTGGCGGCGCGCCGGTGAATTGTGTCGCGCGTGGTCCGAGCTCGAATTCTGGAACGCCGAGCCCTGGCGCTGCCTGGGTTATGCGCTCCAGGCGCAGGGCCTGCACCAGGAAGCCATCACCGCCTTCCGCAAGGCGGGGCAGTACGATCCGCTGGACCGCACGCTCGACTCGGCGATCGACAAGAGCCAGCGCGGTATCGTCGCCGACTTCCTCAACCGCTATCGACGCTGAACGCGACTGGAAGGGCGCGTTCGCCCGCGCCGCTAGTTTCCGGTCGCGGTGGAAGCCGTGTCGTCCTGTGCGGCGATCTCACTCCTGACTTTTTCCATGTCGAGCTCGCGCGCGGCGTTGAGCACCTGATCGAGCGCGCTCGCCGGCAGTGCGCCGGCTTCCGCGAACACGATGATGTTGCCTCGAAAAACCATCAGCGTGGGAATCGAGCGGATGTTGAAGTGCGCGCCGATTCCCTGCTGCGCCTCGGCGTCGACCTTGGCGAACAGAACATCCGGATGCTTTGCCGCGGCCGCCGCGAAGGTCGGCGCGAAGGCGCGGCAGGGCGCGCACCACGGAGCCCAGAAGTCGATCACCGCGAACGGGTGATCGTTGATCGAGGCTGCGAAATTCTCTTCGGTTAGCTCGAGGATGCCCGGAGTCTCCGCGGACATGGTGGAGTCTTGGGGCCGCGCTACTTGCGTCGCAGCAGGAAGACGAAAGCGCCGTCCTGCTCGGACTGCGCGACGAGCTGGTTGCCGGTCTGCCGCGCGAAAGCCTCGAAATCGCGCACCGATGCCGGATCGGTCGCCATGATGCGCACGACCTGCCCGCTCGTCATGTCGTTCAAGGTCTTCTTGGTGCGCAGGATCGGCAGCGGGCAATTGAGTCCGCGGGCATCGACTTCACGGTCGACCTGGATGACGGAATCCATCGAGCTCCTCGTTTCGAACCGGGATTATAGCAGCGCGGTAACGCGGCTCTAGCCGCCTTCGCGGATCCTGCGCACGAGCTCACTCGTCGAGCGGCCCCGCAACAGCGGGATCGCTTCGAATCGTCCGCCCCAGGCGATGACTTCGGTGGCACCCACCGTCGTGCCGACGGTGTAGTCGCCGCCCTTGACGATGATGTCGGGACGGCACTCGAGCACGAGCGCAAGCGGCGTGTCCTCGTCGAATTCCACCGCGAGATCGACCGACGCGAGCGCCGCGACGACGGCGATGCGATCGTCGAATGCGTTGAGCGGTCGCTGCGGACCCTTGGCGAGACGCCGCGCCGACGCGTCGGAGTTCACGCCCACCACCAGCGCGGCGCCGAGCGCGCGAGCCTGGTCGAGGTAAGTGACGTGGCCGCGATGGACGATGTCGAACACGCCGTTGGTGAATACGAGGGGCCTGCGCAACCGGGTCAGGCGATGCTGCAGGTCTTTGCGCGTCACGATCCTCGCAGCGAACGTTGGCGCCGGCAGCTCGGGCATCAGGCCACGTACTCGAACACCTTGACGACGCGCTGCACGCCACTGGTCGTGCGCGCAATTTCGGCGGCGTCGTCGCCCTCGACGCGGCGCACGATCCCCATGAGATAGACCGTCCCGTTCTCGGTGACCACCTTCACGAAATTGATCTGGAACTTGGCGGCCTCGACGAAGCGCGCCTTCACCTTGGACGTGATCAGCGTGTCGTTGGTCCGCGTCGAGATATTGGTGACCGGGCCGATCACCAGCTCGTTCTGAAGGCCGCGCACCTTCGGCGTGGCCCGCGCCATCCGTGCGATGTCATCCTTGGCCGACTGGGTGGGCACCTCGCCGGTAAGCAAGACGAGCCCATTGTAGCTGGTGACATTGACGTGAAAATCACCCTTGTGCTGATCGGTGATGGTGAGCGATATCTTGTCCTCGATGACCTCGTCGTCGAGCTGCGCCCCGGTGGAGCGGCGGTCGGTGGCAACTGCGGCGCCGCCGGCGATGGCGCCGCCGATCAGCAGCGGCACGCATGCGCTTAATGAAAGCACGAAGCTCGCCGCGAGCGCGATCGCCACGACCGGGACCGCGCGGGCACGCGTGGCCGGCTCGAGCCTCATGCCTCCTCCCCCAGCAGACTCGAGTCGATGGCGTCGCATAAGCAATGGATGCTGAGCAAGTGAACCTCCTGGATGCGCGTTGTTGTCGGATGCGGCACGCAGATGTGGACATCGTCCGCCGTCAGGAGTTCGGTCATCCGTCCGCCGCCCTTGCCGGTGAGCCCCACCACGCGCATCTCGCGCTCGTGCGCGGCGGCGATGGCCGCGATGACGTTCGCGGAGCTTCCGGAGGTCGAGATGGCGAGCAGAACATCGCCGGCGCGTCCGAGCGCACGCACCTGCTTCGCGAAAACCTGCGAGAAATCGTAGTCGTTGGCCACCGCGGTGAGGATCGAGGTGTCGGTGGTGAGCGCCACCGCCGGCAGCTCGGGGCGCTCGCGCTCGAAGCGTCCGACCATCTCGGCAGCGAAGTGCTGGGCGTCGGCCGCCGAGCCGCCGTTACCGCAGGCGAGAAGCTTGCCGTCGGCGAGCAGGCACTCGGTCATCAGCGTTGCGGCACGCGCGATCAGTGGCGCGAGGGTGTCTACGGCGGCGAGCTTGAGCTCGGCGCTCTCGGCGAAGTGGGCGCGAATGCGTTGCGTGTCCATGGGAAACAGGGGCGAGGGAAGTGTTGCAGGCGCGATTGTAGCAACTTCTCGAGGGTGCCCTGCGCACCCTTCGCATGAATCACGCAGCGTGCGCGGGCAAGTCTAGGCGCGTCAGGGCGCTCTAGAGTTCGATGCCCTCGAGCCATTCGATGCGCGCCGGATCCAGCGCATCGAGCAGTATGGCGTCGAAGCGGCAGGGCGGCTCGCCGTCGAGGGTCGACAGGTAGTGACGGGCGGCGCGACTCATGCGCAGCCGCTTCGACGCGCCGATGCTGGCGGCGGCGCCGCCGAAAGCCGCACTGCTGCGCAAGCGGACCTCTACGAACACGACCGTGTCGCCGTGCCGCGCGATGAGGTCGATCTCGCCCAGGCGGCAGCGATAGTTGCGAACCGTCACCGCGAGTCCGCGCGAGCGCAGGAATTCCGCTGCCATCGCTTCCGCGGCGGCGCCGCGCTGCGCGCGATTCATCGCGGCGCTCAAGCGTCAGGGAGCGAGCATCTGCGCACGCCCATCGCGGATTTCCATGATGCGACCTTGGCGCGCAAAGCTGTGGCCGGGAGTCAGCGAGAGGTGGCCCGTGGCGCCGTCGAGCTCGATGCGCTCGGGCGGCACGGCTTCGGCGAGCATCTGCGACAACGCGAAGGCGTCGAGCCCGAGCGCGTAGAGGCGCTCGAGCACGGCGCTGTTCAGGTTGCCTCGAGGCAGGCTCGCCAGCTCGGGGCTGCCGGCATCGGCGAGCCATGGGATCTCGACGTAGCGCACACGGTCGAGATCGTGCGAGATCGGTGTCGGCAGGTCGTCGGCGATCTGGCTGACCGCGTACACCGGCCCGGGTGGAAGAAATGACTTGGCGATTGCCGCCTGATCGCTGTCGACCGAGAGCAGCACGGCGTCGGTCGGACGCGACGCGAGCTCGCGGCGCAGCAGGGCGAGCATTTCCGGATGGGGGTCGAACCGGTACTCTCGCGGCGGCGCGGCCCCCGTGCGCCGCCACTCCGCGGCGAAGGCGGCCGCGAAGCGCTGCTGCAGCGACGTGCCGGAGACGACCATCGACACGCTGCGCACGCCGTCGGACTGCGCGCTTCTCGCCAGCAGCATCGCATCGCTGTCGAGGGTAAGCGTCAGCGAATAGGCATCGTCGGGCAGCGCAACGCCGTCGTCGGTCTGGTTGAGCGCGAGCATGCGCGGACGCGCCGGCGCCATCGCCAGCACGGTCTTGAGGTCATCCCGGGTGAGCGGACCGACGACGAGCGCGGCTGACATCTCGTGCGCGGCGGAGACCGCCGGAAGGACGCCGTCGTCGCCGTGTCCGATGATAGCGATCCGGGACCGGCTGCCGGCACGATCGGCCGCGGCGATGAAGCCCGCTCGCACGGCCTCCGCGGCGCGGCTGTACACGGTGGACTCCAGCGGCAGGATGAGCGCTATCGTGTCGCTGTTCTCGCGCTGCCGTGCCACGGGCATCGCCGAGGCGATCGGCCGCACGCTTTGGGGTGCAGGAGCGGGCGCCACGGTGACGGTCGACGGAGGTGACGCCGGAACCGGCGCGGTCGACGCTGCTGCTGCGCTGCCCGCAGGCGTTGGCGACGGCGCCGGGGAGGCCGCGGGCGGTCGCGCCGGATTGGCTGCGGTTGCCGCGGGCGCGCGCGCGCCCGACAATGGAGGCGCCGAAGAGCAGCCCGCCCCCAGCACGATGAGCAGGAGTGCGATGATCGCGCGCCGCATCGCGTGCGGCGCGATCGAACCCGGGCAGAACATCGGAACGGCGCTCCGGAAAAAACTCCGGGGTAAGCTCTGGATCATGGATGAGACCAGCAGGAACCGCACGATGACCAGGGGGGAGCCGCAGCCTGCGCTCGGCCGGACATTATATGTGGTCGCCACGCCGATCGGGAATCTGCGCGACGTCACTCTGCGCGCGCTCGACGTGCTCGCGCAGGTCGACGTCGTCGCGGCCGAGGACACGCGCGTGAGCTCGGTGCTGCTGGCGCACCACGGCATCCGCGCCGACCTGCTGAGCCTCAACGAGCACAACGAGCAGCGCCGCGCCGCACAGGTCGTCGCCCTGCTCGAGTCCGGCAAGCGCGTCGCGCTGGTCACCGATGCGGGTACGCCCGGCATCAGCGACCCGGGAGCGCGACTCGTGCGCGCAGTGCGCGACGGCGGTTTCGACGTCGTTCCGGTACCCGGGCCGAGCGCGGTAGCGGCCGCGCTTTCGGCGTCGGGTATCGAGGCGGCGCACTGGATGTTCTGCGGATTTCTTCCCGCCACCGCCTCGGCGCGCTCGCGCGAGATCGCATCGCTCGGTGCGCTGCCCTGCGCGCTGGTCTTCTACGAGGCGCCGCATCGCATCGTCGCGACCCTCGAGGCGCTGGCGAAAGGGCTCGGCGGCGACCGCGAGCTCGTCATCGCGCGCGAGCTCACCAAGCGCTTCGAGAGCATCCACCGCTGCGTCCTGGGTGAAGCATCGGGGTGGATCGATGCGGATCCCAACCGGCAGCGCGGCGAGTTCGTGCTCATCGTCGGCGCACCGCCTGCCGCGCGCGGCGAGGACGAGAGCGAGCACGACGCGACGCTGGCGCTCTTGCTCGCCGAATTGCCGCTGGCGCGCGCGGTCAAGCTCGCTTGCGCGTTGACCCGTGCCCCGAAGAACAAGCTCTACGAGCGCGCGCTCGTGCTCCAGCGCACGCTTGCGCTCCAGGGCACGCTCGAGGCGCCGGTCAAGCCAGCGTCGCGATGAACCTGTGCATCGCGGCGAGCGTCGCCTTGGGCTGGTCGCGCTGCGGCGAGTGGCCGCAATCGTCGAGCACGACGCGCTCGACCGGGCCGCGCACGCGAGCCTCGATCGCGTCGAGCTGCGCCAACGTGCCGTACTCATCGTCGCGTCCCTGGATCAGGAGCAGCGGGCATTCGATGCCCGGCAGCAACGCCTCGATGTTCCAGCGCCGAAACGCCGGCGCGAGCCAGATGTCGTTCCATCCGCGAAACGCCGAATCGACGTCGGCGTGGTGGCGCGACAGGCGCGAGCACAGGTCGGTCGTCGCGTATTGTTCGCGTGCCCGCGCTATCGATGCGATCGAAAGCGGCTCGACGAAAACGTGCGGAGCGAGCGCGACGACGCCGCGAACTTTCCCTTGGGCGGGTCGCCCTGCCGCTCCGGCATGGATGAGCGCGATCGATGCGCCATCGCTGTGGCCGATCAGCACGGGGTCGTCGATCGCGAGGACGTCGAGCAGTGCGGGCAGCACGGACAGCGCCTCGACGTGCATGTAATCGGGCGCGCGCGCGCCGGCGAGCGGCGTCGAGCCGCCGTAGCCGCGGCGCGAGTACACCAGCGCCGCGCAGCCCGTGGCGCCGGCGACACGGCCGGGAAAATCACGCCACATGCTGACGCTGCCCAGCCCTTCGTGCAGGAAGACGAGCGTCGGCGCGGTGGCGTCGCCCGCGATGCGCTGGTACTCGATGCGTACTTCGTCGGCGGCAGACGTGAGCGTCGCGAATCGCGTGGGACGCGACTCCTCCAATTCAGACGCCGAGGTACCTGGCGCGCAGCTCGGGCTGCGCCGCGAGCGCCTGCGCAGGGCCGTCGAAGGTCTTTCGCCCCTTGACCAGGACGACGCAGCGGTCCGCCAGCCGCGAGAGCATCGCGAAATTCTTGTCGACGATGACCATCGCCATCCCAGCGTCGCGAAGGCCCTGCAGCGTGCGCCAAATGTCGCGGGCGACCAATGGCGCGAGGCCTTCGGTGGCTTCGTCGAGAAAGAGCAGGCGAGGGTTGGTGAGCAGTGCACGGCCCAGCGTGAGCATCTGCTGCTCGCCTCCCGACAGCTCGCTGCCGCGATGTTCGAGCCGTTGGGCGAGGCTCGGAAACGCCGCGAGCACGCGCTCGTGCGTCCATGCCACCGCCCCCTCCGCGTCAGCGGCTCGTGCCGCCAGGGTGAGGTTTTCGCGCACCGACAACAGCGGGAAGATGGCGCGGCCTTCGGGCACGTAAGCCAATCCCAGGCGAGCGATGCGAAACGGCGCCAGCGCGGCGATCGATGCGCCGTCGAACGCGATCTCGCCGCTGCGCGGCCTTGTGAGCCCGAGCAGCGAGCGCAGCAGCGTCGTCTTGCCCATGCCGTTTCGTCCCATCAACGCGACGATCTCGCCTCTGCCCACGCTGAAGTCGACGTCCTGCAGCACGTGAGCGTCGCCGTAGTAGGTGTGGAGGCCGCGCGCTTCCAGTAGCCGTCCGGCGGGCAACGTCGCCGCGGCGGTCATGGGAGTACGTCGTCGAGCGTGCCGAGATAGGCGTGTTGCACCTCGGCATTGGCGCGTATCGCTTCCGGTGCCCCGCTGGCGAGCACGCGGCCGTTGGCCATGACGGTGAGCCGATCAGCCAGCGCGAACACCGCGTCCATGTCGTGCTCGATGAGCAGCATTGCGTGCCGCTCGCGCAGGCCGCGCAGCAGCGCGATCACGCCGGCGACATCTTCGGGGCCCATGCCCGCCAAGGGCTCATCGAGCAACAGGACCGACGGCGCGGTCGCCAGCGCCATGGCGATCTCCAGCCCACGGCGCTCGCCGTGCGCGAGCACGCCGGCGAGGATCGTTTCGCGGCTCGCCAGTCCGGTCGCGGCGAGCGCGGCGTGCGCCACGCTGTTCCACTCCTCATGCCGGTCGGCGTCGCGCAGCATGCCGGGCAAGCCGGTGGCGCGTGCCTGCGCGGCGAGCCGGCAGTTCTCGAAAGCGCTGAAGGCGGGAAACACGTTCGTGTGCTGGAACGTGCGCGCGACGCCTTGCCGCGCGATGCGATCGGCGCTCCAGCCGGTGACATCGGATTCGCCCAGCCGGATGCTGCCCGAGGTCGGCTTGAGCTCTCCCGAGAGCAGATTCGCCAGCGTCGACTTGCCGGCGCCGTTGGGCCCGATCAGCGCGTGGATCTCGCCGCGGGAGAGCGAGAGCGAGACGCGATCGACCGCGACCAGCCCGCCGAAGCGACGGCTGAGCTCGTCGGCGCGCAGCAGCGGTTCACTCATTGGCGTCGCCCGGTGGCCGTGGCGCGGGCGATCGTCGAGCCCGCGCGCGCGCCAGTCCCGCCAGTCCCTGCGGAAGAACCAGCACCACCGCAATGATGAACGCGCCCATCAAGAGCTGCCAGTGGCGCGTGATGCCGGAGAACCATTCCTGCACCAGCACGTACGTGAACGTGCCGAGCACCGCGCCTATGAGCGTCCCCATGCCGCCGAGGATGAGCATCATGAGGACGGTCCCCGACTGATGCCATGCCAGCATCTCGGGGTTGACGTAGCCTTCCTTCGCGGCGGTGAGGTAGCCGGCCAGCCCGGCGAGAGTGCCGGCGATCACGAATGCGGCCAGCTTGTAGCGCAGCGTCGCGTAGCCCAGTGCGCGCATGCGCCGCTCGTTGGCCTTGATCCCCTGCAATGCGCGGCCAAATGGCGAGCGAAGCATCGCCGCGAGCAGCGCGAACACCAGCACCAGGAGCATCAGAACGGCGTAGTAGAAGTGAGCGTCGTTGGCGAGGTCGAGTCCGGGGATGAAAGTCTGCGGCCGCTCGTTGACGTAGATGCCGTCGGATCCGCCGGCAACCCGCGTGTCGTGGAAAAAGTAGTACACCATCTGCGCGAAGGCGAGCGTCACCATGATGAAGTACACGCCCGCGGTGCGCACCACCAGCGCGCCGATCACCAGCGCCGCCGCCGCGCTCGCGGCCAGCGCCAGCGGCAGGGTCACCCACACATTGGCGGCGTTGTCGGAAGGCGCCAGCAGCGCGAGCGAGTAGGCGGCGACGCCGAAGTAGGCGGCGTGTCCGAGACTCACCAGCCCGGTGTAGCCGACGAGCACATCCAGCGACAGCGCGAAGATCGACAGGATCATGATCTTGGTGACGAGCTGCAGGTAGAACTTCTCGGCGACCATCGGGAACGCCGCCAGCAGGACGACGGCTATCAGAACGAAGACGACGCGGGCGCGCACTTCAGGCGCGGCCGAACAGGCCGGCGGGGCGGAACAGCAGGACCGCCGCCATCAGCAGGTACACCGCGACGCCGGCGAATTCGGGAAAGAGCACTTTGCCGAAGGTGTCGCAAAATCCGATCAGCAGCGCGGCGACCAGCGCGCCCTTGAGCGAGCCGATGCCGCCGATCACCACGACCACGAAGCAGACGATCAGCACCTGGTTGCCCATCCCGGGAAACACCGACGACACAGGCGCGGCGATCATGCCGGCAAACGCTGCCAGCGCGACCCCCGACGCGAAGACGAGCGCGTGGATCCAGCGGATGTCGAGCCCGAGCGACTGCGCCATTTCCGGGTTCGACGCGGCGGCGCGGATGCGCGCACCCAGGCGCGTCTTCTGGATCGTCGCGTACATCGCCGCGGCCAGTGCCAGGCACACCGCCGAGATGAACAGGCGATACACCGGGTACGAAAGCGTGTCGGTCAGTGGCAGCGACGCCGAGAGGAGCGCTGGAACCGGAACGCTGTGCACATCGTCGCCGAGCAGGATGCTGCGCAGCTCCTCGAACACCAGGATCAGCCCGAATGTGAGCAGCACCTGGTGCAGGTGGTCGCGCCGGTAGAGCCGGCTGATGAGCAGCCACTCGATCATCAGGCCGAGCGCGGCAGCCAGCGCGATGCCCACCGGCAGCGCCACCCACAGGTTGCCGATCCGTTCCACCAGCGCGAAGGCGAGGTAGGCGCCGATCATGTAGAAGCTGCCGTGCGCGAGATTGATCACGCCCATGATGCCGAAGATCAGCGTGAGCCCGCTCGCGACCAGAAACAGGAGCAGCCCGTATTGAACGCTATTGAGGACTTGAATCAGCCATTCCATGGCGCCCTTTGGTTACGCGAGGAGCAAAGGCCCAGTGCAAAAAAGAAGCGGGGTATGCGCCCCGCCCGGATGGATGAGAAACCACTTCGATGCGGCGGGTCACTTTTACATCTTGCAACCGCGCGCGGGATCTTCCAGCGCCTTCCACGCGATCCCGATCACCTGGTTGCCGTTGCCTTCGGCGCGGCGGAGGTATATGTCCTGGATTGGATTGTGCGCCTTGGACATGGTCCAGGTGCCGCGGGGGCTATCGATCTTGACTTTCTCCAGAGCGCTGTAGAGAGCCTTCTTGTCGCCGAAGCTGCCCTTGACCGCGGCGAGGCCACCGGCAAGAAGAAGGCACGCGTCGTAGCCTTGTACCGCGTAAACGTCGGCTTGCACGCCATACTTCTTGCCGTACGCGTAACGGAACTGCTTGTTCTTGGCGTTCTCAATCCCATCGCCGTAATGCAAGGTCGTCAGCAGTCCCTGCGCCGAGGCGCCCTGCGCCTCGAGGGTCCCGTCGGTCAAGAAGCCGCTGCCATAAAGTGGAATCTTTTCCTTGAGCCCGGCCGCCGCATAGTCCCTGGTGAATTTCACCGCGCCGCCGCCGGCGAAGAACACGAACACTGCATCGGGCTTGAGCGAGGCGATCTCGG
>JBDTZQ010000012.1:0-36906 GCA_040005035.1 Betaproteobacteria bacterium | reverse complement strand
GGAAGGACGCGCACCCTTGGGCGTCGACTGGAAGCTGTGCCACAGCGTCGCGACCGCGGGGTAGTGCGTGAACAGCGCGAGCAGCGCCGCCGCCGGCAGGACCAGCATCCACCCGTATAGCCATTGCGTGGTTCTCGTCATCGGCGCCTGAGCACGTCGTGCGCGACGCGCTCCGCGTCGTAGCCGAGCGCGCCGGCCGCGGTGACGCTTATTTGCGGTACGGGCGCAACAGTCTATCGGCCTCGCGCTGTGCGTCCGCCATCGCCTGCGCGGGCGGCTTGGTGCCGGTCAGCGCGGCCTGCAAGCCGTCGTTGAGCGCCTTGGTCACGCGTTGGTTGTCGTGCGTCGACAGCTCGGCGACCGCGTACTGCAGCTGGTCTCGCGCGACCGCTGCAGGAGGAAACTCGACGACGTACTTTTTCATCAGCGGTGTTTCCCAGGCGTCGGGACGCACCGCGACGTACCCGGTGTCGATACCCCATTGCGCCGCGCGCGTGGGCGCCGTGACCCACTTGATAAACCTGAATGCCGCCGCCTGCTGCTCGGGCTTGGCCTGCTTGAATACGTAGAAATTTCCGCCGCCGGTCGGGCTTCCGCGGCGCTTGTTGGCCGGTAGCATCGCCACACCGAAATCGAACTTGGCATTGTTCTTGACGTTGGTCAGGTTGCCCGTCGTGGTCCACATCATCGCGACCTTGCGCTCGAAGAAATCCTTCGGCGTGGTACCCCATTCGATGATGCCCTCGGGTTGCACCTTGTACTTGTTGGTGAGATCGACCCAGTACTGCACCGCCTCGACGACGCCGGGCTTGTCGTAATACGTCTCTGTGCCCGCGGCGTTCATGAGGATCGCGTCGTTCTCGGTCGAGAGGCCCTGGAACAGCCAGTACGGAAATCCCGACGACGGAATCTGCACACCCCACTGCGTGACCTTGCCCGACGCGTCGCGCTTGGTCAGCTTCTGTGCGTACTCGGCCATTTCCTGCCAGGTCGCCGGCGGCTTGCTGGGATCGAGGCCGGCCTCCTTGAACAGCTCCTTGTTGTAGTAGAGCACGATGGTCGAGCGCTGGAAGGGAATGCCCCACGTCTTGCCGCCAGTCTGGCTGTTCTCCATGAACGCGGGATAGAAACCCTTGAGCCACGCCTGGTCCTCGGGGGTCTTGATCAGCGGATCGAAGGGCACGATCGCATCCTCGTCGATCAGCGTGAACATGTCGGTGGACAGCAGCACCGACATCGTCGGCGCGTCGTTGCTCTTCACCGCAGTCAGCGCCTTGGTGATCGACTCCTGGTAGCTCCCCGAGTAGATCGCCTTGACCTTGACTCCCGGGTTTTCCTTCTCGAAGTCGGCGGCGAGACCGTCGATGATCTTGGTGATCGGGCCGCCCACGGCAACCGGGTAGTAGAACGAAATCTCGACGTTCGACTGCGCTGCGGCGAGCAGGGAGAGCGCGGCGAGCGCGAAGCCGCCCAACAGCACCAGCCCGCGATTAAAGGTACGCAACATGATGTCCATCCTCCTTGAGTCGTGCTTGGTCGATTGTTCAGGCGAAGGCGGTCGCCGATTGCCGATGCGGTTCAACTTCGATGCGATGGCCGTTGGCGCCGTCGAAAAAGTGCAGCGCGCCCGCAGCCCATGTGAGTGTCACGGCGTCGCCGCGCGCCAGCGCCAGCCGGCCGGCGACGCGCGCCACCAGCGTCTGCGAGCCGATGCGGCAACTGAGCAGCGAGTCGGCGCCCAGGTACTCGACGGCCGAAACCTCGCCTGCAAATCCGGCGCCGCGCGCGAGCACGACGTCCTCGGGTCGCACGCCGGCGATCGAATCCGACAGGTGTCCGGCCGCGATGACCGGCGCTTTCGTTCCCGCAACGACCGCGCCGCCATTGCCATCCGGCTCAAGGCGCAGCAGGTTCATCGGCGGTGTCCCGATGAAACGTGCGACGAACGTGTTGGCAGGAACTTCGTAGAGCTCCGCGGGGGTGCCGTTCTGCTCGATGCGGCCGGCGGAGAGCAGGATCACGCGGTCGGCCATCGACATCGCCTCGACCTGGTCGTGCGTGACGTAGACCATGGTGACGCCGAGCGCGCGCTGCAGCGATCGGATCTCCTGGCGCATTTCCTGGCGCAGCTGCGCGTCGAGGTTGGACAGCGGCTCGTCCATAAGGCACACCGGCGCTTCGGCGATGATGGCGCGACCGAGCGCGACGCGCTGCTGCTGGCCGCCGGAGAGCTGTCCGGGTTTACGGTCGAGCAGCGTGGCGAGCCCGAGCATGTCGGCCACGCGCTTGAGCCTGCGATCGCGATCGGCATCTTCCACTTTGCGCACGCGCAGTCCGAACACGATGTTCTCGGCGACCGACAGATGAGGAAACAGCGCATACGACTGGAACACCATGGCGATGTTGCGCTGCGCAGGAGACAGGTGCGTGACATCGTTGCCGCCGATCAGGACGCGGCCCGAATCCGCGTGGTCGAGCCCGGCGATCAGGCGCAGTGTCGTCGACTTGCCGCACCCAGACGGGCCCAGCAGCACGTTGAGCGTGCCCGCCTCGAGCGCGAACGAAATGCCGTCGACCGCGCGCACTTGGCCCGCGGCGGTCGTCCAGTGCTTGGCAACATTCTCGACGGCGATCGCCGACACGATTCCCCCAGGGCGCCGGCATCGAAGTCATGCCCGGCCCTTGCATGCGGCGCCGGTCGCCATCATAGCAAACGCAGCAGGGCGGACCTTCAGGTGACCTCAGTGCTCGTTGAACAGCGCGGCCAGCGCCGCGCCCGGGTCCGCGGCGCGCATGAACGCCTCGCCCACCAGGAATGCATTCACGCCGTGGGCGCGCATGTGCCGCACGTCCGCAGAGGAGAGGATTCCACTTTCGGTGATCACCAGCCTGTCGGCGGGCACGCGCGGAAGCAGGTCGAGCGTGGTGGCGAGCGAGACGTCGAAGGTGCGCAAATTCCGGTTGTTGATGCCGATAAGCGCAGAGGAGAGCTTGAGTGCGCGGGCGAGCTCCGCGCCGTCGTGGATCTCGACCAGCACCGCCATCCCGAGGGTGTGCGCCGCGGCTTCCAGCGCGGCGAGCCGGTCGTCGTCGAGCGCGGCGACGATGAGCAGGATGCAATCCGCGCCGAGCACGCGCGACTCCGCGATCTGGTATTCGTCGACGATGAAGTCCTTGCGCAGGACCGGCAGCGCACACGCCGCCCGCGCGGAGACGAGGTGTTCGGGCGCTCCCTGGAAATAAGGGCGATCGGTCAGCACCGACAGGCATGCGGCACCCGCCGCCTCATAGCGGCGCGCGATCGCCGGCGGATCGAAGATCGGCCGCAGCACGCCGCGGCTCGGGCTCGCTTTCTTGATCTCGGCGATCACAGCGGCGGAGCCGGCAGCCACCTTGGCGCGCAGCGCGGCGGCGAAATCGCGCGCCGGCGCCGCACCGCGCGCGCGCTCGAAAAGCGTCGCCTCCGGCAACGCCTCCTTCATCGCCGCGACCTCGCCTGCCTTGGTGGCGAGAATGCGCCGCAGGATGTCGCGCTCGGCCATCGCGACGGATCAAGCCTTGCCGGGCCGTGCGAGCTTTTGCGTCGTGGCGACGAACTGCTCGAGCTTGCGCTTCGCCGCGCCCGACGCGACGGCCTCACGCGCGCGCTCGATGCCCTCGACGATCGACGGCACCACGTTCGCGGTGTACAGCGCGACACCGGCGTTGAGCACCACGATCTCGCGCGGCGTGCCTTCGACGTTGTCGAGCGCCTCGAGCAGCATCGCCTTGGATTCCACGGCATCGCCGACGCGAAGGCCGCGGTTGGAGATCATGCGCAGTCCGAAGTCCTCGGGGTGGATCTCGTACTCGCGCACCGCGCCATCCTTGAGTTCGCCGACCATCGTCGCCGCGCCCAGCGACACCTCGTCCATGCCGTCCTTGCCGTACACGACCATCACGTGATTGCTGCCCAGCCGCTGGAGGACGCGCACCTGGATGCCGACCAGGTCGGGATGGAACACGCCGAGCAGCTGGTTCGGCGCGCCTGCGGGGTTGGTGAGCGGCCCGAGGATGTTGAAGATCGTGCGGATGCCGAGCTCCTTGCGCACCGGCGCCGCGTGCTTCATCGCGCTATGATGGCTGGGCGCGAACATGAAGCCGATGCCGGTCTCGGCAATACACGCGGTGACCTGCTCGGGGGCGAGCATGATGTTGGCGCCGAGCGCCTCGAGCACGTCGGCGCTGCCCGACTTCGACGACACCGAGCGCCCGCCGTGCTTGGCGACGCGCGCGCCGGCCGCGGCAGCGACGAACATCGACGCCGTCGAAATGTTGAACGTTTGCGCGGAATCGCCGCCGGTGCCGACGATGTCGACCAGCTTGTCGCGGTCGGGAACGTCGACCTTGGTGGCGAACTCGCGCATCACCTGCGCCGCCGCCGCGATCTCGCCCACGGTCTCCTTTTTCACGCGCAGCCCGACGGTGAACGCCGCGATCATGACCGGCGTCGCCTCGCCGCTCATGATCTTGCGCATCAGCGAGAGCATCTCGTCGTGGAAGATCTCGCGGTGCTCGATCGCGCGCTGCAGCGCTTCCTGCATGTTGATCGACATGGCTGCCTCTAATGTTGAGTGAGGAAATTGCGCAGCAACGCGTATCCGTGCTCGGTCAGTATCGCTTCCGGGTGGAACTGCACGCCCTCCACCGCGAGCTCGCGATGTCGAACGCCCATGATCTCGCCGTCCTCGCTTTCGGCGGTGACTTCCAGGCACGCGGGCAGCGACACGCGCTCGATCGCGAGCGAATGATAACGCGTCGCCGACAGCGGGTTGGGCAGCCCGGCGAACACGCCGCCGCCGGCGTGCGACACCGCGGAGAGCTTGCCGTGCATCACCCTTTTCGCACGCACGATGCGCCCGCCGAACGCCTCGCCGATCGCCTGGTGCCCGAGGCAGACGCCGAGGATCGGGATCTTTCCGGCGAAGCGCTGGACCAGCGGCACCGACACGCCCGCCTGCGAAGGCGTGCACGGGCCTGGTGAGATGACGATGCGCTCCGGGCGCAAGGCGGCGATCTGATCGAGGGTGACCGCATCGTTGCGATGGACGTGAACATCCTCGCCGAGCTCGCCCAGGTACTGGACGAGGTTGTAAGTGAAGCTGTCGTAGTTGTCGATCATCAGCAGCATGATCAGCCCTCCGCATCCAGTCCGAGCTGGACCAGGTCCGCCGCCCGCTGGAGCGCGCGCAGCTTGTTGAGCGTCTCCTGCCATTCGACCTCTGGCGACGAGTCGTGCACGATGCCCCCGCCCGCCTGCGTGTAGAGCACGCCGTCCTTGATCACGCCGGTGCGCAGCGCGATCGCGGTGTCCATGTCGTCCTGGAAGCTGATGTAACCCACCGCGCCGGAATAGATGCCGCGCCGCGTGGGCTCGAGCTCGTCGATGATCTCCATCGCGCGCACCTTGGGCGCGCCGCTCACCGTGCCCGCCGGAAACGCCGCGCGCAGGACATCGATGCTGGACAGCCCGGGCTTGAGCTTGCCCTCGACGTTGGACACGATGTGCATCACGTGCGAATAGCGCTCGATGACCATGCGGTCGCTCACCTTGACGCTGCCGGTCTGCGCGACGCGTCCGACATCGTTGCGGCCGAGGTCGAGCAGCATGACGTGCTCGGCGATCTCCTTCGGGTCGGCGATCAGCTCGACGCCCAGCGCCTCGTCGGCCTCGCGAGTCGCGCCGCGCGGGCGCGTCCCCGCGATCGGCCGGAGAGTGATCGAGTCGCCCTCCTTGCGCACCAGGATCTCGGGCGAGGCGCCGACGACGTGGAAGTCGCCGAAGTCGTAGTAGAACATGTACGGGGAGGGATTCACCGAGCGCAGCGCTCGATAGAGCTGAAGCGGCGGCGCGGCAAACGGCCGGCGCATGCGCTGCGCGATCACCACCTGCATGATGTCGCCCGCGGCGATGTACTCGCGTGAGCGTTTCACCGCCGCCATGTAGGCGTCGGCGCCGAAGTCGCTGCGCGCTTCGGTGTGCTCGCCCGCGGTCTGCAACGGGATGTCGACGTTCGCCCGCGAGGCACGGCGCAACGCTTGCAGCCGCGCGCTCGCCTTTTCGTACGCGGCGGGTTGCGAAGGATCGGCGTAGACGATGAGCGAGATCTTGCCGGACAGGTTGTCGACGACTGCCAGCTCCTCGGTGAGCAGGAGGAGGATGTCGGGTATATCGGCCAGGTCGGGCGCGTGGGGCGGCGCGGAATCGGCGAGGCGCGTCTCGATGTGGCGAACCGTGTCGTAGCCGAAGTAACCCGCCAGGCCCCCGCAGAAGCGTGGCAGACCGGCGACGCGCGCCGCACGGTAGCGACCGAGGAATGCGCCGATAAAGGTCAGCGGATCGCCGTGATGGCGCTCGACGATCGCGCCGTCGTCTTCGACCTCGATGTCGCGTCCGCGGGCGCGAAGGCGGATCTTCGCCGGCAGCCCGATGAACGAGTAGCGTCCGAAGCGTTCGCCTCCGACGACGGACTCAAGCAGAAACGTGTAGCGCTGGTTGGCGAGCTTCAGATAGAGCGACAGCGGCGTGTCGAGATCCGCGAAGGATTCGAGCACAAGCGGGATGCGGTTGAATCCAAGCGCCGCAAGCGCGCGAAATTCGGTTTCGGTCATGATGCTCCAACGATCTTTCAACGTGCGCAAAACCTGCTGCAAGGGTCGGATCGCGCGCCAACTGCGGTGCGACCCGAAGGAGCGACTCTAGGCGTGGGGACGCCAGCGCCAGTCGTTGCCCTGCCGCCAGCAGCGGCCGTTGCGGTTGAAAGTGTCGAAGGTCATGGTGTCTAGCGTTGTTGCGCGTGCTGCGTGTGTTGCGAATGTTGCAATCGCCGCCTGCGTTGCCCGGTCGGCGTTGCCGGTGCCGTCAGGATGCACGACGGCCCGACTATACCATCGCCGCACGGCGCCCGCGATAAACCACACTGAGGCCGCGCTCAGGCCGCTCTCAAGCCGCGACCGCGGATCGCATCGCGGCGATGGTCTTCGCATAGTCACCGCTGCCGAAAATTGCCGAGCCTGCGACGAAGGTATCGGCACCGGCGCGCGCGGCCTGACCGATGTTGTCGACCTTGATGCCGCCGTCGACCTCGAGCCGGATCTCGCGTCCGGTGCGGGCGCTCGCCATGTCGATGCGCGCGCGCACGTCGGCGATCTTGTGGAGCGCCTCCGGAATGAACGCCTGTCCGCCGAATCCCGGATTGACCGACATGATCAACACCAGGTCCAGCCGATCGATGACGTGGTCGAGCCACGACAGCGGCGTCGCCGGATTGAAAACCAACCCCGCCCTGCAGCCGGAATCACGGATGAGCGCGATCGTGCGGTCGACATGCTCGGAAGCCTCCGGGTGGAAGCTGATGATGGAGGCTCCGGCGCGCGCGAAATCCGGAACGATCCTGTCGACCGGCTTGACCATGAGATGCACGTCGATGGGTACCGTCGTCACCGGCTTCAGCGCTTCGCACACCAGCGGCCCGATGGTGAGATTCGGCACATAGTGGTTGTCCATGACGTCGAAATGAATCATGTCGGCACCGCCAGCGATCACGGCGCGCACTTCGTCGCCGAGCCGTGCGAAATCCGCGGAAAGGATCGAGGGTGCAATCTGGCAGGTTCGCATCGCGTTATAATCCTCGAGTCATGGAAGTGTCAGACGGCAAATACGCGATCAACGTCGCACCCAGGGCTGCGTACATCGACGATCAATCCGATCCGTCGAAGAACCAATACGTTTTCGCCTATACCATCACGGTCACCAACGTCGGCAGCGTCGCCGCGCAGCTCATCAGCCGGCATTGGCTGATCACCGACGCCAACGGCAAGGTGCTCGAGGTGAAAGGCCTGGGCGTGATCGGCCAGCAGCCTACCCTCAAGCCGGGCGAAAGCTTCGAGTATTCCAGCGGCACGCACCTGGAGACTGCGGTCGGTACCATGCGCGGAACCTACCAGATGCTCGCCAAAGACGGCCATGCCTTCGAAGCCGACATCCCGCTGTTCACGCTTTCCGTGCCGCGCGTGCTGCATTAGCGGCCGCGATCCTTCGCCGCCTCATTTGCCTCGGTTGACTCGGTTGACTTCGCAGGCTTCGGCGGCTTGCGCCTGGCGCCCGCGGTGAACCAGACGATGAACACGGCGAGTCCCAGCGCCAGGCCGGCTTCCAGAAGAATCCATTCCATCGCTTCGCTTCTCCGTTTTCGACTGGCCGCGGCGCTGCTCACCGCCGCGCTGCTCACCGCCGCGTGTGTGACGACGGTACCACCGTCCCCGCCGGGCGCACAACCGGACGCCGTCGCTGTCGACTTCACGGAAGCCGCGTTCGCCTCCATTCCGGGCTGGGACAACGACGCGCTGGCCGAGGCGTGGCCCGCGTTCCAGGCGAGCTGCAAGGCGCTTGTCGCGCGCGCCGCAAGCCGCGACGCCTGGGGCGACGCGTGCGCGGCGTCAGGCGACATCGACGGCCGCGACGCGACGAGCGTGCGCACGTTCTTCGAGGCGAGGTTTCGCGCGTATCGGATGCGATCGCGCGATCCCTCCGCGTTGCAGTCGGAAGGACTCGTCACCGGCTACTACGAGCCGCTGCTGCACGGATCGCGCACGCGCGACCAGCGCTACCGATATCCGATTTACGCGCGGCCCGCCGACCTGCTTGTGGTCGAGCTTTCCGACATCTATCGCGAGCTCAAGGACAAGCGCGTGCGTGGTCGGATGGATGGCAATCGCGTCGTGCCGTACTGGACGCGCGCCGAGATTGACGCCGGTCGCGGCCCGCCCACAGGGAGCGAGCTCCTCTACGTCGACGATCCGCTGGAGGCGTTTTTCCTTCAGGTGCAAGGTTCGGGGCGAATCGCGCTCGCCGACGGCAGCACGATGCGTGTGGGCTACGCCGACCAGAACGGACATCCCTATCGCGCCATCGGCCGCGTACTCGTCGAGCGCGGCGAGCTCACGGTCGACCAGGCCTCGATGCAGGGCATCAAGCAGTGGGGACGCGAGCATCCGGATGCCTTGCCCGCGCTGCTCGCGGAGAATCCGAGCTACGTGTTTTTCCGCGAATCAGAGTCTCCTGCGCGCGCGGCGACGCTCGGAGACGCCGCGACCGTGACGGAGGGGCCGCACGGCGCACTCGGGGTCGCGCTCACCGCCGGGCGCTCGGTCGCGGTCGACGCGCGCTTCGTTCCCCTGGGCGCCCCGGTGTTCGTGGCGACGACCTGGCCGCAATCGGCGCGCGCGCTGCGGCGGCTGATGCTCGCACAGGATACCGGCGGCGCGATCCGGGGGCCGCTGCGCGTCGACTGGTTCTGGGGCTTCGGCGAGGACGCGGCACGCGAGGCGGGCCGAATGAAGCAGGACGGCCAGCTATGGCTGCTGTGGCCCAAGGGCGCGCCGCTTCCGCAGCCGCGCTGAAACGACTCCCTCGATCAGCTTCCCGGAACGCCGTGGATCGGCGCGAAGAACAGGTCCTTCCACGACGCGGGTTTCGCCTTGATCGTGCCGACACGCGACATGAACTCGGCGTATTTCATCGTGCCGTCGGGCACGGTGGAAAACTTCGAATTGGGATCGTTGAGTATCTTCACGATGTCATCGACCGACGATTTCTGCTTGGACACCGTGACGTAGATCTCGGCGGCCTTCTTCTTGTCACGAGCGATGAGCGCGTTGGCCTCGTTCATCGCGGCGACGAACGCCGTGCAGACCTTGGGATTGGCTTCGAAGAATCTGCGCGAGGTGTAGGTCATGTCGAGCGTGATGTTGCCGAGCACGTCGACCGAATTGAACACGCGATGCAGTCCGGGCGTGGAGTCCTCGATGTACGAGAACGGCGGCGACGCCATGTGGCTGTTGATCTCGCCCTTGCCGGACAGCAGCACGGCGAGCGCGTCGGGATGCGCCAGGCCCACCGTGATCGGATCTAGCTTGGAATAATTCGCGTCGCCGAACTCCTTGGCGACCGCCATGTGCAGGATCACCGCCGGCAGCGAAGTCTTGATGCCGGGCACGGCGATGCGGTCCTTGTCGGAGAAGTCCTTGAGCGTCTTGACCGCGGGATTTCGCGTCATCAGGTAGAGCGACGACGAGCTCATGCCGGAAAGTCCCCTGACCTCGATCGCAGGGTTGTCCTTGGCCTTGGCCCACAGCGTGAGAAAGCCGGCGACGCCGATCGACGCGATGTCCAGCGCGCCCGACAACATGGCGTCGTTGATGACATTGCCGCCGTCGAGCACCAGATAGGTCGCCTTGACGTCTCCCAGTCCCGTGGCCTTGGCCTGCTTTTCGAGCAGCTTCTCGCTTTCCATCACCATCAGCGGCAGGTAGAGCACGCCGAAGCCGCGCGAGATGCGCACTTCGGAGACTTCGGCGCGCGCACTCGCCATCGAGAACAGCGCGACGGTGAAGATCATGAACACACGGACGACTCGATTTCGCATGGGAGGTCCCGCGGTTTTCAGCTGGCAGCTGCAGTGGCGGCTACGGTGGCAACTTCGAGGACGCCGTGCGCCTGGGCGTCGGCGTGGTACGACGAGCGCACCAGCGCGCCGACCGCCGCGTGCGCGAAACCCATCGCGACCGCCTCGCGCTCGAACATCGCGAAGGTGTCCGGATGAACGTAGCGCAGCACGGGCAGGTGTCCGGCGGTCGGCTGCAGGTACTGTCCGATGGTGAGCATGTCGATGCGGTGCGCGCGCATGTCGCGCATCACGTCGAGAATCTCCGCGTCGGTTTCGCCGAGACCGACCATCAATCCCGACTTGGTGGGAACGTCCGGGAAGCGCTTCTTGAACGCCGACAGGAGCGTGAGCGAGTTCGTGTAGTCCGCACCCGGGCGCGTCTGCTTGTACAGCCGGGGCACCGTTTCGAGGTTGTGGTTCATGACGTCGGGAGGCGCCGCCGAGAGGACGTCGAGCGCGCGCTCGAGCCGGCCGCGGAAATCGGGGACCAGGACTTCGATACGCGTCGCGGGCGAATGCGCCCGCACGGCGCGGATGCAGTCGACGAAATGCTGCGCCCCGCCATCGCGCAGGTCGTCGCGATCGACGCTGGTGACCACGACGTACTTGAGCGCGAGCGCGGCGATGGTGCGCGCCAGGTTCTCGGGCTCGGCGCCATCGAGCGGCAACGGGCGCCCGTGACCCACGTCGCAGAACGGGCAGCGCCGCGTGCAGATATCGCCCATGATCATGAACGTCGCGGTGCCCTTGCCGAAGCACTCGCCGATGTTGGGACACGACGCTTCCTCGCACACCGTGTGCAGGTTGTGCTCGCGCAGGATCTTCTTGATCTCGTAGAAGCGCGGCGACGACGGAGCGCGTACCCGGATCCACTCGGGCTTTTTGAGGCGCTCGGCGGCGACCACCTTGATGGCGTACTTGCCAAATAAGCGCGAAGTCTTGTCGCCGCCCTTGTGCTTGATGCCGGCGGCGTTGGCGGGCACCGTGCTGCTGCCTGTCTCGGGCGCGCTCATTTCTCGCACTCGGGCGGATGTCGATCGGGTCGCATCATGCGGTCACGGTTTCGTCCAGGCACTCGACCATAACCGGCGCCAAGCTTGCACCCGCCTCCTGGACCGTCGACGCGACGCCCAGATCACGAAGCTGCGTCACCGCGAGTCCGCGATAGCCGCATGGGTCGATATCGGAGAACGGAGAGAGGTCCATGGCAACGTTGAGCGCGAGGCCGTGATAGGTGCAGCCGCGGCTGACCTTGAGTCCCAGCGCCGCGATCTTCGCGTCGGCGCCATTCCGAATGACATAGACCCCCGGCGCACCGGCGCGGGTATGCGCCTCGACGCCTCGCAACGCAAGCCATCGTATCACGGCGCGCTCGAGGCGGCGCACGGTGTCGCGAATGCCCAACCCAGCGCGAGCGATATCGATGAGCGTGTAGACGACGAGCTGACCAGGACCATGATAGGTCACCTGCCCGCCACGGTCGACCTTGAGCACCGCGATGCCGTTGTCGCGCAGCAGATGCTCGCGGCGTCCGGCCAGGCCCAGCGTGTAGATCGGCGGATGCTCGGTGAGCCAGAGCTCGTCTTCGCTCGCCGGCGTTCGCGCGGCGGTGAAGTCCTGCATCGCGCGCCACGTAGCCTCGTACGCGCTGGGTCCGAGCGGGCGCACGCGCGCGGCCAAGGCGGCGCGCGGCGCCGCAGACATCAGAGCACCATGACGACTTGCGGATGCGCCGAGAGCTCGCGATAAAGCAAGTCGAGCTGCTCGCGCGAGGTCGCGTTGATCGTGCAAGTGAGCGACAGGTACTTGCCCTGGCGCGAGGCACGCATTTCCATCGACGCACTGTCGAAATCCGGAACGTGGCGCAGCACGACATCGAGCACGGCCTGCGCGAACCCGTCCTGCGTGCGACCCATGATCTTCAGGGGGAATGCGCACGGGAACTCGAGCAGGGTCTCGGTCACCTGTTGGCTCAGTTGTTCGGCTTGCATTGCCCGCATATGGGGCCGAGCCGACATCATTCAACCCGCGACCGGCGACCGATGCTCCGCGACCGTAGGCGCGTACATATAGTCGCGGGTGGCCGGGTGCGGCATCCGGCCATCGGCGGATGGCTTGCCGGCGAGCAGCTGGAATATCGACAGCCAGCCGCGATCGAAGGCGTGCGCGGAGCCGGCGAGATAGATTCGCCAGGTGCGGAAGCGCTCCTCGCCGGCCTCGCGGCGCGCCGCGTCGCCGTTGCCCTCGAGGCGGTCGACCCAGTGCCAGAGCGTACGCGCGTAGTGCTCGCGCAGCGGTTCCGCATCGAGCAGCTCGAGACCCTGCGCGGAGAGCCCCTCGATCACACGCGACACGTGCGCAAGCTGGCCGCCGGGAAACACGAACTCCTCGACGAAATCGCTGATGCCGCTGCCCAGCGCCTCCACGCCGACCTGATTCTGCGTGATGCCGTGGTTCATCACCAACCCGCCGGGCTTGAGCACTGAATAGATCTTGCCGAAGTAGCGCGGATAGTTGCGAATGCCGACGTGCTCGAACATGCCGATGCTGGCGATCTTGTCGTAGAGCTTCCCCGCGGGCAGGTCCTGATAATCGAGAAGCTGCACGTCGACGCGGCCGGCGAGCCCGCGCCGGTCGATCTCGGCGCGGACGTGGTCGTACTGGTTCTCCGAGAGCGTGATGCCGCTCGCCTTGACCCCGTATTGCTCCGCAGCGCGGAAAATGAGCCCGCCCCAGCCGCAGCCGATGTCCAGGAACTCTTCGTCGGGACGCAGCATGAGCTTGCGGCAGATGTGGTCGAGCTTCTGCGTCTGCGCCAGGTCGAGCGTGTCGGCGTCGCTCCGGAAGTACGCGCAGGAATAGACCATGCGCCGGTCGAGCCAGAGCGCGTAGAACGCATCGGAGACGTCGTAGTGATGCGCAATGTTGAGGCGGTTGCCGCGGCGCTGATGCCACCACTGCATCAGGCGGGCGTGGGCGCGCTCACGGCCGTGGTTGACGCTTCCGACCAGCGACTCGGCGATCCCCAGCATGCGTCGCGAGCCGCCGGAGAAGTCGAGGTCGCCGCGCACGTACGCCCGGGCGAGTCGGCCGAGCTCGGGCGAAGCGAGTGCGCGCAAGCCGCTCCAGGTGCGAGCGTAGATGTCGACCTCCGTGGGCTGCGACAGCGCCAGCCGGCCGCCGTCGGGCAGGACCAGCGCCACGGGGATGTTGCGCCCGTCGTAGCGGCTGGCGACGATCTTCGAGAGCGAGGCATTCATGGCGCGGCCTGATAGTCTAGCGCGACGAGCGCGTTTTGACACCCCGCCGGGGTGCCCCTAAGATGCGACGCCAGCGACCCGCCCCGCGAGAGCGGTGGCGCCTTCGAAGCCGACGATGTCCAGCCCGCGCGCCCCGCCGTCCCCACTCCCGGAGCGCCAGTTGCGCAGCGCCCTGGCGCAGTTCGCGACGGGCCTCACGATCATCACCGCCCACACCCGCGATCGGACCTACGCGGGGTTCACCGCCAACTCGTTCAACTCGGTGTCGCTGGACCCGCCGCTCATCACCTGGAGCCTCGCGCTGCGCTCGCGCAGCCTCGCCGCGTTCGAAGGGACGCCGCGCTACGCGGTGAACGTGCTGGCGCACGACCAGGTCGAGCTGGCGCGACGCTTTTCGCGGCCGCACCCCGACCGCTTCGCGGGATTGTCGTTTCGGCTCGGAGCCGCCGACGCCCCGCTGATCGAAGGCTGCGTCGCGTGGCTGGAGTGCAGCCACCACGCACTGCACCCTACGGGCGACCACATGCTGTTCATCGGACGGGTCGACGCCTGCGCGTATCAGCCGCACGTGCCGCTGGTGTGGCACGACGGCAAGTATTGCCTGCTCGGTGCGCAGACCTCCAGCTAGGCGCGGATCAGGAAGGCTTGCGCTTGCTCGCCTGGAACAACGCGTGCATCTTGCGAAACACCGCCCCCGGAGCCCCTCCGGCGAAGGGCTTGCCATCGAGGGTCGTCACCGCCAGCACTTCCTTGGTCGACGACGAAAGCCACATCTCGTCCGCGGAAAGCGCCTCGTCCTCCGACACGGGGCGCACCGTCAGCGTCATGCCGCCTGCGCGCGCCAGATCGAAGGTCGCGTCGTAGGTGATCCCGGGCAGGATCAGGTTGTCCTTGGGCGGGGCAACGATCGTCCCATTCTTGACGATGAGCACGTTCGACGCCGACGCTTCGGTAAGGTAACCGTTGCGGAAAAGCACCGACTCCACCGCGCCCGCCGCGACCGCGGCCTGGCGCGCGAGCACGTTGCCGAGCAGCGAAGTCGTCTTGAGATCGCAGTGCAGCCAGCGCTCGTCGGTGCCGGTGATCGCCGCCACGCCGCGCTCGACCTGCTCCGCCGTCGGCAGCACGAGCGGATTGCTCATCATGAACACCGTCGGCGCGACACCTGCCGGAAAAGCGTGATCGCGCTTGGCGACCCCACGCGTGACCTGCAGGTACACCGCCTGGTCGGCGAAGGGCATGCGACCGATCAGATCGCGGATGATCGACTCCCATGCGGCGGCGGCGTGAGGATTGGCGAGCCCGATGCCGTCGCAGCTTCGCTGCAGCCTCGTCAGGTGCTGGCTCATCCGGTACGGCGCGCGGTCGTACACGGGGACGAGCTCGTAGACGCCGTCGCCGTAGATGAAGCCGCGATCGAGGACCGACACCTTGGCCTGGTCGATGGGCAGGTATTCACCGTTGAGATAGACCGTCATTTTTTCTGCGCTCCTGATTCTAGTGCGTGGCTTTGGGTACACCACAGCACAGCAGATCCTTTTTTGCGCTGGCGCTCCGGACGAGCTGTCATTCCGAGCATCGCGCGGGATCAGTTGTCGCACTTCACAGGAGATCCCGCGGCGCTGCGCGCTTCGGGATGACGCATCCGGTTGGGCGGATGCGTCACTTGAACCACAGCCGCGCGGTATCCCAAGCCCGCCCCCAGATGCTCGCCTGCGGCACGTCGCCCATCGCCTGCAGCGGATACTCGCCCACGGTCTTGCCTTCGAGCGTCACGCGCACCGTCCCGACGCGCTGTCCGCGCGTCACCGGAGCGATCAGTGGCTCGATCGCGTCCATGGTGAGCTTGAGCTTCTGCGCCTGCCCCTTCGGCAGCGTCAGGTACTGATCGGCGACGAATCCCGCGGCGACGCTGTCCATCGCGCCTTTCCAGACGCGCAGCGTGTTGATGGTCTGCCCGTTCTGGTACATCTGCACGGTGTCGTAGAACTGGAAGCCGTAGTTGAGCAGCTTTTGCGATTCGCTCGCCCGGGCTGCGTCGGAACCCGCGCCGAGCACCACCGAGATCAGGCGGCGCGGCCCACGCTTGGCAGAGGCAACCAGGCAATACCCGGCGGCGTCGGTATTTCCGGTCTTCATGCCGTCGACGTACGGATCGCTCCACAACAGCCGGTTGCGGTTGGGCTGCGTGATGTTGTTGTAGCGGTACTCCTTGATCGAGTACATCGGGTAGTACTCGGGGAAATCGCGGATGATCGCGCCGGCGAGCAGCGCCAGGTCGCTCGCGGTAGACACCTGCTGCGGCGCCGGCAGACCGGTCGCGGTGGCGAAGCGGGTGTTCTTCATGCCGAGCCGCGCCGCTTCCTTGTTCATGCGCTCGACGAACTTTTCCTCTGATCCGGCGACAGTCTCCGCGAGGGCGATCGACGCGTCGTTGCCCGACTGCACGATCATGCCGTGCAAGAGCTCGTCGGCGCTCACCGCCTTCTTCGGCTCGATGAACATCCGCGAGCCCTCGGCGCGCCACGCCTTGCTCGACACATTCACCATCTGCGAGGGGACGAGCTCCTTGTCCTTGAGCGCGCGGAAGACGAGGTACGCGGTCATGAGCTTGGTCAGCGACGCGGGCTCGCGCGGCTCGTCGGCATTCTGCGCGACGATCGTCTGACCGCTGAGCGCGTCGACGAGGTAATACGCCTTGGCGGCCAGCGCCGGGGTCGGCACGGCCGCCGGCGCGACAGGCTCCGCCGCCACCGCGGCCATCGCGACGCAGCCCGGCAGCAACCACGCTAGCGTGCGCGCAAAAAAGAGGATCGATCGTCGCGACAAGCGCGGGATTATACCGTGTGGCTTTTGGGCAAGCCCGGCGACTCGCGTGTCACGTTCAGCGCGGTACGTAGACGTCGGGGTCGAAGCGCTCGAGGAATCGCGACGGGTTGGCGAGCGGCGCGAACCCGAACCGGGCATAGAGCGAATGCGCATCGCGCGTTGCCAGCAGGAAGCGGCGCAAGCCCTGCAGGTCCGGATGGCGCATGACGCCGGCGATCATCCACTTCGCAACGCCTTCGCCCTGCGCCGAAGGCTGCACGAATACGTCGGCAAGGTACGCGAAGGTGGCGCGATCGGTGACCACGCGTGCAAATGCGACCTGCGCCTCGTCGCGGTAGGCGCCGAAGCACAGCGAATGATCGATGGCGCGGTCGACGACGGAGCGCGGCACACCCTTCGCCCAGTACGAGTGCGCGCCGAGGTAATCGTGGATCATCGCGCGCTCGAGCCGCCCCGGGTCGGTGGAAAGCTCCAGTGCGCCGTTGCGCTCGGTGTAGTGGACGGGCGCGACCATGCGCTAGTCGACGCTATGCGCCGCGCTGGAAATTGAACGCGACCCGTGGCTCGACCCCGGACACGATGTCGGCCAGCGCCTTGCCGGACCCCGCTGCCATGGTCCATCCTAGCGTGCCATGGCCGGTGTTGAGGTAGAGATTGCGATATCGTGTCTTGCCGATCAGCGGAACCCCGGACGGCGTGGCGGGGCGAAGGCCTGTCCAATACTCGACGCGCGACGTATCGATGGCATCGCCGAACCACTCGCCCGCGCGACGCGTCAGCGCTTCGCAGCGCACGCGATTCAAGTTGAGCTTGTAGCCTGAGAGTTCTGCCGTGCCGGCCACGCGCAGCCGATCGCCCAGCCGTGTGAACACGATCTTCTTGGCATCGTCGGTGATGCTCCCCTGCGGCGCTGCCGCGGAATCAACGATCGGCATCGTCGCCGAGTAGCCCTTGGCCGGGTACACCAGCGCGGTGACGCCGATCGGCGATAGCAGCAGTGGCGTATAGCTGCCGAGGCATGCGACATAGGCGTCCGCAGTAAGCGTGTTGCGGACGCCTTTCGCGTCGTTGATGACGATGCCGCCGACACCTTCGCCGCCGCTGATGATCTCGCTGACCGTCTGGCCGTAGCGGAAAACCACTCCCCGCATTGCAGCGAGCGCGGCGAGCGCCTGCGTGAACTTGCGCGCGTCGCCGGTCTCGTCGGTCGCGGTGAACGTCCCTCCGGCGATCCAGTCGCGGCGCCGCGACAGCGCCGGTTCGATCGCAACGCACTCCTCGGCCGACTTTATCTCGCGCGCGATGCCGTAGCGCCGCACCAGCGCCGCCGCCTTGCCCGCGGAAGCGAATCCCGCGTCGTCGGTGTAGACCTGCAGGATGCCGCGCTGCAGATCGTCATAATGGATTCCGGTGGTCGCGCGCAATTCGCGAAGCACCTCGCCGGAGTACTTGCTGATCGCCAGGATCTGCCGCATGTTCGTGCGCGTGTTCGACGGAAGGCATTCGATCAGGAACTCGATGCCCCAGCGCCACTGCCTCGGGTCGAGCGTGGGCCTGAACAGCAGCGGCGCGTCCGGGCGCGACAGCCACTTGAGGATCTGCCACGGCGCCTTCGGCGCGGCCCACGGCTCGACGTGCGACACCGAGATCTGCCCGCCGTTGGCGTAGGAGGTCTCCAGCGCCGCCGCGCTCTGCCGCTCGACGACGGTCACCTCGTGGCCGTGCTCGCGCAGGAACCACGCCGTGGTCGTGCCGATCACGCCAGCGCCGAGGACGAGGACCTTCAAGGCGCGCTCATAGGCTGCCCCCGAGCGGCGCTTCGCGACGCTCCCCCCAGGGGGCGAGTGCCTTGGGGCGGCCCGGCGGCACCAGAATCCCCCCGAGCGGCGCTTCGCGACGCTCCCCCCAGGGGGCGAGCGCCTT
Organism: Betaproteobacteria bacterium; assembly: GCA_040005035.1. Classification (GTDB taxonomy): domain Bacteria; phylum Pseudomonadota; class Gammaproteobacteria; order Burkholderiales; family Casimicrobiaceae; genus PALSA-1003. The sequence goes on along the minus strand of JBDTZQ010000012.1, from coordinate 18,407 downwards.
GGGGCGGCCCGGCGGCACTCATTCGGCGTAGTCTTCGACGGGCGGGCACGAGCAGACCAGGTTGCGATCGCCGTGCACGTTATCGGCGCGTCGCACCGGCGGCCAGTACTTGCGCGTGCGAAGCGCGGGCAACGGATACGCCGCCTGCTCGCGCGTGTAGGGGTGCGGCCAATCGGACGCGAGCAGCATCTGCGCGGTGTGCGGCGCGTTGCTCAAGGCGTTGTCCGCACGATCCATGCGTCCTTCCTCGATGGCGCGGATCTCGCCGCGAATGGCGATCATCGCATCGATGAACCGATCGAGCTCCTCCTTCGACTCGCTTTCGGTGGGCTCGATCATCAGCGTCCCGGCGACCGGGAAGCTCATGGTCGGCGCGTGAAAGCCATAATCGACCAGGCGCTTCGCGACGTCGTCGACGCTGACGCCGCTGGTCTCCTTCAGCGGGCGCAGGTCGAGAATGCACTCGTGCGCCACCAGCCCATCGGGGCCTGCGTACAGCACGGGATAGTGCGGAGAAAGGCGTCGCGCGATGTAGTTCGCGGCGAGTATCGCCGACTCGGTCGCCGCCTTGAGGCCTTCGCCGCCCATCATCGCGATGTACATCCACGAGATCGGCAGGATGCTGGCGCTGCCGTACGGCGCCGCCGACACCGCGCCGATCGCATCGGCACGCGCGTCGGCCTTGGGCGCCAGCGCGCGGTGGCCGGGAAGGAAGCGCGCCAGGTGCGCGCCAACCGCAACAGGCCCGACGCCCGGGCCGCCTCCGCCATGCGGAATGCAGAACGTCTTGTGCAGGTTCAGGTGCGACACGTCGGCGCCAAATTCTCCCGGCGCAGCGAGACCCACCAGCGCATTCAGGTTCGCACCGTCGACGTAGACCTGGCCTCCATGCGCGTGGACGATCGCGCACACTCCGCGAATGCCGGCCTCGAACACGCCGTGCGTCGACGGATAGGTCACCATGACCGCCGCCAGATTCGCCGCGTGCGCCTGCGCCTTGCGCTCGAGGTCAGCGATGTCGACGTTGCCGTCGGCGTCGCACGAAACGACGACGACCTTCATTCCCGCCATGTGTGCGGAAGCAGGGTTGGTGCCGTGCGCCGACGCAGGAATGAGACAGACGTCGCGCTGCGGTTCGCCGCGCGACGCGTGGTACGCGCGAATGATGAGCAGCCCCGCGTACTCGCCCTGCGAACCGGCGTTGGGCTGCAGCGACACCGCGGCATAGCCCGTCACCGCGCACAGCATCGTCTCGAGCTGGCCGATCATCTCGCGATAGCCCACGGTTTGGTTGGCGGGCGCGAACGGATGCACGTGGCTGAATTCCTTCCACGTCACCGGGAACATCTCGCTCGCCGCGTTGAGCTTCATCGTGCACGAGCCGAGCGGGATCATGGTGCGATCGAGTGCCAAGTCCTTGTCGGCGAGCGCGCGCAGGTACCGCATCATCCGTGTTTCCGAATGATGGTTGCTGAACGTCGGATGCGTGAGGAACGCGGAGCGGCGCGAGAGCGCGAGATCGAGGTCGTTCTCGACGCCCCGCTCGAGCCCGACGAAATCGGGCGACGCGATGCCGGCTGGTGCGCAGATCGACCACAGCATTTCGACGTCCTGGCGCGTGCTGGTCTCGTCGAGCGAGATGCCCAGCCGGCTCGCGTCGATGCGCCGCAGGTTGACGTCGCGGGCGAGCGCCGCGTCGTGGATGGACGAGGTGCGCTCACCGCAGATGAGCGTCAGCGTATCGAAGTAGGTCTCGTTGGCGAGCTCGACGCCGACGTGGCGAAGTCCCGCAGCGAGCACCGCGGTGAGGCGGCGCACCCGCGCGGCGATGGTCGAGAGCCCGCGCGCGCCGTGATAGACCGCGTACATGCTCGCCATCACCGCCAGCAGCACCTGCGCGGTGCAGATGTTCGACGTCGCCTTTTCCCGGCGGATGTGCTGCTCACGCGTCTGCAGCGCGAGTCGCAGCGCAGGATCGCCGGCGGCGTCGACGGTGACGCCGACCAGCCGGCCGGGAAGGCTGCGCTTGAACTCGTCGCGCGTCGCCAGGAACGCCGCGTGCGGCCCGCCGAAGCCCATCGGCACGCCGAAGCGCTGGCTCGATCCGACGGCGACGTCGGCGCCCCATTCGCCGGGCGGCGCCAGCAGGCATAGCGCGAGCAGATCGGTTGCGCAGATCACCATCGCGCCGCGCGCGTGCAGTGCTGCGGTCAGCGCGCCGTAATCGCGCACGTCACCATCGACGCCCGGATACTGCAGCAGCGCGGCGAAGCAATCGCTGTCGACGGCACCCGTGGACGGACCGACCACCACGCCGATGCCCAGCGGCGCCGCGCGCGTGCGTACGACGTCGAGCGTCTGCGGAAGAACATCGTCGGCCGCGTAGAGCGTGCGACTCTTGCTTCGGCCCACGCGCAGGCACAGCGTCATCGCCTCGGCGGCGGCGGTGGCCTCGTCGAGCATCGACGCATTGGCCACTGCGAGTCCCGTGAGGTCGCACACCATGGTCTGGAAGTTGAGCATCGCTTCCAGGCGGCCCTGCGAAATCTCCGGCTGGTAGGGCGTGTAGGCCGTGTACCACGCTGGATTCTCCAGGACGTTGCGCTGGATTACCGCGGGCGTATGCGTGCCGTAGTAGCCCTGGCCGATGAACGATTTCGGGACACGGTTCTTGCGCGCGATCGCCTTCAGCGCAGACAGCGCCTCCTGCTCGCCTTTGGGCGGCGGCAGCGCCAGCGCTCGCGCGCTGCGGATGGCGGGCGGGACGATGGCGTCGATCAGCGCCCCGCGCGACGCGAAGCCCAGCACCTCGAGCATCGCGCGCTGCTCGTCGTCGGTGGTGCCGATGTGGCGGGCGACGAAGTCGGCGTGCTGCTCGAGCGCGTCGAGCGAGCGTGATTCCGGCGAAGGCAGCGCTTCCATTTTCACCGGCGGCTCCTTCAGGCGTCGCCGATGCTGGCGATATACGCGGTCGAGTCGAGCAGCGCGGAGACATCGCCTGCGCTCGCCGGCTTGAGCTTGTAGAGCCAGTGCGCGTAGGCGTCCGCGTTGATCAGCTCGGGCGACGCCACCACCTCCGCGTTCGCCGCGACGATGCTGCCCGCAACGGGCGCGTAGATGTCGGAGGCGGCCTTGACCGACTCGACCACGGCGCAGGCTTCGCCGGCGGCGACGACGCGACCCGGTGCCGGCAGCTCGATGAACACCAGGTCGCCCAGCGCCTGCTGCGCATGGTCGGTGATGCCGATGGCGATCGAGCCGTCCGCCTCGTTCCGGATCCACTCGTGAGAGGCGGTGTACTTGAGCTCGGCAGGCACATTCATCAACGATTCTCCTGTGGTTTCATTCGACGAGTATCTTGCCGTTGCGCACGAACGGCGGCTTGACCACGCGCGCGGCAAGGCGCCGGTCACGGATTTCGACTTCGACGACGTCGCCCACCGCGACTCCGACGGGAACGCGCGCCAGCGCGATCGACGCATTGAGCGTCGGTGAGAACGTGCCGCTGGTGATCTCGCCCCCACCGCGCAGCGTATGGACCCGCTGATGCGCGCGAAGCACGCCGCCCTTGTCCTGCAGGCGCAGCCCGACCTGCTGGCGCGACGGCGCGGCGACCAGCGCCTCGCTCCCAACGAATTCGCGCGCGCTCGTTCGATCCACGGTCCACGCCAGCCCCGACTCCAGCGGCGTGACGCGCTCATCCATGTCCTGGCCATAGAGATTCATGCCCGCCTCGAGACGCAGCGTGTCGCGCGCGCCCAGGCCGCAGGGGCGCACGCCGCCCGCGGCGAGCGCGCTCCATACGGCGGCGGCGCGACCGGCAGGCAGCATGATCTCGAAGCCGTCCTCGCCGGTGTAGCCGGTGCGCGCGATGAGCAGCGCATCGTGCTCGGACGCAGCGAAGGGCTTGAGCGATTCGGACGCGCCACGCGTTCCCGGCACCACGTTCCACACGCGCTCGCGCGCCGAAGGGCCTTGCACCGCGATCATCGCGAGGTCGCGGCGTGGCTCGAGCGCAACACCGGGCGCATGCTTCGCGGCGAGCGGGCGCAGCCACGCGAGGTCTTTCTCGGCGGTGCCCGCGTTGACCACGATGCGGAAGCGCTCGTCGGTGAAGAAATAGGCGATGAGATCGTCGAGGACACCGCCCTTCGCATCGAGCATGCACGAATACAGCGCCTTGCCGGGAACCTTGAGCTTGTCGACGTCGTTGGCAAGCGCGTAGCGCAGGAACTCCCTCGCGCCGACGCCCGTGACATCGACGCCGAGCATGTGCGACACATCGAACATGCCGGCATCGCGCCGCACGGCGTGATGCTCCTCGATCTGCGAGCCATAGCTGACCGGCATGTCCCAGCCGCCGAAGTCGACCATCTTCGCGCCCGCGGCGAGGTGCAACGTATGCAGCGGTGTCCGACGCAGTGTGTGATTTGACACGTATCGTCTCAGGTCCCAAAAAAGCAAAAGGGGCGTCCGCCTCTTAAGCGTCGCCCCATCTGTCCTTTTACCTGAGAGATTGCGGCCGCATCACAAGTTCACGATGCCTGGGCCGGTGCCCCTTCGGTGGGCCATCCTCGACGGACGACCTCTCTCCAGATTGGCTGTTGCAGTCCGCGCAGTCCTTTTGCCTGAGCGATTGCGGGAGTTGCGCCTTCGGCGGCGGCTATCGCGGTTATTCCGACAGCCACGCTCTCCTGCACGGACCGGCAAAGGGTACCGGTCGCATGCGGAGATGTCAAAGTCGCGCCGCGGGCTCCTCTATGTCAACACAAGTTCGCCATCACCGCGTCGCCCGCCAGCGTCGACTCTCGTGCCGTCGATCCCCACGCTTCGCGCGGGGCCTCTCGCCGGGTCGCTCGCGTCGCTATTTCTTGAGCGTCAGAATCCAGGTGACGAGGTCCTTGATGTCGGCGTCGGGTACCTGCACGTTCGGCGGCATGGGAATCTGGCCCCAGACGCCGACGCCGCCTTTCTTGACCTTCTCGCTCAACTTGGCGAGCGCGGCATTGTCGCCCTTGTACTTGGCGGCGACCTCGACGTAGGAAGGTCCGATCACTTTCTTGTCGACGCTGTGGCACGCCGCGCAGCCGTCCTTTTTCATCATCGCTTCCGCGCTGGCGTTATCGAGCGCGGCGTGAGCGTTGCCGGCGGCGAGCAGCACGGCGGCGAGAAGGATCGATACTTTCATGCATTCTCCGAAAGAGTTAGGCAAACCATGAGCGCGACGCATCGTACCGGAAGCAAGCGGCGCACGACAAGGACGGCACGGGAACGGGTCGGCGCGAGCAACCTCCGACGAACGCCGCTTTCAGGGCGCCGTTTCCTCGAACGCGACGCGCTCGAAATCGGCGCCGCGCTGCAGGAGCCGGGTCAGCCGGAAGCGCCGCTCGGGGCCGGAGGCGAGCGAGCGCACGACGCGGCTGGCGCTGAAGGTGCGCGGCGGAACCAGCAGGCTCGCTTTCTCGTCGGGCGTTACGCCAAGCAGAATCGACGGGAACGGCGTTTCCTCGACCAGCATGCTGGTGAGCGCGCGCACCGCGGTGGCGGAAGGGGCGCCGCCCCAGAGCTTGATGGTCACGGCCAGGTCGTCGCGAGGGTCGAGCGCGACCCGCGTGACGTAGCCGCAGCGCACGCGTTCGTCGTCGCGCACCAGCACGAGCTGATCGAGGTGCCAGCGATGCTGCCCCGCTGCGCTGCGACGCACGGTCGCGATCGACCAGTCGTAGGTCCCGTTCCATCGCTCCCACGCCCAGGTCTTTTCGGCATCGTCCTTGTCGCGGTCGTAGTCGGTGAGCGCGCCGAGCGTAGCCAGATGCTGCGTTCCCTGGTATGAAAGGCGGCCGAGCATGTCCTGGCTGTTGAACGTGCGTCCCGCGACCCGGAAATACGCTGCGCCGAGACCGCCGACGCACAGCTCGAGGCCGGCGTTGGTCTCGTTGCCGCCGCGTCGGGGAGGACCGGCGTACCAGCGCTGATCGAGGTGCGAAAGGAGCGTCGTGCTCGCCTCGACCGAGACATCGTGACCGAGCTGCAGCTCCGCGGGATTGGCGCCGCTGGAAAGCCGCTTGAGCCGGCCGCGCACGCTGGTCGCGAGCTTGGCGGGATAGCCGAAGCGCGTGCCTTCGCCGGGATGGCGAGGCCCCACCGCGCCGAGCGTCGCGCCGACCGGCGCGTCGAGGTCGATGGCGATGACCGGACCCTCGGTCTCGCGCTGCTGCGTGTACGGAAACACCTTGCGCGCCCACATCGACAGCCAGCGATCGGTCAGCTCGATCTGCCGCACCGTCATCGCGCACGGGTCGGCGAGGTCGAGCAGCAGCGCGTGGCAGTACGTCGAATAGCAGGAGATGCCGATCGCGTTGGGCATCAGCTCGTCGGTCACGGCGGTGACCGCGCACTCGAGGATCTCGGCCAGCCGGTAGTAGGCGTGCAGCTCCTGCCAGATGGCCGGCGCCGGAAGGTGACGCGCCAGCCCGTGCACCACGACGAGCTGCTTGCCCACCCACAGCCCGCGCTGTAATACCTTGGCCTTGACGCCGTGCAACTCGGGATCGCTCTCCAGCAGTGGCTTGAGGCACGCCGAATACTGGCTCCACAGCCCCTGCCACAGCGCCACCGCCTGCATGAAAGCCTCGCGCTCGCGGTCGGCCGCAGGCTGCGGCTTGCCGGCGTAACGGCGCGCCAGCTCGGTGTGCAGGAACATGACCGGCTCGCGCATGACCTCGGCGATGCGCGCCCGCTCCCGAGGCGGGACGTCGGCCTCGGAGAGCCTTCGCAGCTGGTTCAATACCGCGTCGAAGTGGCGCGGGATGTTGGTCAGCGGCAGCGCGCGCAGCCAGGCGGCGCAGCTGTCGGCATCGGAAAACGCGAGCGCCGAGGTGCCGGGCTCGGTCTGTGTCTGCGTCAGCGTGAATTCGTTGGTCGTCGCCATGGCGCTGTCCGCGGTGGAAGGCACCCGGCGCATTGTCGCGCGCCTCCCGCGCTGGAGGTTGTTATAGCACAACTCCCCCCTGGGCCGCCGTCCCGGCCGGCGACCCGGCTGCCCATGCCGGACGAACGGCAGCCAGGTTCGGACGTGAATATTCGGCATCCGCAGTGCGCAATGCGGCGGCGCGCCAACCACCCCATCCACGGAGAATGCTTTCGCATGGACGCACTCTTAGTGTCCCAAGGCGAAGCGAACATGGAAAGACGATTTGACGTCAGGGCAGTACAAAGGTCGAGAGCGGCAAGGCCACGCTGGATACCCGGCATGACCCCGCCGCGGGATGACGACGCTGCGTGGGGCGTGCAAAGACCCGCATTCGAATTCGGCTTTCGAGCCACCCCGTTGCCTCCACCCCGCGCTGCGCGCACGCCGCGCAGTTGCGGGACTTTTTTGGAGCCTCGGGAACCGGGTCAGACGCCGCCCCCTCCGAAGCGCCGTCCGGCGAAGCGCGACTTCTCCATGGTCGCGCTGGCGCTTACGGTCGTGGCGATCACCTCGGCGCTGATTGTCGGCGCGCCGTCGGCGATGCTCGGCTCGGCGGCCACCATCAACCCCGGCGCCGCGATCGTCGGCGCCACATCGGTCGCTCCGAGCTTCTTCAGCCCGGCGGCGAAGCACTGAATCGGTGTTCCGGGTTCTCGGCAACGAGGTCCGGAACATCGTTCCCGCGTCAGACCAGAACGCGCTCGATTCCTCCGCGGTTGGCGCGCTCCACGTACCGCGGCAGCCAGTCCTCACCCAGCACGTTGCGCGCGATCTCGACGACGATGTAGTCGGCGGTCGTTCCGGCGTCGTCCAACGCTACTGACGCGGCGTCCGCTCGCTGCGCTTCGGCGCGGGCTCGAAGTTGCTGCGAAACGGATTGATGTCGATGCCGCCGCGGCGCAGGAACCGCGCGTACACCGTGAGCTGCTCCGGCCGACAGCGCAGTGCGAGGTCGACGAACATGCGCTCGACGCAGGCTTCATGGAAGGCGGCGTGCTCGCGATACGACACGATGTAGCGCAGCAGCGCATGCCGATCGATGCGCGGACCGCGGTAACGAATCATCACGTCGGCGTAGTCGGGCTGGCCGCTCACCGGACAATTCGACCGGAACAGCGCGCTTTTCAGCGTTTCGTCGGCGTACGTGCCGACGCGTCCGAGCAGGCTCGCGTCGGGATGGTAGCGATCGACCGACACCTCCTCGACGTCTACCGACTCACCCGGCAGCTCGGCGATGCGCGTGCCGGGGGACGCGGGATGCAGCGCGACACCCACGGGGGCCTCGCAGATTTTCTCGAGGTCGGCGCGCACCCGCGTGGTTAGCTTCTCCGCATCCGTCATGCGCTCCTGCGCGAACGATCCGAGGTAGAGCTTGAGCGATTTGGACTCGACCGTCGCGGGCGAGTCGGCGCCGATGCGGAACTCACCGATGGCGGTCTGCGGCTTGCCGGCAAGGTCGAGCCACGTGATCTCGTAGGCGGTCCAGATATCCACGCCGGTAAACGGCAGACCCTTGACGGAAGCCAGATCGATGCGCTGTGCGGCGCGATCGACGGCGAACAGTTGCGAGGGATCGTAGCGATCCGGATACCCGGTGGCGTGGCCCAGCGGAGACTGATCTGCGGGCATCGTGGAGTAAACGAATCAGCCGTGCCGCGAGTCGCCAGAACCGTTGCGACCGCTCGCGAAGTTCAGGCGCAACAGCGCGTACGAAAGGGGCACTGCAACTGCCAGGGCGGCGAGCATCGCCAGCGGCTGCGCAACACCGGCCTGCTCGACCGCGACCCAGAGCACGGCGATCGACGCCGCGTAAGTGACGCCATAACACACGAGATAGCCGGCGAGGCTCGACATCGCGGGCGCAACGCCGAACACGAAGCGCGCGTTCGCCCAGTACCCGCCCGCCAACCCTGCCACGAACGCGACGCTGTACGCCGCGCGGTAATCGATCGCGCTCAGCAGCAGAAGGTAGATCGCGTAGCTCGCCACGGTGTTGATTGCGCCGGCTATCAGGAAGCGCATTGGACGGGACATGGGCGGCGTTCGCGGTGATCGAATGCGGGACGCGGCGCGCGCGCTCATCGCGACCGCGCCGCGGCGCGCAGGAACTCATCGTAGTCGCGGATGTAATCGGCGGCATCGTACGCGTGAGAGGCGAGCACCAGCAACCCCGCGTCGGCCGTGTAGTCGAATTGTGCCGCCCAGACCATCGGCGGCAGATAGAGTCCGAGCGAACCGCGATCGAGCAGGAATTCCTGGCGTCGCGTGCCATCATCGGCAATGACGCGGCAGCTCCCCGAGACGCACACCAGGAACTGATGACAGGCGCGATGCGCGTGCTGGCCCCGCACCTCTCGCCCTGGAACGTGATGGACCAGAAAGAATCGCCGGATGACGAAGGGCAGCAGTTTCGCGACCTCGGCGGCGATCAATCCGCCGCGCAGGTCCGCGACTTCGCTCAAGCCCGCGAGGAAGACGCCGCGCACACGTGTCCTCCCGGCGAGCGACGGCTTCTCAGGCAGCTTTGTCTTGGACGCCTTGCGCGGACCGGCGTCGCAATAGCCGACGATGCGCGCCGGATTGCCGGCGACGATCGCGTACGCCGGGACCGATTCGACGACGACCGCGCCGGCGCCGACCATCGCACCGCGCCCGACCGTGATGCCCGGCAGCATGGTCGCGTTGGCGCCGATCGATGCGCCGGTCTGCAGCACGGTCTGCAGGAAATTTTTCGGTCGACGCTTGCTACGAGGAAAGCGATCGTTGGCAAAAGTCGCGTTCGGCCCGATGAACACGTCGTCCTCGACGCGCAGCCCGTCCCAGAGCTGCACGCCGCACTTGACCGTCACGCGATCACCCAGGATGACGTCGTTCTCAACGAAGGTGTGATCGCAGATGTTGCAGTCGTCGCCGATTCGCGCGCCGGGCAGGACGTGCGCGAACGCCCACACGCGCGTTCCGGCGCCGATCGTCGCCGATTCGCACAGGCCCTGGGGATGCACGAAGTACTTCTTCTTCGTCACGGCCTCGCCTCACCAAGCCCACGGTGCTCGCCAGGCCCGCCGAAGCTGAATCGGCGCTGCACGATGGAGAGCGGCCTCGCCTTGGTGTTCTCGAACGCGCGCCACGCGTACGCGCCCACCACCGACAATCCCAGTGCGTTCAGGGCGCCGAATCCGGCCACCAGCAGCACCGTCGTCGCATAGCCCGGCTCGTGGATGAACCCCGTCGCGCGCGCGAAAATCACGATCGCAGCGAACACCACCGCCGCGGCAAGCGAGAGCAATCCCACGCCGAACAGCATGCGGATGGGGAGATCGGAAAAAGACAGGCAGCTGTCGAACATGTAGGCGAGCTTCTTGCGAAGGGTCCACGCGCTCTTGCCGTGCTGGCGCGGCAGCCGTCGATAGCGCACCTCCTCGCGCCGCAACCCGATCCAGATCAGCAGGCCGACGAGGCTGGAATGCGCTTCGGACAATGCCACCAACTGGTCGCGCGCAACCTGGTTGCAGCCGAACACATCGATCCCGCCGGCGGGCATTTCGCGTTGCACCAGTCGCCGGTACACGCCCCAGAACATCGACGACGCGGCGCGAGCGAGCAGCGGATCGTCGCGCGCCTCGCGCACGCCGCACACGACGTCGCAGTTGCCGGTGGCGAGCCTGCCGAAGAATTCCAGGACCAGGTCGGGGGGTTCCTGCAAATCGGCGGCCATCACCGCGAAATACGGACCGGCGGCCTCGACGAGTCCCGCGCGGATCGCCGCGAACGCGCCGAAATTGCGCGACATCTCGAGCACGCGCGCGACAAACGATGCACGCGGCAGCATCTCGACGAGCCGCTGCAGCGAGCGGTCCGGGCTGCCGTCGACCACGAACACTGCCTCGAGTGTGCCGCCGAGCTTCGCGTTCATCGACGCCACCGCATCGAGCAGCGCCGGAATCGCCTCCTCGTTGCGGAACACGGGCACGACCAGCGAGTAGGTCGTCACCGCGCGTCGCGAAAACCGTTGCAGGCGACGGCTACGGCGTCGACCTGCGCGTCGTCGAGGCCCGGGTGACACGGCAGGCTCAGCACGCGCTCGCACGCGAGCTCGGCGTTGTCGAGTGGACCCGTGTCCCAGCGGGCGGCCCAGGCCGGCTGACGGTGGTCGGGCACGGGATAGTGGATGTCGCTGGCCACGCCCGCGCTCGCCAAGTGAGCGCGCAGCGCTTCGCGCGCGGCGCTGCGCACAACGTACTGATGCACCACGTCGTCACTCGCCGGCGGCGGAAGCATGATCGCGGCGTTCGTGATGGACTCCTCGTAGCGGCGCGCGATATCACGCCGGCGCGCGTTCCACGCATTAAGATGCGGTAATTTCACCGACAGCACAGCTGCCTGCAGCTCGTCCATGCGCGAGTTGGATCCGCCTTCGTTCGCGCAATGATACTTGCTCGACCAGCCGTAGGTCCGCAAGCTGCGCAGGCGCCGCGCCAATTCGTCGTCGTCGGTGACCAGCGCTCCCGCATCGCCCAGCGCGCCCAGGTTCTTGGTCGGATAGAAGCTGAAGCATCCGATATCGCCGAGCGTGCCGGCCATCTTGCCGCCCCGGCGAGCGCCGTGCGCCTGCGCGCAGTCCTCGATGACGGCGATCCCGTGCTCGCGCGCGATGCCTGCGATCGCAGCGGTGTCCGCCATCCTCCCGTAGAGGTGCGTCACCACGACGGCGCGAAGCTGCGGATCGGTGGCCGTCTCGGCCACCGCGGCCGCCGCGAACGCGTCGATATCGATGAGCAATGTATCCGGATCGACGTCGACATAGTGCGGCGCGGCTCCCGCCTGCAGGATCGCGGTGGTGGCGTAGCCGCCGGCGTTGGGCACCGTCGCCACGCGCCCGTCGCCGGCGATCGCGAGCGCTCGCAACGCAAGCTGCAGCGCATCGGTCCCGTTGCCGACCGCGATGCAGTGACGCGCCCCGCAATACGCCGCGAAGCCGCGCTCGAAGGCTTCGACTTCGGGACCCAGGATGTACCACTCGCGATCGAGCACGCGGGCGATCGCGGCGTCGATCTCGCCGCGCAGCCGTCGATGCTGGCTCGACAGGTCGACACTGGGAATCACGGTACTCGCGTCCCCGGCGCGGACGATGACGGCTGCGCGGCATCGCCACCACATTCGCCGGAAGCAAGCGCGCGCCGCCATTGCGCATCCCAATCGGCGAGCCCTGGCGCGAAATCGAGTTGCAGCGCCGCCAGCGCATGCGTGCGCGGGTTGAAGCAGAAAAAGCGATCGGGCATCGCGTGAGGGCCTTCGGTTCTGGGCGTAAGCAGGTTTGCGGCGATCTCGAGCAGCGGTTCCCTGCGCAGGCGGGCAATGATGTCACGGGTGAAAAGATCGGGCCAGCGATCGAGTTCGAGCGGCGTTTGAACGATGACTCGCGGGGCGAGCGGCGCCGCCTGCAGCGGCGGCAGCAGCAGACCCGCCTGCGCGTTGCGCGCGAACGGAATCGCGCCTAGATGGTCGGGCACGACGACGAAGGCGTAACTCTGCGCAGGCACGTCCGCAGCGACGCGCGCCAGCTCGACGCGCAGCGCGTCCAGGTCGCGGCCCGCGATCACGCGCCGGTCGATCGCCGCATTCGCGAGCAGCACGCCGGCGGTCACGGCCACGAGCAGCGCCGCCGCGGCCAGTGCGCGCACCGGCGCTCGCTCCGACGCGAGCGCAAGCGCGAGCGCGGCGGTCCACATCGCCCACACCTCGTAGAAAACGCGGCCGCCTTCGCCGTTGGCCGGCCACGCGAGTTGCAGCAGCAGCATGCCCATGCCTGCGACGGCGGCCAGCGCCAACGCCGCCAGCGCACGCGCGAGTGTCCGATCGCGCGCGGCGCCGGCCACGGCGAGCAACGCGAGGATCGCAACGGAAATCTCGAGCGCGCGGCGCGGCCCCGCTTCGGGGAGCGCGCGCACCCACCAGGGTCCGAGGCTCTCCAGGTTCGCCGCCCACTGGCCCGACACCAATGCTCGGCCCGGGGACGACCCCGGCAGCACGCTGAATGCATCGCCGAAAATCCACAGGCGAAGCGCGAAGTAGCCCGCCGTGATCAGCATCCACGGCGCCGCATCGATCAGCGCGCGGGCAACCGCTCCACCGCGCGGCGAAGCGTCCTGCTTCCACCATGCCAGCGTCACGATCAGGATGGGCAGGATCGCGGCGGCCTCCTTGCACATGAAAGCGAGCACGGCGGCGGCCAGGCTGACCGCGTTGAAGCCATCGTTCCAGTGGCGCGAGCGCACGAACGCGCACGCTGAAACGAGCATCCAGAAAAGGACCATCGGATCGAAGCGCGCAGCGATCCACGCTACCGCCTCGACCGACGGCGGGAACACGGCGAACAACGTGCCGGCCGCGATCGCCGCGAAGAGCGCACGCGATGCGCCCGTGCCGCCTCGTCGCACCAACATCGACAGGAGCAGCAGCGAGACCAGCGCCGCGTTGGCGGCGTGGAGCGCGATGTTCACGGCGCGCCAGCCGGCCGCGCTCGTCCCGCTCGATACCTCGCTCAGCGCGAACGTGAGCATCGTCAACGGCCGATACTGGTGCGACGGCGGGCCCACACCGGATGCGAACATCCCCCCGACCGTGGGAATGAGATCGCCGCGCTGATGCGCGGCATGAAACGGGAGCAGCAGCGTGAAGTCGTCGCCGAGAAATCCGCCCGCGAGCGACGGCGCGTAGAGCAACGCCACGATGGCCGCGGGCACGCCTGCCGCCAGGAAGAGCGCGGCAGCCGTGAAGAACCGGGATCGCGCCACGGTCACCACCACCTCCATCGAACGGTCTTGGAAGAAACCAGATTTACCTCGAAGCGTCGCGCTGGGTGCGAGGTGGCCGCGCTGACAGAGCGCCGCGTTCGCGGCATCTTACTAGCAACGCCGCTGCGGCGGCGCCTCGGCAGGAGCTGCGCCGGTTCAGGCGCGGTCGAGCCGTCGGTATCCGATCGCCTCCGCGACATGGTTCGCGCCAACGCCGTCCGCTCCGGCGAGATCGGCGATCGTGCGGCCCACCTTGAGGATGCGGTGATACGCCCGCGCCGAGAGCGACAGCCGCGCGAACGCCGTCTTGAGCAAAACCGCGGCTTTCGCATCGGGCTCGCAATGGCGCTCGACCTCGCGCGGTTGCAGCCATGCGTTCGGCTTGCCTTGACGAGCGCGTTGACGATCGCGCGCCTCACCCACTCGCCCGGCGACGACGCTGCTTGCTTCGGCGCCCCGTTCGCGATCCGCGCAGACGACGAGCGCATCCGCGCTCAACGACGGGACTTCGATCTGCAGGTCGATGCGGTCGAGCAGCGGGCCCGAGATGCGGGAGCGATAGCGCGCGATGTGGTCGGGTGTGCAATGGCATTTGCCGCTGGGGTGCCCGAGGTAGCCGCACGGGCAGGGATTCATCGCTGCAACGAATTGGAAGCGCGCGGGGAACACCGCCTGCCGGGCCGCGCGCGAGACGTGAATCTCGCCCGATTCGAGCGGCTCGCGAAGGACCTCGAGCACGCGGCGGTCCCATTCGGGCAGCTCGTCCAGGAACAGCACGCCGTGATGCGCGAGCGAAATTTCCCCTGGGCGCGGATCGCTGCCGCCGCCTACCAGCGCCACCGCGGAGGCCGTGTGGTGCGGCGCGCGATACGGCCGGCGGCGCCACTGCGCCGGCTGAAACGCGCCGGTGAGCGACTGGATCGCCGCGCTGACCAGCGCCTCGTCTTCCTCGAGCGGCGGCAGCAGCCCCGGCAGGCGTTGCGCCAGCATCGACTTGCCGGTACCTGGAGGACCGAGCATCAGTAGGCTATGGGCGCCGCCGGCCGCGACCTCGAGCGCGCGCTTGGCATGCGCCTGCCCGCGCACCTCCGCGATATCCGGAAACGGCGCGTGGGCATGGGAATCGTCCACGGCGCAACGCGAAAGCGGCTCGCGCCCGGTCAGATGTGCGCACACCTGCAGCAGGCTCGACGCGGGGTACACCGCCGCATCACGCACCAGCGACGCCTCGCGCGCGCTTGCTTCCGGAAGGACGAACGCGCGACCGTCGCCATGCGCCTTGAGCGCCATGGCGAGCGCGCCGCGGATCGGACGCAGCTCGCCGGTGAGCGCCAACTCTCCCGCGAATTCGTGCGTGGGCAGCAGCGTCATCGGAATCTGGCCCGTCGCGGCGAGCACGCCGAGCGCAATCGGCAAATCGAATCGTCCAGAGTCCTTGGGCAGGTCGGCCGGCGCGAGATTGACGGTGATGCGCCGCGCGGGAAAATCGAACCGGGCGTTCTGTAGGGCCGCGCGCACGCGATCGCGGCTTTCCCTGACCTCGGTGTCGGGAAGGCCGACGAGATTGAACGCGGGCAGCCCGCCGGAAAGATGGACTTCGACGGTGACTGGGGGCGCATCGAATCCGGACAGCGCGCGGGAATGAATGATGGCGACGGCCATCGCAGGGCAGCAGCGAATGGGAATGAGGAGCGAAGCGGCGATGAGAGCACGCGCTCGCATCCTCGAACATCGCCCATTCGGCCGATGCGTTGCGCTCGGCCCCATCAAAGCGCGGACGGACTTCTACTTCAGGCGCGCTTCCAGCTCGGCCAGGCGCTCGGTCGCGGCGTCGAGCTTCTCACGGGTACGCCGCAGGAGCTCGGTCTGCACCTCGAACTCCTCGCGGCTGACCAGGTCGAGCCGGGACAACGCGCTGGTAACCATCGCGCGCACGTTCTTCTCGACGTCGCGAACCGGACTCGCGGCGATGGCCTCGCTGATCCGCGCGTTAATGTTCTCGAATATCTTGCTCGCCAGCATGTCGCCTCCTGCTCGATTCGCGAGTCTATCAAAGCGCGTGGAAGGCCCGTCGGCGGGCTCGGCCGCCCCCGTGTCGCGCCGGAATGGAGCGCCCGCGAAAACACGCGCACCGCAATGATGCACAAATTTGATGCGGCGCAGCGATTAACCTGTTGACAAGTAAATAACCCATTGTATCGATTAATATAAAGCTGCCGGGCATGCCTTGTGCTGACATTTGCACGGAATCGTTCCGTTCAAAGCCAGCCAAGGAGAAATAACATGTCCGTCAATCTTCGAACCCTGTGCAGTGCCGCGGTCCTGAGCGGAGGTCTTTTGCTCAATGCCGCGCACGCGCAGACGCCCGCACCCACCGCCCCGGAAGCCAAGCCGGCCGAGCCCTACACGCTCACGGGGAACGTCGGCATTTTCAGCCAATACATTTTTCGCGGGCTCACGCAAACCGATGCGAAGCCCGCCATCCAGGGCGGGTTTGATTTCACCCACGAAAGCGGCTTCTATCTTGGAACGTGGCTGTCGAACATCAGCTGGATCAGCGACGGCGGCGCGTGCAACCACGGCTGCAGCCTCGAGTGGGATATCTACGGCGGATGGCGCCATACCTGGAATGAAGACTGGGGCCTCGACGTCGGTGTACTTCAGTACTACTACCCCGGTAGCTACAACCCCGGTTTCTCGAGCGCCAATACGACCGAGGTCTACGTTGCCGGCTCGTGGAAGTGGCTGTCGCTCAAATTCTCCGACAGCGTCTCCAGCAAGACCTTCGGCATACCGAATTCCCGCGGCACGTGGTACCTCGATCTCACCGCTGCGTATCCACTCACCGAGCAGTGGACGCTCATCGGCCACGCCGGCCGGCAGGAATATCACGGCAGCAACGGCGGCGTCGACAACGGCAACCTCGACTATACCGACTGGAAGGCCGGCGTGAGCTATACGACGCCCAGTAACTGGGTCTTCGGAGCGTACTACAGCGACACCAACGCGAAGAGCTCGTTCTACACGATCGGCGGGAAGAACATCGGCAAGTCGACCGGCACCGTGTACGTACAAAAGACTTTCTAGGCCCGCAGGGGGGCGTAGGTCACCACTACACCACGCAACAGCGAGGGAAACATGAAACTGGTAACTGCAATCATCAAGCCGTTCAAGCTTGACGAGGTCCGCGAGGCCCTCTCGGCTATCGGTGTACAGGGGATCACTGTGACCGAGGTTAAGGGTTTCGGCCGGCAAAAGGGACACACGGAGCTCTACCGGGGCGCCGAATACGTTGTCGATTTCCTGCCCAAGGTAAAGGTCGAGGCGGCGATCAAGAGCGAGATGCTCGATCGCGTCATCGAGGCCATCGAGAAGGCAGCGAACACCGGCAAGATCGGCGACGGCAAGGTTTTCGTCTTCGACCTCGAACAAGTCGTGCGCATCCGGACCGGTGAGACCGGTGCCGACGCACTCTAAGGGGAACACCATGAAGCGATTGTTCACGTTGATCGCGGTCTGCGGCAGCTTTGCCGTCTGCAACATTGCTTTTGCAGACGACAAGACGCCCGACATGAAGGTCGACACCACGAAGGTGGCTCAAGCGACGCCGGCGCCCGCGCCTGCAGCGCCTCCAGCCGCAGCACCCGCTCCTGCGCCGGCAGCTGCAGCACCGGCAGGCGCGGCGCCTGCCGCGGCCGACGCCAAGCCCGCAGAAGCCGCACCTCCGGCACCCACCGCTCCGTACCTGACTCCGGCGGACAAGATCAGCTCGGGCGACACGGCGTGGATGCTCACGTCGACGGCGCTCGTGCTGATGATGACCATCCCGGGCCTCGCGCTGTTCTACGCCGGCATGGTGCGCAAGAAGAACGTCCTTGCGACGCTGATGCAGAGCTTTGCGATCACGTGTCTCGTCACCGTGCTGTGGGTGGTCATCGGCTACTCGCTGGCGTTCATGCCGGGCGGCTCGTTCATAGGAAGCTTGGACAGACTGTTCCTGAACGGCATGTTGTTCCAGAAGGAAGCAGGCAAGCTGACCGTCTCGCATCTGGCGACGACGATTCCGGAATCGGTCTACATGATGTTCCAGATGACCTTTGCGATCATCACTCCGGCGCTCATCTGCGGTGGCTTTGCCGATCGGATGAAGTTCTCGGCGATGCTCTGGTTCATGGGGCTGTGGTCGGTGGTCATCTACGCGCCGATCGCGCACATGATGTGGGAGCCGTCGGGTTACTGGGCAAGCGCAACGGTGCCAGTCCTCGACTTCGCGGGTGGTACCGTCGTGCACATCAATGCCGGTATCGCAGCGCTGGTCTGCGCCTTGGTGCTGGGCAAGCGTGTCGGCTACGGCAAGGAAGCGATGATGCCGTTCAACCTGACGCTGACAATGATCGGCGCCTCGCTCTTGTGGGTGGGTTGGTTCGGCTTCAACGCAGGCTCGGCGGTCGCCGCCGACGGTCGTGCGGGCATGGCGATGGTGGTGACGCAAGTCGCGACCGCCGTGGCTGCGCTGGCGTGGATGTTCACCGAGTGGATCGCGAAGGGCAAGCCTTCGGTGCTCGGCATCGCCTCGGGCGCCGTAGCGGGCCTGGTTGCGATCACGCCGGCATCGGGCTTCGTCGGCGTGATGGGCTCGA
>JBDTZQ010000090.1:0-12188 GCA_040005035.1 Betaproteobacteria bacterium | reverse complement strand
AACGCCAGCCTGGCAAGCCCTCACGTGGTGGCTTACGTGTCGGCGCTGCTGGTCGAACTGGCGCAGCGCTACCCCGCGGTGACCGGGTTCCGCGTCGACTGGCCGGAGTATCCGCCGTACGATTTCAACAGCGCGCTGTTCGATTTCAATCCCGCGGTGTGCGCCGATATCGAGCGCGAAGGCGGCGACGCGGCGCGCATCGCGGATGATGTCGCGCAATGGGCTGCGCGATTGCGTAGGGCGGCAGTCGCCGCCGCGCCGCATGGGCCGGGCGCCGCCAAAGATGCGCTGATCGCGGCCGATTGGGCGGCGCTCGCGGGCGCGGACGGACCGCTCGTGGAGCTCTATGCCGCCAAACGCCGCGCCGCGCTGCGCCTGCTGATCGCGTGTCGTGCCGCACTCGATGCGTTGCCCGGGCGGCGACGGCGGCTGGAGCCGCAGGCGTTTCCGCCGCCATTCCATCGCATGTCGGGATTTCCCCTCGATGCGCTCGACGGCGTCGTCGACGCGGTCGGAATCAAACTCTACACGATGCATTGGCCGATGCTGGCGCGCTACTGGGCGCGCGACCTTCTCGACGACGCCGGCGATGCTGCCGCAATGAACGCCTTGACGTCCGCGGTCGCCGATTTGTTCGGCTTCACCGACGCGCTCGACGCCGATGGCTCCGCGCTGCGCTACCCCGAACCGCAGCAGCGACACCCCGTCGGCGCGCGTGCACAGAAGACGAAACTCAGGGAGGCGGCCAGTCTCGCGGGCGATGTTGCGGTGCGCGCGTTCGTGCATTCATACGGGCCGCTGTCCGATTTCATGGCCCGGTTCAACTTAGCCGCCGGGACGGATTTGCCGTTGTGGATCAACCGCTACGGTTATCTGTCCGACGCGAAGCTCGATGCGATTGCGCACCGGGACCGTCCAGCCTGACAACGGCTCCGTATGGTTTGTGATCGACAACGCCCGTGTCGCCGCAGAGGTGAGCGAGGCCCTGCGGTAGCCAGAAAAGGGGGTCTTCGCGTACTCTGTCGCGGGTCGCCAGTCGTCGACGAAATCGGACCATATTCGGGAGGCCGATGGCACGGGTCACAAAGCCGGTAAGGACCAAGATCGCGGCGAAGCCGCCGGCTGCGCGAAAATCGGCCCGCACCCGCCTCGAGCCGCGCCCGGTCGCGCAGCGACTCAAGGACGCGCTGGCGCAGCAGGCGGCTACGAGCGAGGTCCTGCGGGCGATTAGTCAGTCGCCGACCGACGTGCTGCCGGTATTCGAGACAATCGCTGCCAACGCATTGCGCCTGTGCGATGCGGTATTCAGCGTGGTCTACCGGTTCGATGGCGAGCTCATCCACGTCGCGGCGCAGCACAATGTCAGCGCCGGTGGAGCGGCGGCCTTCCACAGCGTATACCCGTGCCCGCCACACGAGGGCGGCGCGACGCAGCGTGCGGTTCTCACCGGTCGCGTCGTGCACATGCCGGACATACGCGAGGACGCAAAGTACTTGTACAAGGACGCCGCCGAGGCCGCCGATTTTCGCAGCGTGCTTTCCGTGCCAATGTTGCGCGGGGATGTCGTGCTCGGGGCGATAACAGTCTTTCGAAGTGCGGCAAGGTTGTTTCCCGAGGCGCAAGTCGGGCTATTGGAGACGTTCGCCGCTCAGGCGGTAATCGCTGTGGAAAACGTGCGTCTGTTCAACGAAACGAAAGCACGCAATCGCGAACTCACCGAAGCGCTCGAGCAACAAACAGCCACGAGCGAGATCCTGCGCTTGATCGCCGGTACGCCTACCGACACTCAACCCGTGTTCGAGCTGCTGGCGCAACGTGCGGGAAAGCTTTGCGGCGCCGAGGTCGCCGTCGTCTCTCGGTACGAAGGCAACCTGATCGAGCTTGCCGCAGTCGACGGCGTGAGCCATGAAGCCGTCGAGGTCGTGCGCAAGCACTATCCATTGAGGATCGAAGGTCAGACCACACTGACCGCGCGCGCCATCCGCGATGGAGTCGTGGTGCACAGCGGCGACGTCCTCGCCGACACTGCCTACGAAACCAGGGATTTCGCGCAAGCGGCGAACTTCCGCGCCGGCGTCGCGGTTCCTATCATCCGCGAGGGAAAGGTCATCGGCTCGATCTTCGCGGGGCGCGCTGCGCCGGGACTTTTCTCCGATTCGCAGGTCGACTTGCTCAAGACCTTTGCCGACCAGGCGGCGATCGCGATCGAGAACGTACGGCTGTTCAAGGCGCTCGATACGCGGAACACGGAGTTGTCGCAGTCGCTTGAGCGGCAGACCGCGACCAGCGACATACTGCGTGTGATCAGCCAGTCGCCGACGGATACTCAGCCGGTGTTCGATACCATCGCCGAGGCGGTGCTGAAACTCTGCAATGCCCGTTCTGCCATTGTCGCGGAATTCGATGGCGAACTGCTCACGCTCGCTGCCCTGGCCAACGTCGATTCCCACGGATCCGATGCAATACGCCGTTCGTTCCCGAGGCGGCCAGGGGTGGAGAGCGCGACCGCACGCTCAGTCCTTACGCGCGATGTCACTGCGATCCCGGACGTATTGAAGGACCCGGACTATGCAGAATGGGGCGTTTCACATGCCCTTGGCCTGCGCAGCATCCTGTCGGTTCCCTTGATGCGCGAAGCAACCCCGATCGGTGCGATTTCCGTTTGGCGTACGGAACCTGGCGCGTTTCCGGACGATCAGGTCGTCTTGCTGAAGACTTTCGCCGACCAGGCCGTCATTGCGATCGAAAACGTCCGCCTGTTCAAGGCGCTGGGGGCGCGCAATGCCGACCTGACCGAGGCCCTCGAGCAGCAGACCGCGACGAGCAACATTCTCCGCGTCATCGGCCAGTCGCAGACCGATGCGCAACCGGTGTTCGACACGATCGTGTCGGCCGCGATGAAGCTGTGCAACGCAAGTTCCGTGAACGTATTGACTTATGACGGCGAGCTGATCCATCTGGCCGCACTCGTGAATGAAACATCGGAAGGTGCCGCTTACATACGCCGGATGTGGCCACAACGTCCCGGCCGCAACTTGGCGGCTGCCCGGGCAATCCTTACGCGAGAAGTGGTTTGCATTCCGGATGTGCTGGAAGACGCTGAATTCGGAGATCACGCTTTCGCGCTTGCCGTCGCCTTTCGTAGCATCCTGGCCGTGCCGTTGGTTCGCGACGGCGAGCCTGTCGGCGCAATTGCCGTTGGCCGTCCTGAGCCGGGACCCTTTCCCGAAGAGCAGGTCGCGCTGCTCAGGACATTCGCGGACCAGGCGGTCATCGCGATCGAAAACGTCCGTCTTTTCACCGAGCTGCAGGCGCGCAACTCGGACCTTACCGAAGCGCTTGACCAGCAGACCGCGACCAGCGAGATCCTGCGCGTGATCAGCGCCTCGCCGCGCGACGCGCAGCCGGTGTTCGATGCCATCGCGTCCGCGGCGCTGAAGCTCTGCGCGGCGCAGGTTGCGATGGTGGCTCGCTATGACGGCAAGCTGGTTGAGCTGGCGGCGATCGCCAATCTCGCACCTGGCGGCGAGGCGGCGCTGCGCGAGATATTCCCGCGGCCGCCGGGCATGGACACGACTTCCTGCCGCGCCGTGCTGACCGGCCAGGTGGAGATGATCGCCGATGTGCTCGACGATTCGCATTACAAGGTGGGCGACCAGGCTACCCGCGCCGGCTTCCGAAGCACGCTGGCGGTGCCGCTGATGCGCGGCGGTCAGCCCATCGGCTGCATCACCGTCGGCCGGCCCGAGCCAGGACCTTACGGAAACGACGAGATCGGCCTGCTTCAGACTTTCGCCGACCAGGCGGTGATCGCGATCCGCAACGTCCAGCTGTTCACCGAGCTCGAGGCGCGGACCGCCGAATTGTCGCGCTCGGTCGGCGAGCTGAAGGCTCTGGGCGAGGTTGGTCAGGCGGTCAGCTCAACACTCGATGTCCAGACCGTGCTGAGCACGATCGTGGCGCGAGCGAACGAGCTCGCCGGCATGGATGGGACGGCCATCTACGAATACGATGAGGTGCACGAGAGGTTCTACCTGCGCACATCGCACTCCCTGCCCGACGAGCTGGTGGACGCCTTGCGCGCCGACCCAATTCACAAGGGAGAAGGCGCGCTCGGGCGACTCGCCGTCACCTTCGAGCCGGTCCAGGTGCCCGATATCGTCGACGCCGGCAGCTATCAAAGCCATGTCCGTGACACGCTGGTGCGCCTCGGCTACAGGTCGCTGCTGGCGATACCGCTGCTGCGCGAGAACCACCTGCTCGGCGGCCTCGTCGTCAATTGCAAGAGCGCCGGCGAGTTCGCGCCGCAGGTGAGCGAACTGCTCAAGACCTTCGCCTCGCAGTCCGCGCTGGCCATCCAGAACGCGCGGCTGTTCCACGAGATCGCCGACAAGAGCCGCCAGCTCGAGGTGGCAAGCCAGCACAAGAGCGAGTTCCTGGCCAACATGTCGCACGAGCTGCGCACGCCGCTCAACGCCATCATCGGCTTCTCGGAGGTCCTGGCCGAGCGCATGTTCGGGGAGATCAACGACAAGCAGGAGGAATACCTCGGCGACATCCTCGACTCGGCGCGGCACCTGCTTTCGCTGATCAACGACATCCTCGACCTGTCGAAGATCGAGGCCGGCCGCATGGAGCTCAACGTCAGCGACTTCCACCTGTCCGCGGCGATCGAAAATACGATCATGCTCATGCGCGAGCGCGCGCATCGCCGCGATATCACGCTTTCCTGCGTGATCGATGAAAAGCTGGGCGAGATTCGCGCCGACGAGCGCAAGGTGAAGCAGGTGCTGTTGAACCTGTTGTCGAACGCGCTGAAGTTCACTTCCGAGGGCGGCCGCATCGACGTGCGCGCCGCGAAGCGCGGCGACTGCGTCGAGATCTCGGTCGCCGACACCGGCGTGGGCATCGCGCTCGAGGACCAGGCCACCGTGTTCGAGGAATTCCGTCAGGTCGGCTCCGCGTCGAAAAGAGTCGAAGGCACCGGCCTGGGGCTCGCGATCTCGCGCAAATTCGTCGAACTGCACGGCGGAGCGATCCGCGTCGAGAGCGAGCCGGGCAAGGGCTCGACCTTCGCTTTCACGATTCCGCTCGCAATCGATACGGTGTCCGCCCCGGACTGACCAGGACAAGGGGTGGGTGTGGGCGACGAGGTCGTTGCGTAACCGAAACAAGCTCCGTCCGGTTCGCCAAGGTGAAAAGCTCAGCGCACGACCGTTCTTTCCGTCGGGCCGAGACTGAGACCCAGCGACGCCGTGGCCAGATATCCGCGAGCTCCATTGGGCATCGGCGTCACCCGGGCGAGCAGACTGTGGTGGTCGTCGCGGATACCTTCGTTGGCGTTGCGGGTACCGCGCGACCCGCGTGTATTGTAGGTCGGCAGCGCCATCACCAAGTCGTTCACCGCGTCATCGAAAAACAGCTGCGAGGTGAATTCGTAAGCGGTTTTGCCTGACGCGCTGAAGAGGCGTGCCTTGACGTGGATGTGAACGGGACGGCCGGGGTACCAACCGGGATAGATCGTGTTGAACACGACATTGCCGCTGGCATCGCTGATCTGATATCCGCGAAGCCACGTCTGGCCCTGGGTGCTGGCCTGCCCAAATCCGGCGGGCTCGTCCGAGTACTGGCCGATGGCGCTGGCGTGCCACACGTCGACCTGTACCCCGGCAATCGGGCGACAGCTCCTGTCCCTTACGCTGCTCAGGTGGATCTTGAGCGCGAGGGGCACGCCGTCGCGTACGCCTGCGTCGGACGAGCCGCCGGCAATATCGGACCGGTGCAGGCGTTCGTCGACAAAATAGGGACCTTCGCCGACTGCCGGCGTCAGCACACACGCTGGGGCGTCAACGTTTTTCGCCGTCGTCTGCGCCTCGTTCGCGACCGCGATGCCGAGCGCCCGCACCGTTAAGGGAGCAGCGGCGACGGCGCCGAATGCGCCTAGCGCACCGAGCACCTGTCGCCGCACCGGCGATGAGCGGCGTATGTTTCGTGCTGTCATGACGTCAGCCTCCTAGCGGGCAGCCTTTTTTTCCAGCAGGACGATCATCGTTGCATAGCCTCTGCTGCGCGCGAGCGCCAGCGGGGTCGTTCCATTGCGGTCGGCCAGGTTTACGTCGGCGCCGGCATCGACGAGCAACTTGAGTGTTGCGGTATGCCGCGCTCCGCCATCGCCGAGAACGATTGATTCGATCAGCGCCGTCCAACCGAGGTTGTTCACATGATCAAGGGGTGCGCCGGCGCGGATCAGTTCGCGCACGACCTCGACGTGGCCCAGGTGCGCCGAAGCGATAAGCGCGGTGCCGTCGTAACGGCTCGTGATGTTGCCGGGGCGGCAGCCGATTTCCAACGCCATCCTGAGCGTGGGAAGGTCGTTCGCCACGGATGCGATAGTGACGATGTCGTAGCGGTCACGCTCGAGCGCGTTGGGATCGGCGCCCGCCTTCACCAGTGCGCGCATCGCGTCGTGCTTGCCGGCGTAGGCGGCGACGTGCAAGGGAGTACGTCCGGAAGCGTCGCGCAGGTCGACCGTGTAGCCGAGGGAAGCGAGGCGCGCGATGGCAGCGACGTCGCCACCGGCCGCTGCCGACAGCAGGCCGGTGTACGCGGCGGTCTCCTGCGGCGACGGCGGCACCTGCGCGAGCGCCAACCCGGTCATCCATGCGAAAGTCATTGCTAACGATGCCTGCATGGTCGGCGCTTACTCGGCCAACAGATACGTCCGGCTGTCTTCGAAAAAATGTGCCCCGCCGTCCGAGCGCACGGCGGTGCCCACGCCCGACGCAGTCAGCACTTCCAAAAGCAGCGCGCTGGGCACGCCGCCGTCGATGATGTGCACCGAGCGCACGCCTTCGCGCACCGCGTCGAGCGCCGCGCGCATTCGCGGCACCATGCCACCCTGCACCACGCCGTCGCGCAGCAATCCGTCGGCCTCGGTCGCGGTGATGATGTAGGCGAGCTTGCCGTCGCGGTCGTGCACGCCGGCGATGTTGGTCATCAGGATCAGCTTTTCGGCCTTGAGCGCGCGCGCCAGCCTGCCCGCCAGCAGATCGGAGTTGATGTGATACGCGGTGCCGTCCGCGCCGACGCCGATGGGCATGATCACCGGTACGAATTCGCGCGACAGCAGAAGGTCGATGAGACCGGTGTCGATGCTGTCGACATCGCCGACATAGCCGATGTCATCCGCGCTCATGCCTTCGATCGCGCGCTGGCGGGCGCGGATGAAGCGCCCGTCCTGCCCGTCGAGGCCGACGGCGCGCCCGCCGTGACGGTTGATCAGGCCCGTAAGCTCCTGGTTGAGCTCGCCCAGTGCCATCTCCACCACCGTCAGCGTGCGCTCGTCGGTGACGCGCACGCCGTCGCGTCGTCGCGCCTCGATCCCCATCTGCTGCATGAGCTCATCGACGCGCCAGCCGCCACCATGAACCACGATGGGCTTCATTCCGACCAGTCGCAGGAGCGCGATGTCGCGCGCAAAGCCGGCCTTGAGCGCGGGATCGGTCATCGCCTTGCCGCCGAAGCGCACCACCAGCGTCTTGCCGTGATAGGCGCGGATGTACGGCAGCGCCTCGGCAAGTATGCGGCCCTTGTTCATTCTCTTCCGCTAGACCTGCATGGTCTCGGTGGCTTCGGCGGAGACCTTGCCGAGATCGTGCAGAACCTCCACCGCGTAGCCCGCGGCGACCCACGCGTCGAGCCCGCCATACAGCGGCCGCACGCGGGTGAAGCCGTGCCTCATGAGCTGCTTCGCGGCGTGCGCCGCCGACGATTCGTTCGGACACGTGCAGTAGAGCACGATGTCGCGATCACGCGGCAGGTCGCGAACGTGCTGTTCCATCGCGTCGAGCGGAACGTGGCGCGCTCCCGGGATGCGGCTTGGCTGCATCCCCCGCGCCGTGGGCGAACGAACGTCGACCACGATCGGCTGCGCGCCCGCAGTCATGAGCGCGTAGAGCTCGTCGACGCTGATGCGCGCCATGCGCAGCCTCTTGTAGAAGCGGTGGCGCTCCCACCACTTCCAGGCGACGTACGCCGCGAACAGCGCGACGATGAAGCCGATTGCGGTGCTCCCGTACTCCTGGACGCGGGCAATGACGTACTCCACTTGGCGGCCGAACAATGCGCCCCCGCCGACGCCGGCGAGCACCCAGAGCGCAGCGCCGATGCCGTTGAACAGCAGGAACGACGGAATCCTGATGCGCGTCGCGCCGGCGAGCGGCGGCGCGATCAGCGAGAGTCCTGGAACGAACTTGGCGACCACCAGTGCGTTCATGCCCCAGCGCTCGAAGCGCGCCTGCGTGTCGCTGACGCACGAATCCGGCGTCAGCGAGATCCGGCAGAGCGTCTTCATCACACCGTTGCCGTAACGACGGCCGATCGCGTACCAGATCGAATCGGCGATCATGCACCCCAGCATCGCCACGAGAAATACCGCCACGAGCGAAAGCTGGCCCGACGCGCCCAGCGCGCCGGCGACGACCAGCGTCGGCAAGGCCGGGATCGGCAGCCCGATCTGCTCGATCAGCACGTTGACGAACACCAGCAGGAGGCCGTACTGGCTGAGCAGCGAATTGAGATCGAGCGTCATGTCGGCGTCGGCGGGCAAGGGCCGTCGAGAGGTGCGCCGCCATCATAGCCGACGCGGCTGCTGCCGCGCGCAGCGACGTCGGCCTCGCGGGCGCGGTGACGCGCCACCGGCGCTGACGTAAACTTGCGCGAGAGTCGCATCGACGCGACCTGCGGATGACGATGCCCGAGATTAACGAATGGTCCTTCCCGAGCGACCTGCAGCCGCGGGCCGACGAGGTATCGTTCGATCTCGGCGGGGTACTGCGCTCCCTGGTGCTGATCCGGGCCGAGATCCCCGAGGACGCATTCACCGCGTCGGTGCTCGGCACCGAGCGCGTCGGCAACGGCATCGTGATCGGCGAGGACGGCCTGATCCTGACCATCGGTTACCTGATCACCGAAGCCGAATCGATCTGGCTGCACGCGCACGACGGCAGCGTCATCGCCGGTCATGCGCTGGCCTACGATTTCGCCACCGGCTTCGGGCTGGTGCAGCCGCTGGGGCGCATCGCCGCGCCGGCGCTGGTGCGCGGCGAGTCGGCGTCGGCCGAAGTCGGCTCCGACGTGCTCGTGATCGGGCACGGGGGGCGGGCGCACGCGCTCAAGGCGGGAGTGTTCGCCAAGCGCGAGTTCGCCGGCTACTGGGAGTACCTGCTCGACGAGGCGCTGTTCACCGCGCCGCCGCATCCGCAGTGGGGCGGCACGGCGCTGGTGGGGAGCGATGGGCGCCTGATCGGCGTCGGCTCGCTGTTCGTGCAGGAAGCCATCCACGGCAGCACGGTGCAGGGCAACATGTTCGTTCCGATCGACCTGCTCGAGCCCATCCTGGGCGACCTGCTGCGCTTTGGACGCAGCCGCCAGGCGACACGGCCATGGCTGGGCATGTACACCGCGGAAAACGAGGGCAAGCTGGTGGTCGGTGGATTGGCCAAGGGCGCGCCGGCGGAAGTCGCCGGCGTGCGGCTGGGCGATGTCGTGCTGGAGGTCGACGGCGCGCGGGCGTCCGGGCTCGCCGACCTGTTTCGCAAGACCTGGAGCGTCGGTGCGGCCGGCGTCGAAGTGCCGCTGACCCTGGCGCGCGACACCGAGGTCAAGCACGTCCGCGTGCGGTCGGCCGATCGTCACGATTTCCTGCGCAAGCCGGCACTGCAATGATCGCCTCAGGACGCCCGCTTTAGCTGCGCGTCGAAGGCCCTTCGCGACCGTCAGGGGCCTGCGACGGCCGTCTTGTAATCCCACCCGCCGCCCAGCGCCTTGGCGACGTCGACCACCGCCAGGCGCACATTGCGCGCGGCGACGATCTGCAGCGACTGCGCCTGCAGAAGCTGGCGCTGCACGTCGAGCACCTCGATGTACGCCGAGTAGCCGGCGCGATAGCGCAGGTCGGCGAGCTCGAGCGACTTCTGCAGGAAATCCTTGCGCTCGGTCTGCGCGGCCAATGCGTCGCGCGTGGTCTGGTTCGCGGTCAGCGCGTCGTGCGCGTCGCGGAACGCGGCCTGCACGGTCTGTCGATAGAACACCACCGTTTCGTCGCGCTGCGCGGTCTTGAGCTCGACGTTGTCGGTGACCAGCGCCAGGCCAACCAGCGGCTGGATAAGCCCGGCACCGATGCTCCAGATCATCGCCGGTCCGCTGAA
This sequence comes from Betaproteobacteria bacterium, assembly GCA_040005035.1. Classification (GTDB taxonomy): domain Bacteria; phylum Pseudomonadota; class Gammaproteobacteria; order Burkholderiales; family Casimicrobiaceae; genus PALSA-1003. The sequence goes on along the minus strand of JBDTZQ010000090.1, from coordinate 1,980 downwards.
CAGGCTCTTCAGCACCCCCGATTCGGAGCCGAACGCGCCGGTGAGCGAGATCGACGGGAAATAGTCGGCACGCGCCACGTCGATGCGCTGGTTGGCCGCGGCGAGACGCAGCTCCGCGTCGCGAATGTCGGGGCGGCGCGACAGCATGTCGGAGGGCAGCTCCGGCGGCAGCGTCGGCACCGTCACCAGCCACACCATCCGGAGGTCGCGATCGAACTTGGGCTCGAACACTTCACGCGGCGAGCGCCCGAGCAGCACCGCGAGCGCCGACTGGTTCTCGCTGACGAGGCGCACCGCCACGGCGACGTCGGAGGCGACCGCGGCGCGCTCGGCCTGCGCCGTGGCAAGGTCGAACTCGCCGATCACCCCGGCATCGAAGCGGTCCTGCTGAAGGCTGACGGTTTCGGTGCGAATGCGAAGCGTGTCGTTGAGCACGGAGAGCTGGGCGTCAGACGCGAGCAGACGGAAATACGCGCGGGCGACTTCGGCGGCGACGACGGTGCGCACGGTTTCGCGCGCGTACTGCGTGGCCAGGAGGTCGTTTTGCGCGGCCGCGGTAGCGGTGCGGTACTTGCCCCACAGGTCGAGCTCGTAGGAGGCATTGAGCCCGACGCGAAAGTCGTTGGCGATCGCCGGCGTGCCAGGAGGCAGGACGATGTTGCCTACCGTGCTCTGCCGGCTGCGCGCCGCGTTGGCGCCGACGTTAACGTCAGGATATTGCGCGAACTGCACGATCTTGTACTGCGCGCGCGCCTGGTCGACGCGCGTGATCGCCGCGGCGAGATCGAGGTTCTGCGCGAGCGCCTCGTCGATCAGCGCGGTGAGCACCGGATCGTTGAACGCGGTCCACCAGCGCTCGAGCGCGGGGTCGTACGCGCCCGTCTTCGGAAGATCGAGCGGCGGCGGGGCGATGGGCGTGGTGGTGCAGCCGGCGAGCGCGGCCGCGAATAGCATCGTGAGGGTCAGTTTACGCAAGTTCGTCTCCAGGCTTGACGGAACGTCCCCCCGCTTCGCCGCGCCCCGGTAGGGGAGGATTTGTCCCTCGGGACGCCTCGTCGGCACTCATAGGAGGATGTCCGGGCGTGCGGTGCAGGCCGTGGCTTGACGTCTGCAGATGCCGGACTTCGTCGAGCAGTTCGTCGTGGCTGCGACGCTCGACGAGGCGGCGCTCGACGATCGCGCGGTAGAACAGCGGCACGAAGAACACCGCGAGAAAAGTCGCTGCCAGCATGCCGCCCATGACGCCGGTCCCGGTGGCGCGCCGCGCCGCCGCGCCGGCTCCGGTCGAGATCGCGAGCGGCAGCACCCCGAGGATGAATGCCAGCGACGTCATCAGGATCGGCCGGAAGCGAAGGCGCGCAGCTTCGATCGCGGCCGCCGACGGCGACAATCCCTCGTGGTTCTTGAGCACCGCGAACTCGACGATAAGAATGGCGTTCTTCGCAGCCAGCCCCAGCAGCGTGACCAGGCCGATCTGGAAATACACGTCGTTGGTCATGCCGCGCAGCCAGGTGGCCGCGAGCGCGCCGAACGTTCCGAAGGGCAACGCGAGCAGCACCGACAGCGGCAGCGAGAGCTTCTCGTATTGCGCGGCGAGGATCAGAAACACCATGACCACGGCAAGGCCCAGCGCGAACGTCGACGCGCCGCTGGATTTCTTTTCCTGATACGAGGTGCCTCCCCAGTCATAGCTGAAGTCCGCCGGCAGCACTTCCCGGGCGATCTGCTCCATGCGCGCGATGGCGTCGCCCGAGCTCACGCCGGGCGCGCCCGAGCCCAGCAGCTTGACCGCAGGCAGGTTGTTAAAGCGGTCCAGCGCGTCGGGTCCCGAGGTGTAGGTCACGGTGGCAAGCGAGGACAGGGGAATCATCTCGCCCTTGGTCGAGCGCACGAAGATCGCACCGATGTCGTCGGGGCGACTGCGATACTGCGGCTCCGCCGACATCAGCACCTGCCAGGCGCGGCCCGACTTGGTGAAGT
>JBDTZQ010000089.1:0-12381 GCA_040005035.1 Betaproteobacteria bacterium | reverse complement strand
GACCGGTCGCGAAACTCTCCTCGACGAATTCGGCGAACCTGCCAAGCGCCGGCAGCCGCGCCTGCCAGTCGACCAGTGTCACGCCGATGAGATCGGCGAGCGGCTGCTGCAGGATGACCGCCGCGCTGGGATTGGCGGTGCGCAGGCGGAACGCGCTGTCGAAGGCAAGCACGCCCGCGGAAAGGTTGGCGAGAATGCTCTCCAGGTACGCGCGGGTAGTCTCGATCGCGTGCCGGCTTTCTTCGGCTTTTTGCTGGGCGTCGGCGAGTTGCGCGGTCATCGTGTTGAACGACTCGGTGAGCACCCCGAGCTCGTCGCGGCTCTGCACCGGATGACGACGGCTGAAATCGCCTTGCGCCACCGCGCGCGTACCTTCTGCGAGGAGGCCGAGCGGACGACTGAACTGCTCGGAGAGCACGACCGCGAAGCCGAGCGCCGAAAATAAGGCCAGCAGCAGTGTCAGCGTGAGCGTGAGCGCGTAGAGGCGCTTGAGCGCAGCGCGCGAGAACGATATCTCCTGGTAGTCGTTGAATCCTGCCTGCACTTTCTCCGCATCCGCCTGCAGCTGCTTGGACACAGGCTCGACGACTTGCAGCAGTCGCAATGGATTCTGCGGATCAGCGCCGTTGACAGGCACGACGACGCGCGACATCAGTCCCTGATCGGGCAGTTGCTCGATCTTGGAATAGGTCTGCTGCAGCCGCGCGCGGCGCAGTGCTTCAGCGGGCGGCGTTTGCGGAGCCAGCGACCCCGACGTTCCCGCGATCGCGAGCACCGCGCCCGACGTCGAGAACAGCGCCGCCTCGTACACGCCGGATTGCTCGCTGGCGCGGCTCAATCGCGCGGCGACGCCGCCAGGCTCGGACTCCTGCAAAGCCAGGGCGACTTGCGTGGCCTTGTTCGTCGTTTCCTTGAGCAGCGAATCGAGCGCGCTTCGTCCGAGGTTCAATCCGCCTTCGAGCGCGCGATCGACACGGACATCGAACCAGGACTCGATGCTCGAGCCGAGGAACTGAACCGACACGCCATAGAGCAGCGCGCCCGGAACGACGGCGACCAGCGCGAACAACAGGACCAAGCGAACCGCCAGGCGTGAGCCGAACACGCCGGCCTTGAGGTTCCTGCGCAATCGCCAGAGTTGATAACCCACCAGCAGCATGAGCAGCAACACCATCGCGATATTGAGCACCAGCAGCACGTTGTAGTTTCGTGCGAACAGCGCCGTGTTGGCGCTTGCGGTCGCCAAGAGGAACAGGAACACGACGCCGAGTCCGGCGCACGCGACGAGGAAATAGCGGATCTTGCGAGGGGAGAGGAGCCTGGTCACGGCGTGAAGCTCCAGCGGTACCATTCCGACTGCAACGACCAGTCGCGCGAGGTCAGGGCGTCGATCTGAAACGGCTTGGGAAGCTGCGTCGCATCGAGTCGCAGGCGGATAGCGGCGTCGTAGCGAGCGCCCTTGGTCATCGCGTCGCGCGGCAGCACGGTCCGCGAGACCACGCGTCCGAGAATGCGTGCCACTTCCTCGAGCGAGTCGAAGGGCTGCGAGAGCAGCCCGCTGCCGAGACGGTATTGACGCGTCAGCGGCGTATACGACAGTCGATACGGAACCGACAGCGAAGCCACCTTCTCATCGACCCAGTACCAACGCGGGCGGGTGAGCTCGAATTCGAGCAAGAAGTACAGCGAGATACCTTTTTGCAGCGCTTCCTCGAGCGTGGGATTGAACGCGAACTCGAACTGCGCATTGAGCACGTAGCCGTCTTCTTCGGTGAGCAGCTCGGCGGACTTCACCGTGATCGTGTCGGCGCGCGCACCTGCGGCGAACAGCAGCAGAAGCATGGCGAGCAAGAGGCGCAGTCGCGGGAGCTGAGGGGGAAGCAGAGTGGCCTCGGCGGCGTGCCACGGGAAGCGCGTCGCGCGGTCCGGGCTCACTTTTTCTGGAGAAGGGCGTAGAAAAACCCGTCGTGATTGTGCTCTGCGCCGGGGCCCGATGGCAAGAGTTGCCCCTCGACGGCATCAAATCCCGGCGGCAGCGCCAGCGGCAGGCGCACCGCGTCGGGTTGACCGCGCAGGAATGCCCCGACCTGCTCGTCGTTCTCAGCGCTGAAAATCGAGCAGGTTGCGTAGAGCACGATGCCGCCGGGCGCCACGCATGCCCACAGCGCGTGCAGAAGGCGGCGCTGCTGCTCGCCGAATGTTGCAATGTCGCCTTCGCGGCGAAGCCATTTCGCATCGGGATGGCGGCGCACGACACCGGAGGCGGTACAGGGAACGTCGAGAAGCACGCGATCGAATCCGATGCCGTCCCACCAGTCCGCGGGCCGCGCGGCGTCGGCGACCGCGACGCGCGCGGCAAGATGCAGCCGCGACAGATTCTGCGTCACGCGGTCGATTCTCGACGCATCGGCGTCGAGCGCGAGCAGTTCGACGCTTGCGAGTTCCAAGAGGTGCGTGGTCTTGCCGCCAGGTGCGGCGCAGGCATCGAGCACGCGCATCCCGTCGCGCACCTCGAGCAGCGGCGCGGCAAGCTGCGCGCCGGCGTCCTGGACCGAAAACGCTCCCTCGTCGAATCCCGGGAGCCCGGTGACCGGGGCGGCGGCGCCGAGGATCACACCCGCCACGCCGATGGGCCGCGCAGAGTGACCGGCGGCTTTCAACGCTTCGACGAACGCGGCACGGGTCGTGACACGGGGGTTGACGCGCAGCGTAAGCGGCGCGCGCGCGTTGCCGCGGTCCAGCAGCGCCGTCGCGCGTTCGCCGTATTCGGCGCGCACGCGCTCGATCCACCAGCGCGGATATGAATACCTCGCCTCGTCCTCGACCCCGATTGCGCCGAGTATCGCGTCTCGCCGACGCAGGAAATTTCGCAGGATCGCGTTAGTGAGGCCGCGCGCAGATGACTTTTTCAGGCGTCCCGTCGCGCGGACCGCGGAGTCGACGACGGTGTGCGGCGCCGTACTCGTGTGAAGCAGCTGATAGAGCGCGACCCAGAGCAGCGATTCGACGCTCGCGTCGGTCAACGTGCGCTCCACGAGCGTATGCACGATGCCGCGCACCTGGCCCCAGTGGCGCAGTGTTCCGTAAACCAGGTCGTGCACCAGCGCACGCGAGTCTGCCGGAAGGGCCGCGTCGACCGGCAGCGCCGCGGACATGGGCGAGCCGGCCAGAACGCGGCGCACGGCCTTCGCTGCCAGCCGCTGCGACTGCTCCATGGCGTCGGCGGCTCCGCTTTCCCGCGCTGCTCCGATCGCCTCCAGTGGACCTCCGCTCAGGCGCCCAGAAGCGTGCCGCTGGGGATCGCGTGGCCGGCGACGAACGCCGAGACGGAGAGCCGTTTCGCGCCGGCCTGCTGCAGCTCGCGGACCCGGAGCGCGTCCTCGCCGCAGGCGACGACGATGCCGTCGGCGCCCGCCTGCACGATCCGTCCGGGCTCGTCGAACCTGCCGGACACGACGTCAGCGCTCCACAGTTTCATCACCGCTCCGTGCAGCGTTGTCTGCGCACCTGGAAACGGGTCGAATGCGCGAATGCGTCGCTCGATCGATGTCGCACTGTCGCGCCAGTCGATCGTCGCCTCGGCACGCATGACCTTCTGTGCGTAGGTCGCGCCGTCCGGCGATTGCGGCGTCGTGTCCAACCGGCCGTCGCGGCGCAGGGTCCGGAGCGTCTCGACGATCATCGACGCGCCGAGATCGGCCAGCGCATCGTGCAAGGTTGCCGCGGTATCGTGCTTCGCGATGAGGTGCGGCCGCATTGCGATGATCGGCCCGGTGTCCAGCCCCTCGTCCATGCGCATGATCGTAATGCCGGAGCGTTCGTCGCCGGCGAGGATCGCGCGGACGACCGGGGCGGCGCCGCGCCATCGCGGCAGCAGCGACGCATGGATATTGATGCAGCCGTGGCGCGGCCATCCCAGCAGCTCCGGCGGAACGATCTGCCCATAGGCCGCCACGACGAGCACGTCGAGCGCAATCTCGCGCAGCGCGCTCGCGGTCGCCGCGTCGCGCAGGCGCGGCGGTTGCGAGATCGGCAGCGACAACGCTTGCGCGCGCGCCTTGACCGGAGAAAAGGCGACCTGAAGGCCGCGACCCTTGGCCGCATCGGGCCGCGTCAGCACGCTCGCGACGTCAAAACCCGCCTCGACGATCGCGTCGAGCGCCGCCGCCGCGAACGCCGGCGTGCCGGCGAACCCGAGTCGGAATGCATCCACCACGGGCCCTAGCCGGCGAGTCGCTGCTTCTTGCGGAGTCGCGCCGCCAGCCGCGCCCGCTTGAGCGGCGAGAGATAGTCGACGAAGACCTTGCCCAGCAGGTGGTCCATCTCGTGCTGGATGCACATGGCCATCGTCGCCTCGGCGGTTAGCTCGAAAGTCTCGCCGCGCTCGTTGAGAGCGCGCACCGTCACCCTTGCGGCGCGAGTCACGCGCTCGTAGTAGCCCGGAACGGACAGGCAACCCTCTTCGCACTCGGCATCGCCGTCGGAGGCGATGATTTTCGGATTGATGAAGACGTGCAACTGGTCGCGTGTCTCGCTGATATCGATCACGATGACCCGCTTGTGGACATCAACTTGTGTCGCCGCGAGTCCGATGCCGGGCGCGGCATACATGGTTTCCGCCATGTCGCGGACCAGCTTCTCGACCTCCGGGCCGACCGCTCCGACCGGGGCGGCAACCTTCCTGAGACGGGGGTCCGGGTATTCGAGAATGACCAGGCGCGCCATAAATGCTTGCAAAATGGATACTCGGGATGCAGAATGCCTCTTAAGCCCTTATTTTGCGGCGCTTTAGGACGTTTGCAAGTCGATCGAAGGTCGATTTGCAACCTGTGCGCCGAGCCATGTTGCGGAGAGGCCCAATGCGCCTAAAGTCTATCACAGCGACCCTGCTGCTCTCGGCATGCCTTCCGTTGCTGCTCGCGGCCGCGCCAGTGCGCGCCCAGGATATCCAGCTCCAGGAGAACCGCCCCGACCGCTACACCGTCCAGAAAGGCGACACGCTCTGGGGCATCTCCGGCAAATTCCTGAAGCAGCCGTGGCGCTGGCCCGAAGTCTGGCGCATGAACCGGGAGCAGATCAAGAACCCGCACTGGATCTATCCAGGCGACGTGGTCGCGCTCGATCAGGTCGATGGGCAGTGGCGCCTTTCGGTATCCCGTCCCGGCGAGCGCGGCGTTACCGGCGACCGCGGAGATCGGTACGTTCGGGTGACGCCGAGCGTGCGCATAGACTCCCTCGAGGCCGAGGCGATTCCGAGCATTCCGCCGGGCGATCTCGCCCCGTATCTCACGCAGCCGATCATCACCGGAGTCGAGGGTCTGCCCGGCGCCGCCCAGATCATCGCCGCGCGCGACGCCCGCGTGGTCCGCGGCGAAGGCGATTTCGTCTACGCCATCGGCATCGACGAGAAGCTCGGCACCGAGTGGTACATCTATCGACCGGGCAGGACGCTGCGCTCGTTCGACAGCAACGAAACCCTCGGCTACGAAATGCGCTATCTCGGCACCGCCCGCGTCGACCGCTTCGGCGAGGTGAGCCGGATGCAGATCACCCGCGCGCGCGAAGAAATCATTCTCAACGACCTGTTGGTTCCGGCGCCGCGCGAGACTCTCGTGAACTACGTTCCGCATGCCCCGGATACCCAGGTCGACGGGCGCATCATCGAGCTCTACGGAGGCGGCGCCGAAGGTGGGCGCGGCTTCACCGTCATACTGGATCGCGGGGCGCGCGACGGGCTCGAGGTAGGCAACGTGCTCGCGGTCTACCATCCGCTGCCGGTGATCGCCGACCCTCGGCCCTACGATGGGCCCGAGATATTCTCCAGGCTGTGGGAATCCACGCACATCATCGTCCCGCCGACGAAGTATCTCAACATCGCCCCGGAGCGTTCCGGGCTCATGTTCGTCTTTCGCGTGTTCGATCGCGTCTCCTACGCGATCCTGCTCAACACCTCCGAGCCGGTCGTGGTGGGCGACATGGTGCGCACTCCCTAGGCTTCCCACCCGCGCCCGATGGAGGTCGACGCTCGCGTCGAGGCTTGGGCGTCGCTGCAACTGCTGCCGCAGGTCCCTGCGCGCTCGCTGGTGGCGCTGCTCAAGGCGCTGGGCGGACCCGAGGAAGTGCTCCGCTCGTCGCGATCGGCGCTTGGGGCACACGTTCCCGCGAGCGTGGCCGCGCGCATCGCTCACGGTCCCGAGCCGGCCGCACTCGCATTCACGCTGGAATGGCTGCGCGGTTCGGGCAATGCGCTGATCGCGTGGGACGACGCGCACTACCCGCAGGCGCTGCTCACGATCACCGACCCGCCGCCGGTGCTGTTCTATCGCGGCGACCCGGAGCTTCTCAACCGCCCTGCCCTGGCGATCGTCGGCAGCCGCAACGCCACGGCGCAAGGTCGCGAAACCGCGGAAGCGTTCGCCACCGCGCTCTCGGCAGCGGGTCTCACCATCGTGAGCGGACTGGCGCTGGGCATCGACGCTGCGGCGCATCGCGGCGGGCTCGCTGCGGCCGGGCGCAGCCTCGCCGTGGTCGGCACCGGCATCGACCGCGTCTACCCGGCGCGCAATCGCGACCTGGCGCACCGTCTCGCGGAACAGGGCGGCATCGTCTCCGAATTTTCGCTGGGCACGCCGCCGCTTCCGGGCAACTTCCCCCGTCGCAACCGGCTGATCAGCGGCCTGGCACGCGGAGTCCTGGTCATCGAGGCAACGCTGGCCAGCGGATCGCTCATCACCGCGCGCTTCGCGGCGGAGCAGGGGCGCGACGTGTTCGCGATTCCCGGCTCGATCCACTCGCCCTTTTCAAAGGGCAGCCACCGTCTCATCAAGGACGGCGCCAAGCTGGTCGAGTCAGCGCAGGACGTGCTCGAGGAATGGCACCTCGCCGGGCTCCCCAGCGCCACGCCAGCGGCGTTCGCGGGCGCCGCGCTCGAAGGCAATGCGGCGCGCGTGCTGTCCGCGCTGGGCCACGATCCAGGCGGAGTCGACGCGCTGGTGCAGCGCTGCGGCCTCGCCGCCGACGCCGTGAGCATCGCTCTGGTCGAATTGGAACTTGCGGGCGAGGTTGAGAGTCTGCCGGGCGGGCTTTATCAGCGGTTGGATTGACTCGCTCGTGTGCGGCCCCACGTGCGCTGAAGAGATCCTCGGTCAAACGTTGCCTTGCCCCGGTCGAGGGCCTTGCTTATCATCTGCCCTCCCCAGCCGTCCATAACCATGAAGCCTGCATGGCCAAAAGCCTGATCATCGCCGAGAAGCCTTCCGTCGCCGCCGACATCGCGCGCGCGCTCGGCGGCTTCGCCCGCCACGACGACTATTTCGAGAGCGATTCACACGTGCTCTCGTCGGCGGTCGGCCACTTGCTCGAGATCGGCATGCCCGAGGAGGAAGAGGTCAAGCGCGGCAAGTGGACGTTCGCGCACCTGCCCGCGATTCCTTCCAAGTTCGCCTTGAAGCCGATCGAGAAAAACGAGTCGCGCCTCAAGCTCCTTCTGAAATTGCTCAAGCGCAAGGACGTGTCCGCGCTGATCAACGCGTGCGATGCCGGCCGCGAAGGCGAGCTCATCTTTCGCAACATCGCTCAATTCGCCGGAACCAGCAAACCCGTGCGCAGGCTGTGGCTGCAGTCGATGACGCCGGCGGCGATCCGGGACGGATTCGAACAACTGCGCACCGACGAAGCCATGCGCCCGCTTGCCGACGCTGCGGTGTGCCGTTCCGAATCCGACTGGCTGGTCGGCATCAACGGCACCCGCGCCATGACCGCGTTCAATTCCCGCTCGGGCGGATTCCAGCTCACCACCGTGGGACGCGTGCAGACGCCGACCTTGGCGATCATGGTCGACCGCGAGGCGAAGATCCGCGCGTTCAAATCGCGTCCCTATTGGGAAGTGCAAGCGACATTCCGCGCAGCGGGCGGGGAGTATCCGGGCCGCTGGTTCGACGAAAAGTTCAGGAAGCCCGACGACGATCCCGACGCGCGTGCCGATCGGCTCTGGGACGAGTCGCGGGCGACGGCGCTGGCGGCGAAATGCGCGGGCAAGCCCGGCATCGTCACCGAAGAGACCAAGCCGTCGACGCAGGCCGCGCCGCTGCTCTACGATCTGACCAGCCTGCAGCGCGAAGCGAACGGCCGCTTCGGCCTGTCCGCGCGCACCACGCTGTCGCTGGCGCAGGCGCTATACGAAAAGCACAAGGTCCTGACGTACCCGCGCACCGATTCGCGCGCGCTTCCCGAGGACTATCTGGCGACCGTCAAGTCGACCATGGAGTCGCTGCGCCAGTCCAACGCCTATTCGGTTTTCGCGGGGCAGGTGCTCAAGAACAAGTGGGTGAAGCCCAACAAGCGCATCTTCGACAACAGCAAGATCTCGGACCACTTCGCGATCATCCCGACATTGCAGCACCCGAAGAGCCTCAACGAGCTCGAGTCCAAGCTCTACGATCTGGTGGTGAAGCGCTTCCTCGCGGTGTTTTATCCAAGTGCCGAATACCTGCTCACCACGCGCATCACACGCGTCGCCGAAGAGCCCTTCAAGACCGAGGGCAAGGTATTGGTCACGCCGGGATGGCTCGCCGTCTACGGCAAGGAGGCGCAGACCGACGCCGACGCCACGCTCGCGCCGGTGCAGCCCAACGAGAAGGTCGCCACGCTGAAGGTCGAGTCGGTGTCCAACAACACGAAGCCGCCGGCGCGCTACACCGAAGCCACGCTGCTCTCGGCGATGGAAGGCGCGGGCAAGACGATCGAGGACGACGAGCTGCGCGAAGCGATGCGCGAAAAAGGTCTGGGCACGCCGGCGACGCGCGCCCAGATCATCGAAGGGCTGATCCTGGAAAAATACGTGCATCGGGACGGTCGTGAGCTCACGCCCACCGCGAAGGCGTTCTCGCTGATGACGCTGCTGCACGGATTGGGCGTTCCGGAGCTGTTCTCGCCCGAGCTCACCGCGGAGTGGGAGTTCAAGCTCGCGCAGATGGAGCACGGCAAGCTCAAGCGCTCGCAATTCATGCACGAGATCGTCGAGATGACGCAGCATATCGTCGGCCAAGCGAAGAATTTCGAAAGCGACACGATCCCGGGCGATTTCGCGACGCTGCAGGCGCGCTGTCCCAAGTGCGGCGGCGAGGTCCACGAGAACTACAAGAAATTCCAGTGCCAGGCGTGCGACTTCGGCATGTGGAAAATCATCGCCGGACGCCAGCTCGAGATTCCGGAAGCCGAGGCGCTGCTCACGCACCGCCAGGTCGGGCCGCTCGAAGGTTTTCGCAGCAAGCTCGGGCGTCCGTTCGCGGCGACGCTCAAGCTCAACGACGCCTACGAGGTCCAGTTCGACTTCGGCGACGGCCAGGGTGAAGGCAGCGATGGCGAAGCGCCCGACTTTAGCCTCCAGGAGCCGCTCGGACCGTGTCCCAAGTGCGGCTCGCGAGTGTTCGAGCTGCCGGCGGCGTACGTGTGCGAAAAGGCGGTCGGTCCGGACAAGACCTGCGACTTCCGCTCCGGACGCGTCATCCTGCAGCGGCCCATCGAGCGCGCGCAAATGCACAAGCTCCTCGCCGACGGCAAGACCGACCTGCTGCCGTTCGTCTCGTCACGCACGCGACGACCGTTTTCTGCATTTCTGGTGCGCCAGCCTGATGGCAAGATCGGCTTCGAGTTCCAGGCGAAGGCGCCGGGCAAGGGGCGCGGCGGACGCGCGGGAGCCACCGCGGGGACCGTTGCGGCGTTGCGCATTCTCGGCAGCCATCCCAGGGACAAGAAACCGGTCGAGCTGCACAGCGGGCGCTACGGCCCGTATGTGAAGCATGGTGCGATCAACGCCACGGTGCCCGATCCCGACCAGCTCGATTCGCTTACCCTCGATCAGGCGCTCGATCTGCTCGCGGCGAAGTCGAAAAAAGGCGGCAGCAATGCGTCCAAGCCGCCGACCAAGGCCGTGGCCAAGCCCGTGCTCGAGGCGGCCAAGCGTGGCCGGCGCAAGCGCGCGGCGTAGTGCACGGCGCAGCCCGGCGCGTGCCAGCTCCTGAGCGGTCGCGACAAGGCGTTGGCCCGAGGTGAGCACAGAGCACGCTCGACCTTTCGACATCGCGGGTTGTCCGGTTCTGGTTCGCGCGCGCCGCGACCACGCCGCGGACCAGATGCTCGCCGTCGGCGTTGGATGGCAAAGCGGCATTGCCCACGCTGACTGTGACCACGGAGGTCACGATCTAGCCGGGCCCGTCATCTCGCGCAGCGCGTGGATCGCGGCGCGGTATCCGCCGGGGCCCAATCCGGCGATAACCGCCGTCGCCACCTTGGACACATAGGAATGGTGATACATCTCTTCGCGTCGATGGATGTTCGTGATGTGGACTTCGATGATCGGACCGGGAAACATCTTCAGCGCGTCGAGGATCGCCAACGACGTGAACGAAAACGCCGCCGGATTGATGACGATTCCCGCCGCCGCGTCGATCGCCTCGTGGATCCAGTCGATGAGCTGCGCTTCACTGTTGGACTGGCGGAACTCGATCGGCACGCTGCCTGCTTCTTCCCTGCACTGCGACTCGATCTGCGCAAGGGTCGTCGTGCCGTAGATCTCGGGCTCGCGCTTGCCGAGGCGATTGAGATTGGGGCCATTCAGGATGTAGATCGGCTTGGTCATGGATTTCGTCCGTTGTACCGCGTCAGTGTGGCGCCTAGTGTTTGTAGCCCATCAGCCGAGGCAGCCAAAGGATGGTCTCCGGCACCAGTGTGATGATCGCCAGCACGACAAGCGCCATCAGGATGAACGGAAGCGCCTCCCGCACGATCGCCATCAGCGGTTGCTTGGTCATGTTCGCGACGACGAACAGCAGCAGCCCGAACGGAGGTGTCAGCAGTCCGATCATGATGTTGACGACGACGACGACGCCGAAGTGGACCATGTCGATCCCGAGCGCCTTGGCTGTCGGGATCATAATGGGAATGATGACCAGCAGGATCGTGGAACCCTCGAGCAGGCATCCGAGCACCAGCAAGATCGCGTTCACGAGCAACAGGAACATCAAGGGCGTCAGCTGGAATCCGCCGATGAAGGCCTGAACCGACAGCGGTACCTTCTCAATCGTGACGACATAGTTGAATACCAATGCCCCCGCAATCAACATGCCGACCGACGTCGTCGCCTTGGCGCTGGAGAGAAGCACGCCGTAGAGCTGTTTCCATGTCATCGCCCGATAGATGAGCCACGAGGCGAGCAACGCGTAGGCAGCGGCGGCGGCGGCGCCCTCGGTCGGGGTCATGACGCCGCCATAGATGCCGAACAGCAGCACGACCGGCAGCATCAATGCCGGAAACGCCTCGAGCGCGATTCGCGGAATCTCGCGCAAAGGCACCGGCGGCTCGACCGGATAGTTCCTGCGCCGCGCGATCACCGTGTTGGTGATCATGAAAGCGAGCCCAAGCAGGAGTCCCGGGATCACGCCACCCAGGAAGAGATAACCGATCGACGTGTCCGACACCAGTGCATAAATAACCATCGGGATCGACGGCGGAATGATCGGTCCGATGATGGCGGCGGATGCGGTGATCGCGCCAGCGTAAGCGATCGGATAGCTGCCACCGCGAGTCATCATTCCGATAATCACCCTGCCGACGCCCACGGCGTCCGCGATCGCCGACCCGGACATACCCGCGAAAATGATATTGGCCACCACGTTGACGTGCCCCAGGCCTCCACGGAATCGGCCGACGAGCACGAGGCAGAATTTCAGCAGCCGGTCGGTTAGGCTGCCGGTGTTCATCAGATCGGCAGCGAGGATGAACAGCGGGACCGCGAGCAGGACGTAGCTGTTGAAAAGGCCGTTCAGGATCTGTTCCGCCGCCGTGCCGAGGTCGAGGCCGGCCAGGATGAAGTAGAAGACCGACGCGGCGATCATCGACAGGCCGATCGGCAGGCCCAGGATCGCCAGCACCAGCAGAACAATAATGCAGAGCGTGAAATGGCTGGGCATGGCTAGACCAGATTGACTTCGGTTGCGTCCTCGTCGGCCTGCGGCCGGCCAACCACGGCTCGCCATGCGATATCCACATGCCGGACGAGGCACGCGAGCACGAAGATGATGTACACGGAATACATCACGTCGAGCCGCATGTGCAGATAGGCGGTGTGCTCCCGCTTCATGAACGTCACGTAGTTCCAGGTCGCGGGCAGCGATATCAGCAGCAGAATGACAAAGCCGATACTGGACACGGCCGTAAACAGTCGGCGTACCCGGGGAGACGCCATCGTGTAGAGGATGTCGAAGCGGATTTCCTCGTGGTCCGAGAGTACGAACGCCGCGCACCACAGCACGACCCACACCCAGCAGAGCACCGTCACTTCCTCGGTCCAACCGAGCGGTTGATTCAGCACATAGCGGAAGG